>CAZGUW010000022.1:0-30323 GCA_964528705.1 uncultured Geminicoccaceae bacterium
CGAGCAGCTCGTCCCAGGTCTCCGGGATCTTCTCGATGCCGGCCTCTTCCATGATCTCGGTATTGTAGACCATGCCCCAAGTGTCGGTGGCAAACGGCACGCCGTAGATGGTCTCCTCGTCTTCACCGAGCACGAGGTCGGTGGCGATGAAGTCCTCGAAGCCGTTCTCGCCGATGCCGTGCTCCTCGATCAGCTCGTTGAGCGGCATGCACGCCCCGGCGGTGCCCAGGTCCTTGACCCAGACAAAGGCCAGATGGGCGACGTCCGGTCCGGCGCCCGCGGCACCCTCGCGGATCAGCTGGTCCCGCGCATCCTTGAAGGCGACGCGCTCCATGGTGACCGTGATGCCCGGGTTGAGCTCCTCGAACTTGTCGAGCCCCGCCTGAATCTCGTCGACATTGTCGTAAGCGTAGCGGAAGGTCAGCTCGGTATCGGCCACCACCGCCGTGGCATAGAGGCTGGTGGTGGCCAAAGGGGCCAGCGCCAGGCAGCGGTAGAACCAACGCATCGTCTGTTTCCCTCCCTTGGATTTTGTCCATGCCGGTGCGCGCGACTGTCGCACTCGTGGGTTGCCAGCGACCCTATTCGCCCGCATGGTGGTTGGCAACTGGCCGAGGGACACCGCGTGAAGAAACGACCGAATATCCTGCTGGTTACGTCCGACCAGCAGCGAGGGGACTGCTACGGCTTCGCCGGGCGCAAGGTGAAGACGCCGCATCTGGACATGATGGCCGAGGGCGGCACCCGATTTTCCAACTGCATCACGCCCAATCCGATCTGCCAGCCGGCGCGGGCCTCGATCCTCACCGGCATGCTGCCGCTCTCGCACGGCGTCTACGACAACGGCGTCGACCTCGATCCGGCCACCGGCGAAGCCGGCTTCGCCGGCAAGCTGGCGGCGACGGGCTATCAGTCGGCACTGATCGGCAAGGCGCACTTCGCCACCCGCGCCACTTTCGAGCCCACGTCGTCGCCCGAGAACAATGTCACTTCCGCCGAGTACGGCGCGGACTGGCACGGGCCCTATATGGGCTTCGACCACGTGGAGCTGTCGTCCTTCGGGCACCTGTTCAAGGGCCGACCCAATCCCAGGCCGCCGCACGGCCATCATTTCGAGCGGTGGTACTACTCCCGTCTGCCCGACCCGCAGGCTGTCGAGGAGCTGTGGGGGACCGAGCTGCCGCCGAGCACCGGCGCGGCGCAGACCTGGAACTCGGGCCTGCCGGCGGCCTGGCACACCAGCACCTGGGTCGGTGACCGCACCATAAACTGGCTGAAAGAGCAGCGTACTGCGGATGCGCCGTTTTGCCTGTGGGCGTCGTTCCCGGACCCGCACCACCCTTTCGACTGCCCCGAGCCCTGGTGCCGCTTGCATCCGATGGACGAGATCGACCTGCCCGAGCACCGCACGCTCGACCTCGATCGGCGTCCCTGGTGGCATCGGGCGTCACTCGAAGGCGTGCCGCAGCTCGACGACCCGGCCATGCGCCGGTTCCGGGCGAAGGCATCGCGCATGCCGCCCCAGAGCGACGCCCAGCTGGCGGACATGACGGCCAACTATTACGGCATGCTGGCGCTGATCGACCACAATGTCGGTCGCATCATGAGCGCGTTGCAGGACCTCGGCCTCGCGGACGACACCATCGTCATCTACACCTCCGACCATGGCGATCTGATGGGCGACCACGGTCTCTACCTCAAGGGGCCGACGCCCTATGAGGGCCTGCTGAACGTGGGCGCCATCGTGAGTGGCCCTGGCGTTCCGGCCGGCAAGGTGGTGGACCAGCCGGTCTCAACCCTCGATCTCGCCGCGACCTTTTGCGACTACGGCGGCACAAGTCTCGAGGATCAGGCCCAGAGCCGCAGCCTGCGCCCGCTGATCGAAGGCGATGCCACTCGCGACGCCGCCTACTGCGAATGGAACGTGTCGCCGGCGCGGGTCGGGGTGGCGCTCCAACTGCGCACCGTGCGGACGCGGACGCACAAGTGCACGATCGAGCTGACCTCGGGCGCGGGCGAGCTGTACGACCTCGTGGCCGACCCGCATGAGATGGAGAACCTCTTCGATGATCCGTCTCATGCGGCGATCCGGCGTGAGCTCGAGGAACTGATCCACGCGCGTCCCGGTCCGATCCGGGATCCGCTGCCTGAACCTGTTGGTATGGCGTAGGAATCGAACGATCCAGAGGAGTGGTGAAAGATAGATGACCGATGCGGCCAACCTGATCTATTTCCAGTCGGACAATCATGCCCGTTCGATGCTCGGGTGCTACGGGCACCCGTTCGTTCGCACGCCGACGCTGGATGCGCTGGCCGCACGCGGTACCCGGTTTGATCGCGCGTATTGCGCCAGTCCGCTCTGCTGCCCCTCTCGGGCGGCGATCGCCACCGGACGCTATCCGCACCAGACCGGCTGCTGGGACAACGCGCTCGTCTATCGGGGTCAGCACGAGAGCTGGATGCGCCGGCTGCGGGACGCGGCGGGTCAGGACGTCGTGTCGTTCGGCAAGCTGCACTTCCGTTCTACCGACGACGACAACGGCTTCTCCGAGGAAATCGTGCCGATGCACATCCTCGACGGCGTTGGCGGCCTCGTGATGCTGCTGCGCTGCGAGAATGCGGAACCGGCACGCGCCGGCCAATGGGACCTCTACGCCGCGGAGAGCGGCATCGGCATGAGCAACTACCAGGAGTTCGACCACACGGTCACCGAGCGCGCCATCGCCTGGCTGGAGGAGCGTGCCCGCCGCAAGGACGACAAGCCGTGGTCGCTGTTCGTCTCCTACCCGACGACGCATCCGCCGTTCTCAGTGCCCGAGCGGCTCTGGAATCTCTACCGGCTCGAGGACATGGAGCTGCCCCGGCAGTTCGAGCCCGGCGAACGTCCCGAGCACCCGGCGGTGCAGCACATCCGCAAGGTCGCCGCCTACGGGGACATGGACGAGATGATGCTGCGACGGGTGATGGCCGGCTATTGTGCGCTGGTCACGCATCTCGACGAGCAGATCGGCAAGGTGCTGGCGGCCGCGGAACGGCTGGGGCTGATGGCCAACACGCGGGTCATCTATACCAGCGACCATGGCGAGGCAGCGGGCCATCACGGGCTGTTCGGCAAGTCCAACTTCTACGAGCACAGCGCCGGCGTGCCGCTGATCATCGCCGGGCCGGGCATCCCGGAAGGCCAGGTCAGCGACCAACTCGCCTCCCATGTCGACCTGTTCCCGACCATCGTCGAAGGCGCCGGCCTGCCGCCAGCCGAAGCGGATGCGGATCTGCTGGGCATCTCGCTGTGGCCGGCGCTGCGCGGCGAGGAGCGCGATCGCGTGCTCTTCGGCGAGTATCATGCTGCCTATTCGCGCAATGCCTCGTTCATGGTCCGCGAGGATCGCTGGAAGCTCATCTATCACGTCGGGATGCCGCCGCAGCTGTTCGACCTCGAGGCCGATCCGTTCGAGCTGCGTGATCTGGTCGCCGACGGCGGCGGTTTGGAGAAGGCGGCCGAGCTCGAGCGCAAGCTGCGCGAGATCGTCGATCCCGAGGCGGTGGACCGGCGTGCCAAGGCGGACCAGCGGCAGCGGGTGGCCGAGGTCGGCGGTGCCGAGTACATCCTGAAACGCGGCACATTCGTCTACACGCCGCCGCCGGGGGCCGATCCCGGCATGGTCGAGAGCGAGCCCGCGCACTGGGGCTGACACCACCACAATCCGACCAGGCGGGGACGCTGCGGTAATGTTCGATGACCTTCTCGTCGCCGTTCCGGCGGTGTTCACGTTGAGCAATCTGCTCTTTGCCGTGGCCGGCATCTGGCTCGGCTTCATCTTCGGTGCCATTCCGGGGATCGGCGGCAACACGGCGATCGGCCTCCTGATCCCGTTCACCTTCTATCTCGATCCGATGGTCGGCATCGTGGCGCTGCTGGCCATCGGCAAGGGCACGAGCTTCGGCGGCAGCGTACCGGCTGTCCTGCTCAACATGCCCGGTACCTCCCAGGCCGCGATGACCGCGATCGACGGTCACCAGGCGACCAAGAAGGGCAAGTCGAAGAAGGCGTTGCACACGGCGCTCTATGCGTCGGTCGGCGGCGATCTCCTGAGCGATGTCGTGTTGCTGCTCTGCGCGCCACCGCTGGCCGCCATCGCGCTGAGCGTCGGACCGCCGGAATACGCGGCAATCATCCTCTTCGCGCTGATGATCATCGGCGCCCTGGTCGGCAGCTCGCCGGTCAAGGGCCTGATTTCGGCGGCGCTTGGGCTGCTGCTGGCGACCGTCGGACGGGACATCTTCAGCGGCCAGACGCGCTTCACCTTCGGCTTTGCCGAGCTGGAGGAGGGCATCGCCCTGGTGCCGCTGCTCCTGGGCCTGATGGTCGTTTCGGAGATCTTCATCCAGCTTCGGCGCGAGCTTCTCTGGCCCAGCCACGGCCTCGAAACCAAGGCCCTCGATCCCGGCGAGAAGGGTCTGGCCTGGTCGGAGTTCAAGGGGCTGGTGCCGACCATCCTCCGCTCGGGCGGCATCGGTACCGTGATCGGCGCCATCCCGGGATTGGGTGCCACCGTCGGCGCCGTGCTCGCCTACAACACCACCAAGCGCCTGGCCAAACCGCAGTATGAGGTGGGCCGCGGAGGGCTACGCGGCGTTGCCGCCGCCGAAGCCGGCAACAGCGCCGGCACGGGCGCCAACCTCATTCCGCTGGTGACGCTGGGCATTCCGGGCAATGTCGAGGCGGCGCTGATCCTCGGTGCCTTCATGATCCACGGCCTGACGCCGGGACCGTTCCTCATGCAGGAGCAGGGGCCGCTGGTCTATGCGATCATCCTCAGCCTGATTCTCGCCAATCTCCTGTTGCTGGTGATGGGATTGGGCTTCCTCAAGGTCGCGCGCTACATCCTCCTGGTACCAACGCGGCTGCTGCTGCCGGTGATCCTCGTCGTCACCACCGTCGGCACCTACGCGGTTTCGCGCTCGCTGTTCGATGTCGGCCTGATGCTGGTCTTCGGCATCTTCGGATACTTCATGCGCCGACTGGGCTTCTCGCCCATTCCGATGGTGATCGCCTTCCTGCTGAGCGGCCTCTTGGAGAATGGCGTGCGTCGCGCGCTCATCCTCAGCGGCAATGACCCCGCGGTCTTCGTCGGCAGTCCGATCTCGATCCTGTTCGTCGGCCTTTCGGTGCTCTCGCTGATCGCCTTCACCTATCGGAGCCTGCGACGGCCCGTCTCCGGCTCCTAAACCCTGGCCGGGGCATATTCCAGGCCTGCGCGATCGTTGCAGAATCCCGCGGACTTCGGTTTGTGAACACAGTGTCGGGGTTGATGAACGGAGGCCAGCCTCGATGGTGCTCGCGCGGATGATCGGGAGATTCGCTAGCCGAGCCAGCCTGCCAGCAGCCGCCCGCGCGGCATGAAGAGCGAGAATCCGTGCTCGAACACGACATAGACACCAATCAGGGGCAGGACTGTCCATAGCGCGATGCCCTGCCATTGACGCAGGCCCAGGATGATGAAGGACAGCACGAGGGCCACGGCGCTGGTCGGATAGAAGCCGAACCAGCGCATGGTGATGGCGTCGGCAAGCCAGACGAGCATCAGGAGGAACAGCGGCCCGGGATCGCCATGGGCATCCCGCTCGAGAAACGGATCGTCCTCGTCGGCCGCGAGCTGGCGCGAACCGGCACCACGCAACGAGACGACGAGGAGGATCAGCGCCAGGACACCGATGACCACCGCCATGGCCTCGGGCAACAGACGATCGTCGGCGGCCCCGACCCAGCCGGGTATCAGCCAGAACCACAGCGCTGCGGCGAACGCCAGCAGCCCGAGGGCGGTGGCGCAGTCACTGCTTACGCGCATGCGACTGTCCACCTTCTCGACGTCACTCCGAATCGAGGAAAGCCCTGAGGCCCGCCGCCTCCTCGCGCACCTGGCCCTGAATCTTGGCGTAGTCCTCGGGACCCATCCACTGTGGCGTCAGGTCGATCCGCTCGAACTGCTCGACCACCTCGGGATCGGCGAGCGCCTGCTCGATCGCGTTGGACAGGATCTCGATGCGCTCCGGCGGCGTATCCGCCGGCACGGCATAGCCGTAGTACTGGCGCATGACGTGATCGGTGCCGAACTCGGTGATGTTGGGCACATCGGGAAAGCCGTGCTTGGCGAGATCGCCGTCGGTGACCACCGCCAGCATGTTCAGGGTGCCGGCATCGCGGGCGGCGAGCCAGGCCGAGGTGCCGACACCGGTCTCGGCCAGCGACACGTGACCGCCCAGGATCGCCGCCGAACCCTCGGCACCGCTGGCGAACGGCACCATGCGCAGCTTGAGATCGTGCGCCTTGGCGAAAGCCTCCACGACCCGCGCGGTCCAGTACGAGCCCCCGTCGGCGAAGGTGACCGGCGTTTCCTTGGCGTACTCGATCAGCTCGGGCACGGTCTGGAACGGCACGTCCTTGCGCCCGAACAGCACGCGCTCCTGCGGCATGTAGCTGCCGAGCACCGCGACGTCGTCCATGTTCACGTCAGTGCCGAGCAGCTCGATGCCGGACGGCACGCCGGTGCTGTAGCTGGTGATGGTGTAGCCGTCGTGCGGCTCGTTCAGCATGGCGTTGACCGCGATCGAGCCGCTGCCGCCGACGCGATTCTCCACCAGCACCTCGACGCCCAGGATCTCTTCCATCTTCTGCGCCAGGATGCGCGAGGAGACGTCCGTCATGCCGCCGGCGCCCGAGCTCAGCCACATATTGATCGGTTTGTTCGGAAAATCCTGCGCATCGACCGGTGTCGATGCGAGAACCAAGGCTCCAACGAATCCCAAGCCGGCAAAGATGTGCTTCAAATTCCTGTCCTTTCCTACGTCCGATCGTGACGCGCGTCGCCCCGTCGGCTACACCTTCTGCAAATAAGCCTGCGGGGTCAAGGTTGGGTGGCCGTCAGCGGGCATCGTCGCCTCTGACAATGGAATGGGAATCTATGCCGAAACCGGAGAACCTGCTTTTCATCCTCTCCGACAATCACAACCGCGCCTTCTCAGGCGCCTATGGTCATCCGCAGGCAGTGACGCCCAACCTCGACGGACTGGCGGCGAGAGGTGTCGCGTTCGATGCAGCCTATGCGTCGAGTCCGCTCTGCTGCCCGTCGCGGGCCGCTCTTGCGACCGGCCGCTTCCCGCACCAGACGGGCTACTGGGACAACGCCATCACCTATGACGGGCGGGTGACGTCCTGGATGCGCCGGCTCAGGGACCAGGGACATGAGGTCGTGTCCGTCGGCAAGCTGCACTTCCGTGCCACGGAGGATGACAACGGCTTCTCCGAAGAGCGTCTCGCGATGCACATCCTGAACGGCAAGGGTGGCGTATCCATGCTGCTTCGGGGCTTCGACGACGAGCATGTCAACAAGGGTCAGTTCGAGCTCTACACGGAGCGCTCGGGCGTCGGCGAGGCACCCTACCAGCCGTTCGACCGAAGGATTACCGAGAGTGCCATCGAGTGGCTCGCCGAGCGCCGGCGACGCGGCGGCGACAAGCCCTTCGTGCTCTTCGTTTCCTACCCGAGCCCGCATCCGCCCTTCTCGGTGCCGGCCGAATTCTGGGAAGGCATCGACGAGGCCGGCGTCCGGCTGCCGACCGGCTGGCGACCGGAGGAGCGGAGCGAGCATCCGGCTGACCAACATCTCCGCCATATCATGGACACCGGCCCGGTGACCGACGAAGTGAAGATGCGGCGCATCCAGGCCGGCTATCTTGCGCTGCTCGCCCATCTCGACACCGAGATCGGCAAGCTGCTGAAAGCCCTTGAGGAGACGGGCTTCACCCCGGACACGCGTGTCCTCTACACCAGCGATCACGGCGATCTCGCCGGCCAGAACGGCATCTTCGGCAAGAGCTGTCTCTACGAGGGCTCGATCGGCGTGCCGCTCATCATGGCCGGCCCCGGCATTCCGGAAGGCCGGCGGGTGGCGCAGATCGCGGGCCATGTCGATCTCTACCCGACCATCGTCGAGGCGGTCGGCGGCAGGCTCGAGGCGGCGGACAGCGACCTGCCCGGCCGCTCGCTCTTCCCGGCCCTGGCGGGCGAGGAAGCAGCGGTCCAGGGCTTTGCCGAGTATCACGCGGCCGGCTCCAAGACGGGCAGCTTCATGCTGCGCGATGGCAAATTCAAGCTGATCTACCATGTCGGCATGCCGGCGCAGCTCTTCGACCTCGAGGCCGATCCCGACGAGCTCGAGGATCTCGGCCCGGATCATCCGGAGGCGGCGCGACTGGAGGCGCTCTTGCGCCAAATCTGCGATCCCGAGGCGGTCGATGCGCGCGCCAAGGCGGACCAGCGGGCGAAAGTGGAATTCTGGGGCGGCAGGGAGGCCGTGGAGCGGGCGGGGCTACTCATTTATACCCCGCCGCCCGGCGCAACAGCGGAGATCGTGGCATGACGAAGCGACCCAATATTCTCTGGTACTGTACCGACCAGCAGCGCTGGGACACGATCCGCCGGCTGGGCAATCCGCACATCAACACGCCGCGGCTCGATGCGTTCTGCGAGTCCGGGGTGGCGTTCAACAACGCCTATTGTCAGAGCCCGATCTGCACGCCGTCCCGGGCGTCCATGATGACCGGCCGCTATCCCGCCTCGACGCACGTCCACCGCAACGGCAACAAGCATTTCCCGGCAGGCGAGACGGTGGTGACGAAGCTGCTCGCCGATGCCGGCTACGACTGCGGGCTGATCGGCAAGTTCCATCTCTCGGCCGCCAAGGGGCACGAGAAGCGGTTCGACGACGGTTATCGGCTCTGGGAGTGGAGCCACCATCCGAAACCCGACCTGGACGTCGAGCACCACGCCTATCATCGCTGGCTCGTCGAGAAGGGTGTCGATCCGCACGAGCTGCATGCCAGCATCGAGCCCTTCTGTGGCGCCGGCATGCCGGAGGAACTGCACCAGACGACCTGGATCACCGAGCGCGCCATCAGCTTCATCAACGAGGAGCGCGATGGCCCCTGGATGCTGTCGCTCAATCCCTTCGATCCGCACCCGCCCTTCGATCCGCCGAAGGAGTATCTCGACCGCTACGATCCCGAGAAGATGCCGCCCGCGGCCTTCCGGCCGCACGACATCGAACGCCAGAAGGCCTTTGTCGGCATCACGCAGCAGACCCCCGAGGCCATCGATCCGACCGGGCCGATGCCGAAGGTGGAGCTGTCGGCGGAAGAGCGGCTGACCACCGGCTACAAGCCGCCGAAGCAATACAACGACCGGATCGTCAAGGCCGCCTACTACGCGATGATCGAGCTGATCGACACCCAGTTCGGCCGGCTGATCGATGCCCTCGAGGCGAGCGGGCAGCTCGACAACACGATCATCATCTTCCACTCCGACCACGGCGAGACGCTCGGCGACCATGGCCTGCTCTACAAGGGCTGCCGGTTCTTCGAGAGCCTCGTGCACGTGCCGATGATCTGGTCCTGGCGCGGCAAGACGCTCACCGATGTGCAGAGCGACGCGCTGGTCGAGAACGTCGACATCGCGCCCACCCTGCTGGAGGCGGCAGGGCTGCCCGTGCCGGCCAACATGCAGGGCCGCTCGCTCTGGCCGCTCCTGACCGGCGCCACGACTCCGGAACACCACAAGGACTACGTGATCTCGGAGTTCAACGACGCGCTGGGCTCCGCCAGGGGCGAGGGGCCGAGCCACGGCAGCATGTATTTTGACGGCCGCTACAAGCACATCCTCTACCAGGGCACGGGCCTCGGCGAGCTCTATGATCTCCAGACCGACCCGGACGAGTTCGACAACCGGTTCGACGATCCGACGCTGGCCGAGCTGCGGCTCGAGCTGATGCACAAGCACTGCGACGCTCTGCTCGCGTCGTCGGATGCAGGGGTCGAGCGGGTATCGATATACTGATCCGCAGCCGGCAGCGGGTACGTCAGTGGCGGCTTGCGCAGCGCGCCGCAATGCTGGCATAGAGGACGGAATACGTGTGATAACCGACTAGCGGCTCTCGGGGGGCGAAGATTGATGGGCAAGCGGCCCAACATCCTGCTGATCACGTCCGATCAGCAGCGCGGCGACTGTCTCGGTTGCGAGGGGCGGAAGGTCAAAACTCCGCATATCGATCTGCTCGCGGAGCAGGGGACGCGCTTCGCCGCCTGCATCACGCCGAACAATGTCTGCCAGCCGACCCGCGCCTCGATCCTCACCGGGCTCCTGCCGCGTACCCACGGCGTCGCCGACAACGGGCTGGACCTGCCGCCGGCCACCGGTGAGCAGGGCTTTGCCGGCAGGCTTTCGGCCGCCGGGTACCGCAGTGCGCTGATCGGCAAGCCGCACTTCGCTACCTCGCACACCTTCGAGCCGACCGGCACGCCCGAGTGCCGGAGCTCGATGCAGCACTACGGCAAGGACTGGCACGGGCCCTACATGGGCTTCGACCATGTCGAGCTGGTGATCGAGGGGCACAATCAGTGGCCGCCATTGGAGCCGCCGTCGGGCCAGCACTACGAGAGCTGGTATTACGGGGACGGGTTGGGCGAGCTGAAGAACCGCCTCCTTACGACCAATGTCGGGCCTGACACGCACGGTGCGCCGCAGACCCTGCATTCGGGCCTGCCTGTCGCCTGGCACAATTCGAGCTGGGTCGGTGATCGCACGGTCGCCTATCTCAACGACCATCAGGCGAACCACAGCGACCAGCCCTTCGTGCTCTGGGCCTCCTTCCCCGACCCGCATCACCCGTTCGACTGCCCGGTGCCGTGGAGCCTGCTGCACGACCCGGCCGAGGTCGACCTCCCGGAGCACCGCACGCTCGATCTCGAGCGCCGGCCCTGGTGGCACCGCGCCTCGCTCGAGGGCAAGCCGCAGATCCGGGCGGACCTCGCGAAGATCCGCGAGGAGTACTCGCGCGTGCGGCAGCTCAGCGACGCGGAGTTGCGCGAGATCATCGCCAACACCTACGGCATGCTGGCGCTCATCGACCACAATGTCGGCCGGATCATGGCCGAGCTGCACCGGCTCGGCATCGCCGACGACACGATCGTCATCTATGCCAGCGACCATGGCGACTGGCTCGGCGACCACGGCTTGCTGCTCAAGGGGCCAATGTCCTACGAGGGCCTGATGCGTGTGCCGCTGGTGATGCGCGGGCCGGGCGTGCCGAAGGGCAAGGTGATCGAGGATCCGGTCTCGACCCTGGATCTGGGAGCGACCTTCCTCGACGCCGCCGGCGTCGAGCGGCCGGAGCACTGGCACAGCCGCAGCCTTCTGCCGGTGCTGCGCGGCGATGAGCATCGCGAATTCGCGCTCAACGAGTGGGAGCTGAACGCCTCGCGCTGCGGTGTCGAGCTGAAGCTCCGGACGGTGCGCACGCGTACGCACCGGCTGACGCTGGAGCTGGTCTCGGGCGCCGGCGAGCTCTATGACCTCGTGGCCGATCCGCATGAGATGAACAATCTCTTCGACGATCCGGCTCATGCGGCCATTCAGGGTGCATTGACCGCAATGATCGACAGTCGACCCGACGATGCGTTGGAGCCACCCCTGACGCTGGTCGGCATGGCCTGAACGGTGTGGTGGTAGAAGCCGATCCGCGTTGCGGATCGACAATGAAGCAACGGGATCAAAGGAGGTTCTGGACCATGTCATTCACTCGCCGTCACACCCTCGGTATCGGCGCCGGCCTCGCAGGCAGCGCCTTCCTGCCACGGCTCGGCGCCGCGCAGGAATGGCCGACGCGGCCGATCACCATCGCCATGGCCGCCCCGGCCGGCGGTGCGACCGATCTCGGTACGCGCGCCGTCACTGAGCTGATGCGCGAGCCGCTGGGCGCTCGCGCTATCGCCTTTCAGGACATGTCCGGGGCGGGTGGCGTGCAGGCCATGGACTACATCCTCCAGCAGCCGGCCGACGGCCATTTCTGGCTCGGCGCCAATGACGTGATGGAGGCCTACCCGAGCCTCGGCCGGATCGATTACGACTGGCGCGATTTCGACTTCTGGATGTCGGGCGGTACCAGCTGCGCCATCGTCGTGCCGGGCGACAGCCCGTACGAGACGTTCGACCAGTGGGTCAACGCGGTGATGGAGAAGCCGGGCGAGGTGGCGATCGGCTCGACGCCGTCGGGCTCGCTGTGGTCCAACGCGGCTGTCTATCTGCAGAAGTCGATGGGGCTCGACTTCCGCCTCGCCAACTATGCCGGTGGCGGCCCGACCGTACGTGCGGTGCTGGCCGGCGAGACGAGCTGCGCGTCCGTCGGGGTGACGCCAACGGTCAACTTCCTCCAGTCCGGCGAGCTGCGGGCACTGGCGGCCTGGACGCCCCAGACCTGGGAGGTGGCGGGTGTCGCCATCCCCTCGATCCTCGAATTCGTCGACGACCCGATCCTCAAGCGTACCCTGCCCTGGACCAACATCCACGGCATCGCGGTGAAGAAGGGTGTCGACGAGGCGATCCTCGAGAAGATCGATGCTGCCTTCGACGCGGCGGTGACCGACCCGTCGATGGACGAGGTCTACGACAGCAAGGCCTTCTTCCCGTTCCGCGCGCCGCGCCAGGTGGCGAACGACATGATGGGCGAGCGCACGGCGCTGCAGGCCTACATCATCGAGGTCATTCTCGGCACGGCCGTGAAGACCCGGGACGAGCTCGGCATCGCCAAGATCGAGGACTCCTGAGCCGACCGGGCGGCGCCTTGCGGCGTCGCCCGTACGCCCCAGCCGGATGAGCCGCATGGACCAGAGCGACAGCGCACCGGCACAGTCCGAGCCGGTCGGAAGAAAGAGCTTCTACGCCAGCCCCGAGAAGGCGGCGCCCGACTTCGTCGCCGGCGTCGTCCTGTTCCTGATCAGCGTCTATGTCCTGATCACCTCCTACCGTATGCCGCATTTCGCCGGCAGCGGCTGGCTCGGCTCGCCCGGACTGACCCCCGGGCTCATCGCTTTCGTCCTCCTGATCCTGTCGCTCGCCCTGATGGTTCGCGCCCGGCACTTCCGCCTCAGGTTCGGACGACTGCAGCCGCGGATCGAGGGCATCCGGGCCGGTGCCTGCTTCGCCATTATCTTCGTCTACATCCTGGTGACACCGCTGATCGGCTACGTGCCGGCGACCTTCGCGCTGCTCTTCGTGTTCCAGACGGCTTATGCCAGGAAGCTCTCGGTCCGCTACGTGCTCATCTGGAGCATCGGCCTCAGCGCGCTTCTGACGTTCATTCTCTGGTACGTCTTCGGCGAGATCTTTTTCGTGCCGCTGCCGTGACCGCAACCACCCCATCCTTCAGCCGGGCTCGGAGATAGCTGGATGCTCGAGGAATTCGGCCGGCTGCTGCTCGACCCCTGGGCGATCTTCACGATCTTCTGGTCGATGACGCTCGGCATCATCATGGGTGCCATGCCTGGCCTGACCGGGCCCATGGCCATGGCGCTGCTGCTCGGCATCGCCTACACGATGCAGACCGAGTACTCGATCCTCGCCATGATGCTGATCTACATGGGCGGGGTCTATGGCGGCAGCCTCTCGGCCATTCTCCTCAACATCCCGGGTGCCCCGGCTTCGGCCGCGACGGCGATCGACGGCTACCAGCTCGCCCAGCAGGGCAAGGCCGGCAGGGCCATTGCCCTCACCACCATCGCTTCCTGCATCGGCACGCTGATCGCCATCGGCTTCCTCGCCTACCTCACGCCATGGTTGGTCAAGGTCTCTCTGCTGTTCACATCCTGGGAGCTTCTGCTGCTCGTGCTCATCGGGGTGATGATGGCCGGCTCGCTCACCGGCGATGATCCGATCAAAGGCTGGATCGCCGGCATGGTCGGCCTGCTGATCGCGCAGGTCGGGCTCGATGACCTGCACATGCACCCGCGCTTCTCCTTCGGCTCGCATTATCTCGAGGCCGGGGTCGGGCTGGTGGCAGCCATCGTCGGGCTCTTCGGTATCAGCCAGGTGATTGTCGCGATGCGCGATCGTGACGTCGATTTGCAGCCGGTGACGCACAAGATCGGCCGTATCATGCCCTCCCTCGAGGATCTCAAGGGGCGGATCCGCGTGGTGCTGCAATCGGGCACGATCGGCAGCATCGTCGGCATCCTGCCCGGGCTCGGCGCCGATATGGGCGCCTGGATTTCCTACGTCCTCGCCAAGCGCACCAGCCGAAACCCGGATGTCTACGGCAAGGGCTCGACCGAAGGCGTCATCGCCGCCGAGACCGGCAACAACGCGGTGGTGCCGTCCTCCCTGATCCCCGTGATCGCCCTCGGTCTGCCGGGCAGCGGCGGGGCGGCGATCATCATGGCCGCCCTCTTCGTCCACGGGCTGACCCCGGGACCGATGTTCCTTTTCGAGAACCTCGACCTCTTCGAGTACATGGTGATCGGGCTGATCTTCGGCGTCGTCGCCATGCTGATCGTCGGCCTCGCTTTGGCACACGTCATCATCCACGTCCTGTTGATCCCCCGCGAGAACATCATGGCCGTGGTGATCGCCATGGGCGTGATGGGCGCTTATGCCTCGAAGCTGCAGTACGGTGACGTCTGGATGATGCTGGCCTTCGGTGCGCTCGCCTATGTGATGCGCCGCCTTGACTTCCCGCTGGCGCCCATGGTGCTCGGCATCGTGCTCGGCAGCCTGCTCGACGAGTTCCTGCGCAACGCCATGATCATCGGCAACGGCGATCTCTCGCCGCTCGTGACCCGACCGATCGCCCTCGGTCTCCTCATCGTGCTGATCCTCACCCTGGTCGGCAGCCTGCCGGTGCTGCGCCGCTCGATCACCCGGCTCATCGCCGGCGCGCGCCGGCCGGCAGCGCCGGCCGAATGACCAGCCTCGCCCGCAAGCTTCGGCGCCGGGGCGCGCGTCGGCCGAGCTCTCGACCAGCACCGGCGGTGGTGGTGCCGGCGGGCCAGCCCGATCTCGACGCCATGGTGCGACTCGACGGTGGCGAGTTTCGCATGGGCTCGGATCGCCATTACCCGGAGGAGGCGCCGTCGCGCCGGGTCCGCGTCGACGCCTTCTGGATCGACCCATACCCCGTCACCAACGCCGACTTCGCCCGCTTCGTCGCCGCCACCAACTATGTCACCGAGGCCGAGCGGCCGATCGATCCGGCTCTCTATCCGGGCATCGATCCCGGTCTGCTGAAGCCAGGTGCGCTGGTCTTCCGCCCGACCAGGGGCCCCGTAGACCTGAAGGACTTCCGCCAGTGGTGGGAGTATGTGCCCGGTGCCTGCTGGCGCCGGCCCGAGGGACCGGGTTCGCAGGCGCTCGCAGACCACCCCGTGGTCCACGTCACCGTCGAGGACGCGCTCGCCTATGCCCGATGGTGCGGCAAGACGCTGCCCACCGAGGCGATGTGGGAGTTCGCGGCCCGCGGTGGGCTCGAGGACGCCGACTACTGCTGGGGCAACGAGTTCGAGCCCGAGGGGCGATCCATGGCCAAGACCTGGCATGGCCGCTTTCCTTACGAGAACACCGCCCCCGACGACCGCAAGCTGTCTGCGCCGGTCGGCTCCTACCCGCCGAATGCCTTCGGTCTCTACGACATGACGGGCAATGTCTGGGAGTGGACCACGGACTGGTACACCGACAAGCATGCGCCCGATGCCGACAAGCCCTGCTGCGTGCCGAGCAACCCGAGGGGCGGCACCCGCGAGGGCAGCCTCGACCCGTTCGCGCCGCATCTCAGGATACCGCGCAAGGTGGTCAAGGGCGGCTCCTTTCTCTGCACGGACGAGTACTGCCTGCGCTATCGACCGGCGGCGCGGCAGGGCCAGGCGATCGACACAGCCATCCGCCATCTGGGTTTTCGTTGCGTGGTGCCGGCAACCGATAGGGATATGGCGGAATGAGCGAGAATGAATTCGCCGGCAAGGTGGCGATCGTCACCGGCGCCACGAGAGGGATCGGCAAGGCCACGGCCTGGCGCCTCGCGAAGTCGGGCGCCTCGGTGGCGATCTGTTCGTCGAACGAAAAGGACGTGTCGGCGACCCTGGCCGAGGCCGAGGCGGCCGGGCTTTCCATGGCCGGCATGGCGCTCGACCTGGCGGAGTCCGCCAGTGCCGAGCGGCTGACGAAGCTGGCGGTCGATCGCTTCGGCGGGCTCGACATCCTGGTCGCCAATGCCGGTGTGGGCACGTTTGGTGGGGCCGTCGAGGTCGCCGAGGAAGACTGGCGCCGGGTGATGGCGATCAATCTCGACGCGGTGATGCTCGGCGCCAAGCATGGCATTCCGGAGATGAAGAAGCGCGGCGGCGGCGCCATCGTCGTCGTCGCCTCGGTGCACTCCTTCGCCACGCTCGGCGAACGGCTCGCCTATGTGACGACGAAGACGGCCCTGCTCGGGATGACCCGCGGTATGGCGCTCAATCACGGCGCCGACGGGATCCGCGTCAACGCGGTCTGTCCCGGCCCGATCGACACGCCGCTCCTGCGGAAGTCCTGGGACGAGATGTTCCCGGATCGTGGCGGGGATGCGGTGCTCGCCGAGCAGGCGGGCCGCCTACCGCTCGGCCGGTTGGGTCAGCCGGACGACATCGCCGAGGCGGTCGCCTTCCTCGCCGGGCCGCGTTCCGCCTGGATCACCGGCGCCGACCTCAAGGTCGACGGCGGCCTCCTCGCCATGCTGGCGATGATGCCGCCACCGCCGCGCGGCTGACGCGACCTCCCGCTCAGGCGGCCGCTTCGGCGGTCGTCCGGCGATCGGCCTCGACACGGTCGAACCAGTCCTCGAGCCTCGCCTGCATCCGTGCCACCCGGTCCGGATGCAGGGCGGCGAGGTCGTGCTGCTCGCCGGGGTCGCTGGCGAGGTCGTAGAGTTCCAGCGGCTCGGGCGAGGGCAGGCGAAGGCGGGGCACCGGCACGAGCTCCTGGATCGCGAGCGGGTCCTTCTTGTGCGCGATGTCCGCCGCGACGAACGCCTTGGCGAGGGCCGCGTCATCGGGCGTCGCGTAGAGCTCGGGACTGAAGAAGCGGGTGCCGGCCATCATCGGCCGGACCAGCTTCCAGGACCCGTCCCGCATTGCCGCATTGGTGCCGATGCACGGCATGTAGAAGTTCCACTGCCAGAACTGCTGGTCCGGCAGATCGGCCGGCTCGCCCATCAGGCGGGCCGAGACGTCGCTGCCGTCGAGTGGCGGTGCGTCCATCGCCGGCAGCCCGGCAAGCTGCATCAGGGTCGGCACCCAGTCGACGAACTGGATGAGGTCGTCATTGGTGGTGCCGGCCGGAATCCGCTCGGGATAGCGAACCAGCATCGGCACCCGGATGCCGCCCTCGTAGATCCAGCCCTTGCTGCCCCTGAGCCCCGCGTTGAAGCGTTCGTTGAACGTGTCCTCGCCGGGCTCGAGCATGTAGGGCGGATTGAAGAAGGCCGGGCCGTTGTCGCTGGTGAAGAGGACGATGGTCTGCTCGTCCAAACCCTCCGCGTCGAGCTTGTCGAGCAGCCGGCCGATGCCCTCGTCCATCCGTTCGATCATCGCGTAGGTGGTGGCGACAATGCGGTTCAGCCCCTTCTCGAGGTGTGGCTCGGCCATGCCGGCGGGGGCCTGGAAGGGGGAGTGCGGCGCGCTGTAGGCGAGATGGAGGAAGAAGGGCTCCTGCTTGTGGCGTTCGACGAAGCCTAAGGCTTCCTCGGTCAGCACGTCCGTCATGTAGCGCCCGTCCGAGCGTCGGATGCCCTCATCCACCCGGAGCGTGTAGTCGAAGTAGTCGGCCCAGCCGCCGCAGAACCCGACGAACTCCTGAAAGCCGCGGGCATTGGGCTCGTAGCGCCGGTCGAACGTGCCGTTGTGCCACTTGCCGACGAGCCCGGTGGCGTAGCCGGCATGGCGGAAGCGGTCGGCGAGCGTCACCTCTCGAAGGGATATTCTGTCGAGGCCGTGGATCTCGTGCTGGGTGATCGCACCGGTACGGTGGTTGTAGCGTCCGGTCAGCAGGGCCGCGCGTGACGGGGCGCAGATCGGCGAGGCGGCATAATGCTGGCGACAGGTGACGCCCTCCCGGACCAGCCGGTCGAGATTGGGTGTCGCCACCCGCCCCTCGTTGAAGGCGCCGATATCGCCGTACCCCAGGTCGTCGGCGACGATCAGGATCACGTTGGGCTTTCGGGCCGAGGCCATTCGGTTCTCCCCTCAATTCCGTTCGACCGCAGCCAGCCGACGACATTTGTCTTGACGAGGACCGCCCGCTGCGACAAGCACTAACTGACAATTCAGCAATAACCGACGGTTATCGGCAGCGCAGCGGCCGGCAACCGTTCTACAAGCCGTTCAGCAGGGAGGCGGTTTGGGCTTCTCACCAAGGCAGGCGCCAGTCTTTCTGGCGGCGATCTTCGCGCCGTCGATTCTGCTCGTCGGCCTCTTCATCGTCTATCCGGTGGTCAACAGTGTCGGCCTCGCCTTCACCGATGCCAGCCCGCTGAGCTCCGGCCGGTCCTTCGTCGGGATCGAGAACTTCGTCTACCTCCTCGAGGACGGCGAGTTCTGGGAAGTCCTGTGGAACACCGTCTTCATCGTCGGGGCCGCGACCATCATCGCCACCGCCGGCGGCTACGGGCTTGCCACGCTCCTGATCTCGGGCATTCGCGCGGCCGCCATCTTCCGCGCCGCCATCTTCCAGGTCTGGGTGGTGCCCTGGATCGTGATCGCCATTCTCTGGGGCTGGCTGTTCAGCCAGGACTACGGGCTGGTCAACTACCTGCTCATGCAGGCCGGGCTGATCGAGGCCCCGGTCAAATGGATGTTCGACCAGAACGCCTCGCAATGGGCGATCATCAGCGGCTACGCCTGGCGCGCCATCCCCTTCATCATGGTCATCTGCCTCGCCGCCCTGCAGGGCATCCCCTCCGAGCTGGTCGAGTCCGCGGCGATCGACGGGGCGAACTTCCTGCAGCGGCAGCGCTATGTCATCCTGCCCCTGATGCAGAACATCATCATGGTGGCGGCGCTCCTGCAGGCGGTCCGCTTCTTCCAGGAAATGACCATGATCTTCGTCCTCACCCAGGGTGGGCCGGTCAACGCCACGATGGTGCTCTCGCTCTACACCTACAAGACGGCCTTCGAGGACTGGGATTTCGGCCTCGCCTCGGCCATCGGCACGGTCTGGCTCATCCTTCTCATGGCCTTCGCGCTCTTCTACGTGCGCGTGGCGCTGCGGCGGAACTTGGCATGAGCGCCGAAGCCCTGCGCACGGGATCGAAGCCGATGCCGCGCCAGCGCAGTGCGGCCGTCTACCAGCTGTCGCGGCTGGTGACGAGCTTCAGCCTGCACGCTTTGGTCGTGGCGTCGCTGGCACTCCTGCTCCTGCCGATCGTCTGGATGGTCTCGACCTCGTTCAAGCCGCTTGCCGACGTCTTCAGCTATCCGCCGCAGTTCATCCCGCGGAACCCGACGGTCGAGGCGTACACGACGCAGTTCACGGGCCTGCTCGGCCGGTACTTCCTCAACAGCGTGATCGTCGGCCTCCTCTCCGCCATCCTCGCGACCGGGGCCGGAGCGCTTGCGGCCTACGGTCTCTCGCGCTACCGCCTGCCCGGCCGCAACGCCATCCTCATGTTCTTCATGGCGTCGCTCGCCTTCCCGATCCCGCTCTTGATGATCTCGATGTACCTGATGTTCGTCCAGCTCGGCCTGCTGAACAGCTATATCGGGCTGGTCATCGGCCACACGGTGATCACGCTGCCGGTCTGCGTCTGGCTCCTGAAGAACTTCTTCGACCAGCTGCCGGTGGAGGTCGAGGAGGCGGCCTTCGTCGATGGCGCCAGTCGGGCCTACACGCTCTTCCGGATCGTCCTGCCGATGGCGCGTCCTGCCCTCGGGGCGTCCGCGATCTTCGTCTTCGTCACGTCCTGGAACGAGCTGCTGTTCGGGCTGACCTTCGTCTCCTCGACCAGCATGCGGCCACTGCCGGCCGGCATCTCGATGTCGTTCCTGACCGAGTTCGAGGGCGCCTGGTCCGAGATGATGGCGCTCTCGGTCATGGTCTCGCTGCCGATCTTCCTGCTCTTCACCGTCTTTCAACGAACCTTCATGAGCGGCGTCACTGCCGGCGCCGTGAAGGGCTGAGCCACGAGAAAGAAGGAGGCTTCTGGATGCTCAACAAGAAAATGGCCACGCTCGCCGCGGCCGTGGCGCTGGCCGCCACCGGTGCGGCGGCCCAGGACAAGACCGAGCTGAACTACAGCGGCTGGATCAATCTCTACCCGCACCATGCGGCGGCCGTGGGCGCCATCGAGACCGGCTTCGAGGAGAAGTTCCCGGAGGTCGACTGGATCCTCAACGACGTGCCGTTCGACCAGGCCCTGAAGCAGGCGACCGTCGCCTCGCTCGCCGGCAACGCCCCGGACAACATCCACCTGATCGCGGGCTGGGTCCCGGCGCTCAACGACATCGGCGCGCTCGAGCCGCTCAACGACTACTTCACCGAGGAGGAATGGGCCCAGATCCCGCAGTCCTCGCTCGATTCGGTGACCTTCGACGGCCAGATCATGGCCATGCCCTGGGTCCCGGGGCCGATCATCATGTTCTACAACCGTAACCTCATGGAGCAGGCCGGGCTCGACCCCGACGCCCCGCCGCAGACCTGGCCCGAGCTGCTCGAGGCCGCCAAGGCGATCTGCGCGCTGCCGGACGTGGATGGTGCGCCCATCTACGGCGTCGCGCTGCGCACGGCGCGCAACCCCAACTCGGCCCAGTGGACCATCCCGATCATCTACGGCCAGGGTGGCGACATCATCGACGCGGAGGGCAACCTCACCTTCGACACGCCCGAGGTGGTCGCCGCCTATGAATGGGTGAAGGAGCTCACTGATTCGGGCTGCGCACCCTCCGGCTTCACGATCGACGAGACGCGCAACACCATGGCCGCCGGCCGTGCCGGCTTCATCTTCGAGGGTCCCTGGGGGCGTGGCCTCTTCAACAACCTCTCGGGCGGCAAGCTCACCACCGCGGCCGACGGCGACATCTGGGCGGCACCGATGCCCATGGACCCGTCGGGCAACCGGCGCACTATCGGCAACCCGCACGAGATCACCATCTCCGCCGGCTCCGAGCACAAGGACCTGGCGGCCGAGTTCATCCGCCACGTGATCTTCGATCCCGAGATCACCACGGCCTATTTCGAGGCCTCGAGCCAGCTCTCGACCGGCAGCATGCCGCTCCTGACCAGCGGTGTGATGGGTGACGACGCCTATACCCAGGTCTTCGTCCAGGCCCTGCCGGACACCAACGACAATCCCATCAAGAGCCCGAAGTTCTACGCCGTGATGGACGAGCTGGTCGTGGCTCTGCAGTCGATCATCCAGGGTGGCGACATCCAGGAAGAGCTGGCCGACGCCCAGCGCAAGGCCGAACGGACGATGAGCCGCTAAGCGGTTCAACCACCCGAACGGTCAAGCAGGTCGATCCGGTAGCCGTCGCCGTCCTCCGGGCGGTGCGACCAACTGGCCAGCATCTGGCACAGGAGTGCGGCGGAGGCGGGGCCCGAAAGGGCCTCGCCCGTCGGGCCTCCCCAGGAGACGATAACGATCCGGGCGTCCGGGACTGCGTGGTCGTCGATCCAGGCAGCCAGCCGGGCGATCTCGTTCCGGGTCATGAAGTAGAGCACCTCCGAAAGCACGATCAGGTCGGGGGCCATGTCAGGCAGGTCATCCGGTGCCACGCCGACCGCCAGTCGGACGTGCGGCTGATCGGCGAGGCGGTGGCGGGCTGCTTCCACCGCGCGCGCCACGCAGTCGAGGCCCAAGAGCGCCTCGCAATGGGGTGCCAGGAGCTCCGTCAGCACACCGATGCCGCAGCCGATCTCGACCGCCTGCCGATAGTGGCGACCACCGAGGGCGGTGACGGTTCGCGCGAACTTGGCCTGCTCGTAGGCGCGCGTCGCGTGCCCCCAGGGATCGGAGCTCTGCCGGTAGAGCCGGCTCAGATGCCGCGTCGTTCGCTCAAGCGGCAAGGTAGATCTCGGGATGCTCGACGAAATGGTCCTGCATCCATTCCGGCATCACGAAGCCCGCGGGGTCGTCCGCGATGAGGCCCGACATCTGGGTCCGGTGGCAGGTGAGGGCCCGGCGCTTGCGCTCCCTGGCGGCGGTGTCGCCGGCGACGAGGAAGGCCCGGTCGAAGCCCGGCGCGGGAGCGTGTTCGAGAAACCGGCCCCAGACCGGATAGTGGAAAAGGCGCGCCGGGTGGCCGGGGCCACATGCGTCCCGGACCAGCTCGGCGGTGCCCACATGATCGCAATGCGGGTCATGCGGCCAGGTGGTGAGGATCAGGGCCTCCGGACGACGCGGCAGGTACTGGATCAGACGATCCCGGGTCGTGCCGTCGGTCGGGAGCCCGGTGTCGGGGTAGCCGAGCCAGACCACCCTAGCGGCCGGTGCCAGGCAGCGCACCGCGCGGGTCAGCTCCCGTCGTCGCTCGGCGGCGAGCCGGTGCGCCGGCCAGGCCGACGAGCCCGGATGGGACCGGCTGCCGTCGGTCATGCAGACGATGGTGATGGGCAGGCCGCGCTCTGCCGCGGCAAGCAGGAGGAGGCTGCAGCCGAGCGTCTCGTCATCGGGGTGGGGTGCCACGACGCAGAGCGTCTCCACGCCATGCAGGAGGTCGGTGCCAGCACCCGCCTCCTGGCCGCGCAAGGCCGCGAGCAGGGGATACGGGTGGCGGGCGTTCATCCGATCCCCCAGCGGCGGCGCTCCTCGCCGTCGTCGAGGATGCGCTCCATGGCGCGTTGCCCCATGCCGTCCGGATCCGCTTGGCGCAAATAGAGCTGGAGGTCGCGGCGGAACCGCTCGGCGGGGTGCGTGAGGGAGAAGGAAGACGCACCCATCGCCTCGTCGGCGAGCTGGAGGAGACGGGCTGCCTCCTCGGCGACCTTCAGGCGGGCCAGCACCGCCACCCGGGCGGTCGTCGGCTCGGCCGATGGCGCTTCCGTTGCCAGAGCCGCAGAGGCGACCCAGAGATGGGCGGTCTCGCAAGCCGTCACCATCTGCCTGAGCCGGGTCGCCTGGAGGGGGGCGGTCGCCTGCTTGCGGGCGCGGAGCTGGTCGGCGGCGGCCTGCGTGATGGCGTACATGCCACCGAGTTGCACCGCGGTGTAGCGCCAGACGCCGCCCTCGAACCATGGCTCACAGAAATAGGCGTCCGGCCCGCCGAGCACATCGCCCGGGGTGACAGGAAGGCCGTCCAGGTTGCAGCGCCCCGAGGCGGTGGCCTTCATGCCCGAGACCGACCATTCGTCCGGGAAGAGATGCCCGGTGAGCGCCGTGGTCGGCAGGGCGACCAGCAGGGTCCTGTCGTCCGGGTCCCTGGCGGTCACGATGGCGACGTCGACCGTGTCGGCGCCGGACGCGAAGAGCTTCTCGCCGGAGAGCGCCAGCCGGCCATTCCGGTCGGGCAGCAGCCGGACGGGATTGCGTCCCTCGGCGCCCCAGACGCCGAAGAGGCCGCCGGCGCGCGCCACGGCGAGCAGCTTCCTCCGCGCCTCGCCCCCGGCGTGGAGTGCCACGAGCTTGAGGGCGTTGACATGACCCTCGAGAAGGCGGCCCGCCGAGAGATTGGCCCGACCGATGCTAACCAGCATCCGCACCAGTCGAATCGGGTCCTCCGGCTCGTGCGCGAGGCCCAGGCCACCATCGGCAGCCGGCACCGCCGCGGCGAGCAGGCCGTGGCGGCGAAGCTCGGCGATCATGGGTGCGGCAGGACATTCATCCTCCGCCGGGACCGAGAGCTGCCGGATAGCATTGGCGCAGCGGCCGAGATCGGCGTCGAAGGATGGGGCCGGCCTCGGCGGCTGCCGCAGCGCGCTGACCGTCATCGTCCGGCCTCCGTCGCCCAGCGCTCCAGGGCCGGCTCGATCTCGAACCGAAGCAGCCGGGCGAGGCGTGGAAGCTCCCTGCCAACGGTGCGCGCCGGTAGCGGCGGCTCGACCACCGATCGCTCCCATTCGTTCTCCATGTGCGCATGCAGGGCAGCCGGCGTGGCACCCGGCTCGTCGTTCGCCGCGCGGGCGCAGCCGGCAGCGGCGAGCAGCGCGTTGACCCAGCGGCGGCGCAGGCCCCCGGCCGCACGGAGCCGCTGGTCGACCGTGGGCACCGCATCGACCAGCCGGCGGCTCAGCGTGGCCGCCAGCCCGCCGGCGGCCCGGCCGTCGAGCCGGCCCGAGGTCCGCACCGGCGCCCGGTCGGTGTAGCAGATCCGGGCGCCGGCGAGTTCCGCCGCCCGGACGAGCGCCCGATCCTCGCTGCAGGCGACGGGCGGCAGCCCGCCGAGTCGTCGGTAGAGACGTGCGGTGATCCCGATATTGGCGCCTGCCTCGACGTAATGGGGGCAGACTCCGCCGACCGGCTGCCGGCCGATCACCTGGTCGCAGGCGTGCTGCACGCGGTTCTGCAGCGCCGCATAACGTGTCTCCATCCGCCAGAGGGGATGACGCTGCAGGCCGCGTATCGCCGGCGCCGGGTCCTCAATCTCGAAGTCGCCACAGACGAGGTCGAAGCCGTCGGCGAGGTGTGCGGTGAGCTCCCGCACCCATCCGTCGCCGACCCTGGTGTCGGCATCGGTCATCAGGATGGCGCAGTCCGGCGCGCCCAGCGCCAGGGCGATGTCCATCGCCATGCGCCGCGCCAGGCCGACATGGGCATGCGGACGCTGCAAGCGCCCTACCACGAGGAGCAGGGGGAGGCCCAGCGACGGCGCCAGCTCGGTGACGGCGGCCGCCGTGTCATCGTCGCAGTTGTTGGCGAAGAGCACGATGGCGGTGCGGCCCGGACCGGCGGCCATGGCCTGGCGCAAGCCTGTGAGCAGCGTCCCCATGCCGCGCGCCTCGCTCCGCGCCGGGACGGCGATCAGGGTGTCCAGCGCTTCCGGCACTGCGCCGAATGCCTGGGCCTCGAACGAGCCGACCAAGCCTCTGGCGAGATAGCCGGCACCGACCTCGGCGGCGATGGCGGGCCAGCCCGCCCGGTCGTGGCGTGAAGTGGCGGCGGCCGGCAGCGGCGGCATGGGCGCATTGAAGAGGAACGGCGGCAAATGCACTGCCGGCAGGGCGGGCACAGCGACCGGCGTCGATGCCGGGATTGGTGTTGCAGCGGTGATGACTGACATCGAGCGGTGTCCGACCTGAAGCGCAGGAGCGATGGGGCGCTCCTGAACGCTTCGCTGCCGGACCCGGTTCCCAGGGGCGCCCCAGGAGGCGCCCCGAAGGCAGCGGCCTAGGCGGTGGTCACCTTCTCGAGCTTGAAGGTGACCCGATACTGCCGGCTGGCACCGGGGGCGAGATCAGCACCCGGGTCCGGGACGCTTCGCCCGTCGGCCGCGCGGTCGGTGTTGGCCGGCTCGACGCCGATCAGGTTCATGCCCGGCCGGAAGTCTTCGAGAACCTGCAGGAAGGGCAGGGTGTCCGTGGCGAAGGCCAGCTCGAGACGGATGCCGGGCCAGTTGCCCATCGGCGGGGCGGTGAGGCTGCAGCGTGCCCAACCGTTGTCCGACGGTGCCGGGCGGCAGGTGACGCGGGGTTGGGCGTCCGGGTCGGGGTTCGCCGGGGGGCGGAGCAGGTTCGTGCCGTTGCAGTCGAAGCTGCAGCCGGGGCGAAGCAGCGGATAGCCGAGATTGAAATGGTACAGGATCGGCTGCGGGAGGGTTTCGCGCGAGCGATTGGTGACGGTATCGGTGAGGCGGATGGTGCTGCCGCCGATCGGCGCCTCGATCCGGCGCCGCAGGAGCCAGTTCTCGCCCCCGGCGATGGCATCGACCACCTCGGCCTCGGCGTAGAGGCAGGGCTCGGGGGCGTTCCAGTCCTCGCCGGCGGCGATCAGCCGGGCGGGCGTGAAGGGCAGGCGGCCGTGCAGCGGGTAGCCGTCTTTGGGCTGGCGGGTGTGGCCGAGGCCGCAGGTGACGAGCAGGCCGGAATAGGCCCGCCGGAAGCCCTGGCCCTGGTCGCTCTCCGCCGGGTGCAGCCCCGGCCGGGCGAAGCCGCCGGGCCCCTGCCAGGCGCAGTTCAGGCCGAGCCAGGAGAGCGTCGCCAGATCGAGGGCGCGGCCTTCGAGCGCCCAGAAGGCGAGCCCGCCGCCGGTGTCGAAGGCGAGTGCCCGGACCCCGGCCTCGGCGCCGTCCTCGAGCGTGATGCGGCGAAGCGAGGCGAGCTGGCGGATATCGCCGGTGCGCGCCCAGATCTCGGTGGCGGCGACGGGGGAGGGGCTCATGCCAAGGCTCCCTCGCGGCGGCGGCGCACGGCCTCGCTCAGGGCGATGACCAGGATATTGAAGACGACGATCAGCATGGCGAGCGCATTCAGCTTGGGTGAGAGATCGAAGCGGAAATCGGAGGCGATCAGCACGGCGAGCGGCTGCTGCCGGCCGCTGGTGAAGAAGGCCACGGTGTATTCGGCCGTCGCCAGGACGAAGGCGATGAAGGCGGCTGCGAGGATGCCGTTCCTGATAAGCGGCAGGGTGACGAGGCGGAAGGTCTGGAGCCCGCTCGCCCCGAGGTCGGCCGCCGCCTCCTCGAGCCGGCGATCGACGCCGATCAGCACCGAGGCGACGATGATCGTGGCGAAGGGGAGGATGATCAGCGACTCGGCGATCCAGAGCGTGACGAGGCTGCGGTCGATGTCGAGCTCGGCATGCAGGGTCACCTGGCCGATGGCGAAGACGATGCGCGGCAGGAAGAAGGGGAGCGCAAGCTGGACGGCGAAGACCAGCCGCCAGAGGCCGCGCCCCCGGACCAGGACGAAGGCGGCCGCCGTGCCGAGGACCGTGGTGATCAGCGTCACCGGCCCCGCCACGAGGAAGGTGGTGCCGAGGCCGCCGAGGATGCGGCCGTCGCCGAGCACCTGGACGTACCAGTCGAGGGTGAAGCCCTGGAGCGGAAAGGCGATGAGCGGGCTCTGGTCGAAGGAGAAGAGGCCCATCAGCAGGATCGGCGTGTAGAGGAAGCCGAAGACCACGGCCACATGCGCACCGGGCAGCCGGTTGCCGAGGCTGTTCATGCGCCGCCCCTGAGGCTGCGGCCGACCGGGTGGCGCGAGAAGAGCCAGGCGGCGAGGGTCACGGTCGCGGCGAGTGCCAGCAGGAGGATCCAGGCGAGGGCGGCGGCCAAGGGCCAGTCGAAGGCGGCACCGAAGAGGTCGAGGATGGCGCTGGTCAGCGTCACGCCGCTGCTGCCGCCGATGAGCTGCGGGGTCAGGTAATCGCCGGCGACCAGCACCATGACCATGAGCCACCCGGCGACGAGGCCGGGGCTGGTCAGCGGCAGGACGACCCGCGTGAAGAGGTCGACCGGCCCGGCACCGAGATCCTGCGCCGCCTCGAGATAGACGTCGTCCATGGCCTCGAACGAGGCCCAAAGCGCCAGCACCATGAAGGGCAGGTAGTTGTAGACAAGCACGAGGAACGTCGCGAACGGGCTGAAGAGCAGGAACCACAAGGGCTCGTCGATCAACCCGAGCCAGCCGAGGAGCGAGTTGACCACGCCTTCCGCCCCGAGGACGACGCGCCAGGCGAAGATGCGCACGAGGTCGCCCGTGTAGAGCGGGATGAGGACGAGCGTGAGCACGGCGGCCTTGGCGTGGCGCACCCGTTTGGCGACGGCAAAGGCGAAGGGGTAGGCGATGACGGCGGCGATGGCGGCCACGAGAGCGCCGTGGCCGAGCGCCTTGGCGACGAGCTGGCGGTAGGTCGGGCTGCCCAGCGCCGTCCGGTAATTGTCGAGCGTCGGCTCGCGGACGATGGCGACGAAGTCGACACTGTAGAAGCTGTAGAGTGCGAGCAGGCCCAAGGGCACCGTGCAGAAGGCGAAGACGTAGACGGCGGGGAGCGCTGCCACCCAGAGAAGCGGCCGGCTCACCCCTCGACTACCTTCCTGTGGCCCCTGACGATCCAGAGTGCTGTCGCGGGGACGCCGAGCTCGAGGGCCGTGTCCGCCGGGATGGCGGGCTCCGGCGGGAGCTCGGCGCCGATCTCGAGGCCATCGACGTCGAGGACGAGGCGCCGCGTGGCCCCCTCGAAGAGTGCGCTTCGCACCTGGCCTCGGAAGCGAAGCGCCGTCTCGGCGGGATCGGCGCTGGCGGTCAGCTCCTCGCGGCGGAAGCAGAGCGAAGCCTCGTCGCCGATCTCGAGCCCCGGCACGGCCGGGCCGGTGATCCGGCCGAGCGGGCAATCGAGCGTGGCAGTGCCGTCGGCAGCGACGGCCAGGATCCTGCCGGGCACGAGGTTGGCGTCGTCGATGAAGTCGGCGACGAAGGCATTGGCCGGCCGGCGATAGATGGTTTCGGGCGATCCGGCCTGCTCGATCCGGCCGTCGTTCATGACGACCACGCGGTCGCTCAGCGCGAAGGCCTCCTCCTGGTCGTGGGTGACGTAGAGGAAGGTGGTGCCGAGCTCGCGCTGCAGGGCCTTGAGCTCCACCTGGAGGTGGCGGCGCATCTTGAGGTCGAGGGCACCCAGGGGCTCGTCGAGCAGGAGGAGCAGCGGCCGGTTGACGATGGCGCGGGCGACGGCGACGCGCTGCTGCTGGCCGCCCGAGATCTGCCGCGGGAAGCGGTCGGCGAGGCTCTCGAGGCGAACGATGGCGAGGGCCGCCAGCGCCCGCTCGCGGATCTCGGCTGTGGGCAAACGCCTGAGGCGGAGGCCGAAGGCGACGTTGTCGAAGACCGAAAGATGCGGGAAGAGCGCGTAGCTCTGGAAGACCGTGTTGACCGGGCGCCGGGCGGCCGGGAGGCGGGTGACGTCGGTATCGCCGATGCGGATGCGGCCCGCGGTCGGCGCCTCGAAGCCGCCGATCATCCTGAGAATCGTCGTCTTGCCGCAGCCGGAGGGGCCGAGCAGGGTGACGAATGTGTCGGGCGCGAGGTCGAGGTCGACGCCACGCACCGCCTCGACCCGCCCGAACCGCTTCACCAGCCCCTCGGCCCGCAGGAGCGACGCCGAACCTTCGGCCACGCCCGTCGCCGCCCCTGCTGCCGTCTGCCGGATCAGCTCGCCTTCACCTCATTCCAGATCCGCACCCACTTGCCGTAGTCCGGCGGATTGGCCTTCCAGACGAAGCTGTCCATCACGCCGAGGTCCTGGATGAAGATCCGCTCACGCTCCTCGGGTGTGAGCAGGTCGCGGGCGACATCGGTGCTCTGCGCGTAGGGGCCACCGAGCGCCAGCTTCTTGCCGTAGTCGGGGCCGAGCAGGAAGTCGATCATCTGGTAGGCGGCGTCCAAAGGCTCGCCGCTCGTTTCCTTCGGGATTGCCAGCGTGTCGCACCAGCCGATCACGCCGGAGGCGGGCTTCGCCATGCCCATGTCGATGCCGCGCTCCCTCAGGTCGTAATAGGGCGGGACCCAGGAGAAGGCGGCCACCACCTCGCCGGCGGCGAAGAGGTTGGTGAGATCGGCGATCGAGCTCCAGTAGGTGCGCAGCAGCTTCTTCTGGGCGATGCAGGCCTTCTTGCACTCCTCGAGCTCGGCATCGTCCATGGTGAAGATGCGGTCCTTGGGAATGCCGAGATAGAAGGCGGCGATGGCGATGCCCTCGAGCGCGTAGTCGCGCATGGCGAGCCTTCCGGCATACTTGTCGCCCTCGAAGAGGATCGACCAGTCGGGCTCGCCCTCGACGAGGTCGGCCCGGTAGACCAGGGGGTTGATGCCCCAGTAAAAGGGAATGCCAAAGGTCTGGCCGTCGGCCTTGCCGAGCGGCGTGGCCTTGAACGGCTCGTAGAGATGGGCGGCGTTCGGGATCTTTGCGAGATCGAGCGGCTGCAGGAGGTCGGAGGCGACATAGAGCTCGACCTTGTCGAGGCCGGGCGTGATCAGGTCCCACTCGGACCCGCCGCCGGCCCGGAGCTTGGCGAACTGCTCGTCGTCGCTGCCGATGAAGCCTTTCTGCAGCTCGATGCCGGCGCTCTCGACGAAGGCGGCGACATAGTCGTCGGCGGCGAGGTTCTCCCAGGTCAGCCAGCCGAGCGGCGTGGCGGCGCGGGCACCCCGTATCCCCATGCCGGCGGTGGCGAGCGCTGCCGCACCGAGCTGCAGGCTCCGTCTTCTGGTCAGGCTGAAGGCTGGCGTTCCGATCATGCGTGGTTTCCTCCGTTGGTGGCGGGGGCGCGGCCCCGCCGGCTCCATCGATCGGCCCCGAGGACGCGGCCCGTCCGGTCGCCTGGACGGCTATGCGCAGCAGCGCTGCGATCGCCGTCCACCGCCGCATTTCAGAGGTTTACCGCGTCACGTCGATACAATCGCCGCCGCCCAAGCCTGTCAAGGCGGCGGGAACCAGCCTGGTATAGGATTTATAGCCTAGATTGGACGCCGCCGCAAGGGCGGCCTCGGGTCCGTTCGGCAAAACAGGGTCGGTGGGTTCGGTCCCGGGCGGAAACCCGGC
>CAZGUW010000023.1:0-30205 GCA_964528705.1 uncultured Geminicoccaceae bacterium
CGCGGCGCATCGTCCAGGAACTGGCCGCCAAGGGGGTCGATCGCGACCTCGCCACGGACGTGCTGGAAGGGCTCGGCGAGGAGACACCGGATCTCGACCTCGCTGCCGCCCTCGCCTTCGCCCGCCGGCGCCGGCTCGGCCCCTACGCCTTGCCGGGCGGCCGTGAACGCACACCGGAGCAGGCGCTCGCCGCCTTCGCCCGGGCCGGCTTTCCCTATGCCGTGGCCCGGCAGGTGCTGGACGCGTCGAGTGTCGAGGAGCTGGAGGCCGAGGGCGACTGAGCCGCCAGCACTCTCACGCCGTGATGGGCGCAGAACGGCTCTTAGCCGCCGCCGAGGTGTGCGAGAGAAGCGCAGTGCATTTCGGGTTCAGCTGGTTCCAGGAAGCACGACGCAAAAGATCGGCAGCCTTGACGACCCTGGAACATCCCCATTGCTTGACCAGCACGCATGCGGCCGGCCGTCCGGCGAGGCCATCGGCAGCACCCGGCGCCACGGGATCGGCACGCACCGGCCGTCGATCGCCAGGCATTGCCTGCCATCCGGACAGCTGCAAAACGCCACCGGGTGACAGTCGCGATCGCTGCAGCAGCTTGCGCCGGCTGCATCCTTCAACCCGGTGTACCAGTCATGGCCGCCAGCATCCGTCACCGATCCGAGGATCATGAGGGTACTCACGGCGAGCCCGGATGATGTGAGTATTGCTCGGCGTATCACGGCAAGCTCCGGCATCGCCTTTGCCGTGGGGCAGGCGCGAACAGAAAATCAGAGTTGGATTTTTCATAATACCATTGATTAGACGAAAAGTCGATGGGGCCAGAATCCCTGCTCTTGCAAGCAAAATGGCAACTTCTCTTTCAACCGACATTGCCCAATCGGGTAACCGTTCGGCCTGACTATCCTGGCGAAGGGGTTCGGCTCTCGGTTGCGCTGCTACGACAGCGCAACGCCAATGCAGCCACCTTTCTCGACGGCATGGAGCCCGGCGTTGCGCTCGTTGAAGCCGGCGTAGCCATCGGCATGCGTCCGGCCCTCGTGCTGGGCAAGATGCCGCTCTTGCGACCGAAGGTTGAGCGACACTGCCGGCGGATCAGGCTCGATCAGGCGGTCGGGATCGGCGAGGAATGGGCGCAGAACGGCTCCCAGCCGTCACGGACCCGATGAACCAGCGGCGACGTCTCGATGGGCCAGCGCCTCGCCACCATTGCCGGTGTGCGAGAGAAGCGCAGTGCATTTCGGGTTCAGCTGATTCCAGGAAGAACGACGCAATAGATCGAAAACTCCGACGACCATGGAGCAACCCAATTGGTTGACCAGCATGCATGCGGTCGGCCGTCCGGCGAGGCCATCTGCAGCACCAGGCGCCACGGGATCGGCACGCACCGGCCGTCGATCGCCAGGCATTGCCTGCCATCCGGACAGCTGCAAAACGCCACCGGGTGACAGTCGCGATCGCTGCAGCAACTCACGCCGGCTGAATTCTTCAACCCGGTGTACCAGTCATGGCCGCCAGCATCCGTCGTCGAGCCGAGGATCACGAGGGTACTCACGGCAAGCCCGGATGATGCGAGCATTGCTCGGCGTATCACGGCAAGCTCCGGCATCGCCATTGCCTTGGGGCAGGCGCAAACAGGAAATTGGAGCTGGATTTTCCATGTTACCATTTAATAGGCAAAAAGTCGATGGGCGCAGAATTCCCAATCTTGCGAGCAAAATGGCAACTTCTCTGAAGATCGACGGTGATGCGCACAGCGGCTTTGCCCGATCAAGCCTAGGTCCGTCAGGCACACGCCTCCTTGGCCAGGACCTCGTCGAGATCCGGCAGCATTACGATGCCGTCCTGTTCTGCTATGGCCTACTCGAGTCCGTCAGATTTGGTGAGACCATCACCCGGCCAGGGCCGCCATGGCGGCGGAGGGCGCCTTTTCGATGATGCGCAACAGTGCACGGGCGGGGCCTCGGGGAAGGCGCTTGCCTTGCTCCCAGTTGCGCAGGGTTTCGACGGAGACGTTGAGGCGGCGGGCGAAGGCAGCCTGGCTCAGGCCGGTGCGGGCGCGCAGGCCGCGAATGAGGGCGGCGGCCTCGGCCCTGGCGTCGAGGTCATCGGCGGCGCTCTGCCGGGCGATCCCCGCCTCGTCCGTGGTGTCCAACTTGGCATTGTCGATCTCGCGCACCAGTAGCGTCTCGCTGCCGTCGGGACGGATCAGGTAGACCCGGTCACCGTCGATCCTGGCGCGCACGGTAGTGGTCTTGCTCACGGCGGTTGGCCATTCGCGCGGAGATGATGCGGTTCCGCTCACCGCGCTTCGTAAAGATGACAACGAAGAGCCGACCCTCACTTCGCCCCATGAGCCGGAAGCGCTCTTCGGGGTAGTCGAACCCGGTATCAGGCTCGATTAGGCGGTCAGGTTCGGCGAAGGCCGTGACTGCCATGACCTACGTCATCGGCTAATGGCCCGGTCGGTCAATGGCCGAGGCTACCAAAGGAACGGTGGGTGAAGGGAGGCTCAGCCTCCCTTCTTCCTGTCATATCAGGCCGGCGCTCTTGAAGCTCGTATGCCGGTTCTTGCCGACGATGACGTGGTCATGGACGGTGATGTGCACGGCGGCGAGCGCCGTCACCACCTGGCGGGTCATCTCGATGTCGGGCTTGGACGGGGTCGGGTCGCCCGAGGGGTGGTTGTGGACCATGATGACGGCCGAGGCCGCGAGCTCGAGAGCGCGCTTGACCACCTCGCGCGGGTAGAGCGGGGTGTGGTCGACGGTCCCCCGGCTCTGCACCTCGTCCTTGATCAGGATGTTCTTCTTGTCGAGGAAGAGCATGCGGAAATGCTCGGCCGGCTCGTGCGTCATCACCATCTGCAGGTATTCGATCAGGCTGGTCCAGGAGGCGATCACCGGCCGGTCCTTGATCTCCTCCTTGAGCACCCGAAGGAGTGCTGCCTGCAGCGCCTTGAGCAGCACCGTGGTGAACTTCAGGTCCTCATCGCCGCCGGCCGTCAGCTCCGGAATGTCGCGGAACCGGGCCGGATCCGCGGCGAGCACGCCGCCGAGCCCGCCGAAGCGCTCGAGGAGCTGCTTGGCCAAGGGCTTGGTGTCGCGCCGCCAGACCGAGAAGAAGAGGAGGAGCTCGAGCAGCTCGTAGTCGGCGAGCGCCTCGGGCCCCGCCTCCATGAAGCGGCCGCGCAGCCGCTCGCGATGGCCGTGATAGTGTTTGTCGCCCCATTTCCCGTTGCCGGTCTGGCCCGCGAAGCCGGCCGCCGCCTCGGCGAGGCCTTGTGCCACCGGCCGGCCGTTCAAAAGGTCGACCAGGGCTTCGAGGTGGGTGCGGGTCGGGAACCGCCAGGCCTGGTCGAAGCGGCTCCACACGCCGCCGGCGCGCCTGAGATGCTCCTTGTGGCGGAAAGTGTCGCCGGCGACATGGTAGGGCTGCGGCGTCTCCGGCCGCTCGACCAGGGTCAGCGTGTAGCGCTGCAGCTCGAGCTCGAGGGCCTTGATGTCGGTCACCGTCGCGATGCTCCCGGGGTCAGGCGATGGGGATGCCCTCCGTGATTGTTATCGCGCAATGGTTGAGTTTGCAACGGCAGGCGAGCACGGTCACGCCGGCGGCCCGGGCCAGCTCGAAGGCGGCCGCGTAGGCCGGGTCGATGTCGGCGGCGATGGTGAGCGCGGTGACGTCCGAACGCTGGCAGACGAAGGCCAGAAAGGCTGGTATACCTGCCGCGGCGAGCCCGGCGAGCGTGGCGAGATGGCGGGCACCACGGGCGGTGACGGCGTCGGGAAAGGCGGCCACGGGTCCGCGGCGCCAGGTCGCGTTCTTGACCTCGAGGAAACCACTCCGCCCGTCGCTCGCCTGAAGCGCGAAATCGAGCCTGGTGCCGGCGCCGAGCCGCGGCTCGCGGGCGGTGGCCTGCCAGGCCTCGAGCCCGGGCAGGCTCCTGGCGGCCAGCGCCTCGGCGACGAGCCGGTTGGCGTTGTTCGTGTCGAGCCCGACCAGGCTCTCCGGCGCCTGGACCAGCTCAACGCGGTGGGCCAGCTTGCGTTTGGGCGAATCGCTCCGCGACAGCCAGAGGTCCGCCCCCGGCACGGCGAGGCCGGGCAGGCGGCCGGGATCGGCGACGTGCGCGGTGAGCTCCTGCCCGTCGGCCATGGTCACGTCGGCGAGGAAACGCTTGTAGCGGCGCATCAGCGTGGCGCGATGCAGGGGGACGGGCAGGTCCAAGGGCGCTATATCCGGGTCAGGCAGCAGCGGAGGCAAGAGGCATGGCGACGGACGGCGAGCAGAAAAGCAAGGTGACGGCGGGGCTGCTCATCATCGGCAACGAGATCCTCTCCGGCCGCACGGTGGATGCCAACCTCGCCTATCTCGCGACCTTCCTCGGCAAGATCGGCATCCGGCTGGTCGAGGTCCGGGTGATCCCGGACATCGAAAGCGAGATCGTGGACGCGGTCAACGCGCTGCGCGTCAAGGTGGACTACCTCTTCACCACAGGGGGCATCGGCCCGACCCACGACGACATCACCGCCGGCTGCATCGCCAAGGCGTTCGGGTTGAAGTTCGGCCGCCATCCCGAGGCCGAGCGGCGCCTGCGGGCCTTCTACCCGCCCGAGAAGCTGACCGAGGCGCGCCTCAAGATGGCCGAGACGCCGGAAGGCGCCACCCTGATCGACAACCCGGTGAGCGTGGCGCCCGGCTTCATCGTCGAGAACGTGCATGTCCTGGCCGGCGTGCCGAAGATCATGCAGGCCATGCTCGACATCCTGAAGCCCCGGCTGGTCGGCGGCGCCCTCGTGCAGTCGCGCACCCTCGTCGTCTTCAAGGGCGAGGGCGACATGGCGGCGACGCTCGGCGCCATCCAGGAACGCTACCCGGCGATCGACATCGGCAGCTACCCGTTCTTCCGGATGGACAAGCCCGGCACCAGCATCGTCTTCCGCGGCGACGACGTGGCGGCGATCGACGCCGCCTTCGCCGAGCTCGAGGCCTACTGCCGGACCAGCGGCGTCGAGTGCCGCGAGGAAGTGCTGCTCGCCTGAGCCTCGCCCCCGCCCTCCGGCGGCGGCAGGGCCTCGAGCGGCTCGAGGTCGGCGACCAGCGGCAGGTGGTCCGAGGCCATGCGGGTCAGCCGGTTCTCGATCCGCCGGGCGCGGCCGTCGGGATCGGTCGAGCGCAGGGACCGCACACCGATCCGGTCGAGGCGGAGGATCGGCAGCCGGGCCGGGAACGTCGCCGGCGAGTGCAGGAAGCGCACCGCGCGGTCGAGCGAACGCAGCGCCACGCGCCGGCTCCACCACTCATTGAGATCGCCCATCAGGACAGCCGGCCCTTCCTCCCCATCGGCCAGAAGATGCTCCAGCTCGCGCAGCTGGGTCGAGCGGATGCGGTGGTCGCGCACCTCGAGATGGGTGACGATCACCCGGAGCCGGCCGAGGAGCGGATGCGCCACCACCGTGTCGAGCAGGCCGCGCGTCTGGCTGCCCGGCCGCTGGTAGACGCGGCGCTCCACCTCCAGCACCGGGTGGCGCGAGAGCAGCGCGTTGCCGTAGCCGCCCATCCCCTCGAGCAGCAGGGGGCCGGCCACCAGATGGTAGTCCAGGGCATCGCCGATATGCTGCGCCTGGTCGACCCGGCTGCGGCTGCGCCGTCCCTCGACCTCCTGCAGGCCGACGATGTCGGCATCGAGGCTCCTGATGACCTCGACGATGCGCTCGGGCCGGCGCCGCCGGTCGAAGCCGACGGCCCCGTGGATGTTGTAGGTGGCGACCCGCATCAGTACCGCTCCAGCCGCCAGGGCCGCTCGCCGAGAGCCCAGCCGAGGATCAGGACGAGGCTCGCCGCCACGACCACCCAGCCCGTGATCAGCTCGATCCAGCCGGCGAACCAGGCGAGCAGCACGGTGACACCGACGATGCCGGCGGCCCGGCCGAGCCAGCGACGTGCGTTGCGAAAGCGCTTCGGCAGCCCGAAATCGGCGAGCAGCTGCGCGCCGATGATCGGCTCCGGCGGGTCGGCGAGCTCGGTGACGTCGACCAGCTCCGAGAACGGCTCGGGAATCGGCTGGTCGTCCAGCTCGAGCGGCGCCAGATAGTGCGCCGCCTTGGGATCGGATAACCGCTCGATCATGGCGATGGTCGAGCCGAGCTCCGCCTCGAGGGCGGCAACCTCGCCCGGGTCCCGGCCGACATGCTCGCCGAGCAGGCGGTGCCGCCAGCCGCGGATGACCGGATCGCCTTCGGGCTTCTCGATGGCGACGTTGGTCTCGGTATCGACGCCCATGGAGCGGTTCGCGAGATTGGCGCTGCCGACGGTGAACAGGCGATCGTCGACGATCATCAGCTTGGCATGGACATTGACCCGAAGGCCGTGGCTCTGCGCCGTCAGCACGCGGACCCGTTCCCAGGCCGCGGCTTCGAGCGTCGCCTTGAACTTCTTGCGGCCGGCATCCATCACCGCCGTCTCGAGCGGGCCTTCGCAGGCCTGCGGCGTCACGATCACCACCTCGAGGTCGGGCACGTCGCGCAGGCGCCCCGCCAGCGCCCGGGCCACCGCCGGCACGGTCAGATACTGGTTCTCGATATAGATGAGCCGCTCCGCCCCGGCGATGGCGGCGAGATAGAGGGCCTCGATCTCGCGAGCGGCCTCGAGCCCGTCGATCTCCGGCCGTGTCCGGGCGATGGCGACCGGCACGTCCCTCACGTCCGCCGCCACGCCCGTGGGCCAGAGGTCGGTCCCGGACGGGCCCGCGGGTGCCAGGCGTTCGTCGGTCGCCACCTGCCAGCGCTCGGCGGCGAGCTCGCCGAGCGCTCCGGCGACGGGGCCCTCGACCAGCAGCATGACATCGTGAAACGGCGCCCGGTCGGGGCCGCTCTCGACCTCGAGCCGGCGCAGATTGCCCGGATGGTGGTCGGGCGTGTCCCAGCGCCCGGCGGTGAGGTCGAGGCCGCCGACGAAGGCGAGCCGGTCGTCGATGACCACGAGCTTCTCGTGATGCGCGCCGCCGACCGGGATCTCGTCGTCCAGAACGAAGGTCAGCCGCTCCTCCAGGGGACCGAAGCTCCAGTTGGGCAGGACCTCGCGGCCCGCCCCCATCACGATCGGCCAGTCCCAGATCAGGAGGCGCACATGCAGCTCGGCCCGCGCCCTGATCAGCCGCTGCAGCCTTTCGGCCAGGGTCTCCTTCGAGTTCAAGGGGTCGAGCAGGAGGTCGCTCCGAAGATCCCAGCCGAGGATGACGATCGAGTGCTCGGCCAGCTCCATCGCGGCCGCCAGCGCACGGAAATAGGCATCCCCGTCGATCAGCAGCGCCGCGCGCGTCGCCCTCTCGATCCGCCAGTGCGTGCCCGGCCGGCCGAGCGCCCCCTCAGCCGAGACCATCGATCTCGTCGACCATCGCCGCGAGGGCGGCCTCGCCGACCACGCCCTCCAGCTCGAGGCGGTAATCGCGGCTGTCGCCGTGCTCCAGCCAGATCATCTCGTTCCGCTTCTTCCAGTCCTCGCGGCTGCCGGCATGGCAGGTCGCCGGCTCGATGCCGATGACATAATCGCCCTCGTGCAGATTCTGCCACTGGTAGAAGGCCGGCAGGCTGCGGCCGTCATAACGCATGGCGAGGCCGATGCCCTGCGAGCCCGGCAGGCCGCCGAAGGCCGGGTTGGCGAGCAGGACCGGCACCATGCCGTCGCCGCGGCGCCTGAGCGCGTGCTCGTAGACCTGCTCGCGGAACGCCACCTGCGGGGCCGCCTGCTCGAGCGGCCCGATGCTCGTCGCATGCGGGTCGTGGGCATGGAAGACCGTGCGCTCGAGCGGCAGGCTGAGCCGCGATTCGGCCGCCACCACCGGCCAGCCGGCATTGACGTGGTAGAGCAGCGCGTGCGGCGTGGTGCGATAGCCGAGATTGGTCACCCTGTCCGTGATCGTGATGGTTCGCCCGCCGACCGCCGCCTCGATGCGGCGCGCCAGCTCCAGGTTCTCGCCGAACATCGTGACCTGACGCACGGTTCCCTCGGCGTAGAGCACGCCCGTGTCGCCGTCCCAGCGCTCGCCGAAGCCCTGCAGCCGTGCCGGGGTGAAGGCGACGCGGCCGTGGATGCCGTGGGCGACCCGGGACCGGTAGGGGTAGTTGAAGTGGTCCGCCCCCTCCTCGGCCATGCCCATGATGTGGTCGAGGCCGCAGGTGTTGACGAGGCCGGAGAACGAGCGGAGCCAGCCGAGGCCGCCCTCGGCGTCGTGCTCGTGTAGCCAGGGGTGGCGAAAGCCGTTGCCCGAGCGCCAGCCGAGCGGCACGCCGTAGACGCTCATGGCACCCACATCCATGGCCCGGTCGACCAGCACCTCGAGTTCGAGCCCGCCGCCGGTGCGAAAGCGCAGCACCCGGAGACCGCGCTCCGGCCCGTCCTCGTGCGTGACGAGCTCGACGCCGAAGATCTGCGAGGTGTCGCCGACATGCCGGGTCATCTCCGAGCGGGTGAAGCGACGGTTGAAAATTTCCGGCATTGCGGCTCTCCTTGGTGCCCGGGCCCCTGACGCCGCCACAGACCGGCACGGTTGCCCGCCGCCGTCAATCCCATCGGGTGCGACCCCGTCGCGCGCGACCCGGGGTATCTGAGCAACGACGAGCCAGGCCGATGCCGGAGCCACTCTTCGCCACTGCGTCGATCGCCAACGACACGGCGATCCTCCTGATGCTCGGCGCGGTGCTCGGCCTCAGCCTCGTCGTCGATGTCCTCGCGCGCCGGCTCGGCCTGCCCCGGGTCTCGCTCCTGGTGCTCACCGGCGTGCTGATCGCCGCCGTCGTGCGCCTCCTCTTCGAGCGCGAGGTGACGGTGCTCACCGCCGGCGTCGCCGAGCCCCTGATCTCCATCGCTCTCGTCATGGTGGCCTTTCTCCTGGGCGGCGACCTCACGGCCGAACGCTGGCGGCAGACCGGCCGCCCGGTGCTCGTCCTGTCGCTCGGCATCGCCCTCGCGACAGCACTCCTGGTCGGCGGCGGGCTCCTGGTGCTCGGCTTCCTGCCGGCCGTGGCCCTGCCGCTCGCCGCCATGGCGGTCGCCACGGATCCGGCGGCGGTGCACGAGGTGGTGCGCGAGGCCGAGGGTGGCGGGCGGGTCGGCGAGGTGGTGCTCGGCATCGTCGCGATCGACGATGCCTGGGGCATCATCGCCTTCGGCCTCGCCATGACCCTGCTCGACCTTGTGATCGGCGGGGACGGCTGGCAGGCGGTCGGCGTGGCCGGCTGGGAGCTCGGCGGCGCCCTGCTGCTCGGTCTCGCCATCGGCGCGCCGGCCGCCTTTCTCACCGGCCGGCTGCGCGCCGGCGAGCCGACCCAGGTGGAGGCGGTGGCGGTGATCCTGCTGATCGCCGGGCTGGCCGACGCGCTCGCCGTCTCGCCGCTCCTCGCCGGCATGACCGCCGGCGTCGCGGTCGCCAACCTGGCCCCGCACCATTCGCACTCGTTCAGCGAGATCGCGCATATCGAGTGGCCGTTCCTGGTCTTCTTCTTCGTCGCCGCCGGCGCCGCCGCCGACCCGGCGGAGCTCGGCGCCGCGGCACCCCTGGTCCTCGCCTACATCGCCCTGCGGGTCGCCGGCCGGCTCCTGGGCAGCCGGGCGGCCCTGCCCTGGCTCGCCGGCCCCGACCGTCGCGACCTCGCCACGGTCGGTCTCGGGCTCCTGCCGCAGGCCGGGGTCGCCATGGGCATGGCGCTGCTCGCCGCCGAGCGCCACCCGGCAGCCGCGGCCGACCTCGTTGCGGTGGCCGTGGCCGCGACCATCCTCTTCGAGATCATAGGTCCCCTGCTCACCCGCCGCGAGCTTCGGCGCAGCGGCTGAACGACGGCAGGTCCGGCCACGCGTGCCGCGTTCACGCCCGCCGCAGGCCGGACCTGTCCGGTTGCATTACACTTTCGTCATGTTAGGGTTGCTTCGAACATCATCGAACGGCGTCGCCGGTGGCGGGCAGATTTGCCCGTCCCCTCCGTGCTGAATGGCCGCGAGGCACATAATCGTTGCCCGTATCAAGTCGTGGAGAAGCCTGATGAGCGAAGACGTCCAGCCGGACTATACTGTCGAGGCGACCGACTACGAGGTCGGCCAGGACAACGTCCAGGTGCTGGGTCTCGACATCCACAACCCGGTCTTCATGATCTCGGCGGTGACGATTGTCGGCTTCGTCATTTTCGCGCTGATGTTCCAGGAGGGCACGGCCACCTTCTTCGGCTGGCTGCGGCCTTGGCTGACCTCGACATTCGACTGGGTGTTCATGTCGGCAGCCAATATTTTCGTGCTGTTCTGCCTCTTTCTGGTCGTCTCGCCCTGGGGGCGGATCAGGCTGGGCGGCGCCGATGCCACGCCCGACTACTCCTATGCCGGCTGGTTCGCCATGCTGTTCGCCGCCGGCATGGGCATCGGCCTCATGTTCTTCGGCGTCCTCGAGCCGGTCTACCACTTCCAGAACCCGCCCTTGGGCGTGAATCCGGAGGACGTCGAGGCGGCCCGCGCCATGGGCATGGCCGCCACCATCTTCCACTGGGGCCTGCACCCCTGGGCGATCTATGCGGTCGTGGCGCTCGCCCTCGCCTTCTTCACCTTCAACAACGGCCTGCCGCTCACCATCCGCTCGGCCTTCTTCCCGCTGCTCGGCGACAAGGTCTGGGGCTGGCCTGGCCACATCATCGACACGCTCGCCGTGTTCGCGACCCTTTTCGGCCTCGCCACCTCGCTCGGCTTCGGCGCCCAGCAGGCCTCGGCCGGGCTGGAGTATCTCTTCGGCATTCCGGCGAACGACTTCACCATGGTGGTGCTGATCGTCGCCATCACCGCGGTGGCGCTGGTCTCGGTCGTCGCGGGCCTCGACGCCGGCGTCAAGCGCCTCTCCGAGATCAACATGGCGCTGGCGCTCGCCCTCCTGCTCTTCGTCATCATCGCCGGGCCGACGATCGCCGTGATGACCGGCTTCTTCACCAATGCCGGGCACTACTTCGTCAACGTCCTGTCGCTCAGCAACTTCGTCAACCGTGAGGACTTCGACTTCATGCACGGCTGGACGACGTTCTACTGGGCGTGGTGGATCTCCTGGTCGCCGTTCGTCGGCATGTTCATCGCCCGCGTCAGCCGCGGCCGCACGGTGCGCGAGTTCATCATCTGCGTGCTGATCATCCCGACCCTGGTCTCCATCCTCTGGATGACCGCCTTCGGCGGCACGGCCATCGAGCAGATTGTCGAGGACGACTACCAGGGTGTCGCCGAGACAGTGGCCGCCTACGTGCCCGAGCTCTCGCTCTTCAAGATGCTCGAGGTCCTGCCGCTCACCATGGTCTCGTCGTTCATCGGGATCGTGCTGGTGATCGTCTTCTTCGTCACCTCGTCGGATTCGGGCTCGCTCGTCATCGACACCATCACCGCCGGCGGCAAGACCGACGCGCCCGTCGTGCAGCGCGTGTTCTGGGCGACCTTCGAGGGGCTCGTCGCCATCACGCTCCTGCTCGGCGGCGGGCTGGCCTCGCTTCAGGCGGCGGCCATCGCCACCGGCTTCCCCTTCGCCGTGGTGCTGGTGGTCATGTGCTGGTGCCTGTTCAAGGCGCTGCGCGCCGATCCGCAGATGGCACGCTGAGAGCCAGGGAGAGAGCCATGTACAAGGTAATCGCCGTGCCGGTCGACCTCGCCCATGTCGACCGGCTGCCGAAGGCGCTCGAGACCGCAGCCAACCTGGCGAAGGCCTGGGGCGCCACGCTCTACTATGTGGGTGCGACGACCGAGACCCCGTCCAGCGTCGCCCACACGCCGAAGGAGTTCGCGGCCAAGCTCGAGCAGTTCGCCGCCGAGCGCAGCGCGGCACTCGGCATCGAGGCCCGCGCGAAGTCGCTGGTCAGCCACGACCCGGCGGTCGACCTCGACCGCGACCTGCTCAAGGCGTTCGACGAGATCGGCGCCGACCTCGTGGTCATGGCGTCGCACATCCCGGGCATCAAGGACCACCTGATCAGCTCCAACGCCGGCTGGATCGCGAGCCACGCCAAGGTCTCGGTCTTCGTCGTCCGGTAGCAGCGGCGCGCGGGCCGTGGCATGATGGCCGCGGCCGGCGAGCCTCTCCGGCCCCCTGAGCGGAGCGCCGGACGTTGCCGAAGAAGATCCTCCTGCCGATCGACCTGACCAGCCCCGATGCGTGGCGGGACGCCATCGACGCCGCCGAGGACCTGGCCCGGCGCTACGCCGCCACGCTCGCCGTGCTCTGGGTGGCGCCGCCGGCCGCCGCCGATCCGGCGACCCTGCCGGAGACCTATCTGCCGGCGCTGCACGAGTTCGTCGCCGGACGCTTCGCCGACGACATCGCCGTCGAGGCGCATGTCCGCGCCGACTGGGGCGACCCGGTGCGCGAGATCTGCCACGCGGCCGCCGAACTCGGCGCCGACCTCATCGTCATGGGCACGCACATGCCCCAGGCGGACGAGACGCTCGACCACTCGAATGCGGCCCAGGTCGCCCTGCAGGCCGGCTGCTCCGTCTGGGTCGTCCGCTAACGGCAACCCGGCAACAGCCATGATCGGGTTCGGTGCGGTCGCACGGGTGATCGGGCTGCTCCTCGGTGTCCTGGCCCTGGTGATGCTGGTGCCGGCCATGGTCGACGCGGGCGCCGGCAATCGGGACTGGCTCTCCTTCGTCGTCGCGGCGGCGATCACCGGCTTCTTCGGCGGCATGCTGATCCTGGTCACCGCCCGGCCGGGATCGTTCCAGCTCGACCTGCGTCAGGCCTTCCTGCTCACCGCGCTGACCTGGGTGGTGGTGCCCGCCTTCGCGGCGCTGCCGCTGATCGGCCTAGGCCACGGCTACACGGATGCCTTCTTCGAGGCGATGTCCGGGCTGACCACCACCGGCTCGACGGTCATCGCCGGCCTCGACCTCCTGCCGCCCGGCATCCTGCTCTGGCGCTCGCTGCTGCAGTGGCTCGGCGGTATCGGCATCATCGTCATGGCGATCGTGTTGCTGCCGTTCCTGCGGATCGGCGGCATGCAGCTCTTCCGCACGGAAAGCTCGGAGCAGTCGGAGAAGGTGGTGCCGCGCGCCTTCAACATGGTGGCCTCCATCGGCATCGTCTATCTCGGCCTCACCGTCGCCTGCGCTCTGGCCTACGCGCTCGCCGAGATGAGCGTCTTCGATGCCGTCAACCACGCCATGGCGACCGTCTCGACCGGCGGCTACTCGACCCACGACCTGAGCTTCGGCTATTTCCAGCGCCCGCTGACCCACTGGATCGGCACGCTCTTCATGATCGCCGGCGCCCTGCCCTTCCTGGCCTATGTCCGCACCCTGCGCGGCGACCGCGGCGCCCTCCTCGAGGACACACAGGTCAGGGCACTCTTCGTCTTCTTCTTCCTGGTCATCGGCAGCAAGGCCGCCTGGCTCGCCGTCACCCGGGAGATGCCGCTGGGCGATGCCCTGCAGCACACCGCCTTCAATGTCGTCTCCGTGGTGACGACCACGGGCTTCGCCAGCACCGACTACACGCTCTGGGGTCCGGGTGCCGAGGCAGTCTTCTTCGTCCTCATGTTCCTCGGCGGCTGCGCCGGCTCGACCTCGGGTGCCATCAAGGTCTACCGCCACCTGATCATCTGGCAGCTCATCCGCCTCAAGCTGCGGCGCCTCGTGGCGCAGCACCAGGTCGTGCCGCTGCGCTATGCGGGGCGGCGCGTGCCCGAGGACGTGCCGGGTGCCGTGCTCGCCTTCGTCGCGGCGCTGCTCGGCATGGTCGCCATCTTCACCGTGCTGCTCGGACTCATGGGCCTCGACCTCGTCACGGCACTCACCGCCAGCGCCACGGCCATCACCAATGTCGGCCCCGGCCTCGGCCCGATCATCGGCCCCGCCGGCAACTTCGCCAGCCTGCCCGACGCCGCCAAGTGGCTCCTCGCCTTCGCCATGATGCTCGGCCGGCTGGAGATCTTCACCGTGCTCCTGCTCCTCACGCCGGACTTCTGGCGGCGCTGAGGCCCGTCTATGCCGGCCGTCTGCCAGGGTCGGTCGCCAGCCGCTTGCCCGTCTCGATCACGAGGCTCGTCGCGAGGCACATGGAGGCGCTGAGCGAGCGGATGTTCTGGATCTCGGCGTCGCGGACGAAGAGCGTCGGCCGGCCGTACGCCGCGAGCGGGCTGAGCTGCAGGTCGGTGATCGCGACGATGCCGAGCCCCTGCGCCGCGACCGCCCGCACCGCGTCGAGCGTCTCGGGCGCATAGGGCCGATAGCTCGTGGCCAGCAGCACGTCGCCCGGCACCAGCGTCTTGAGCTGCTGGCCGAGCATCCCGCCCTGGTTGTCGAGGAGCTGGACCGGCCGCTCCAGGTTGAGCAGGCCGTAGAGCAGGTAGCCGGCGACCGGCAGGCTCCGCCGCTGGGCGATGATGAGGATGCGCCTGGCGCCGGCCAGCCGGTCGGCGGCGGCCGCGAGGTCGGCGCGGGGCGTCTCGATCGCGAGCTCGGCGATTGCCCGGTGGGACGCCTGGGCCAGCCGGTCGAGACAGTCGCTCTCGGCCGCATCGCCACCCGCGCGCTGCACCAGCCGGTCGACATGGCTCGGCATCTGCTCGACCAGCCGGAGCCGGAAGAGCCGCTGCATGTCGCTGAACCCGTCGAAGCCAAGCGCCTGAGCGAAGCGCACCAGGGCCGATGGCGGCACCCTGGCCTGCTCGGCGACGGTGGCGACGGTCTCGAGCGCAATGGTGTTGGGGTGGGCCAGGACGAACGCCGCGATGTCCTTGAGGCGCGTGCTCAGCCCGCCATGCCGGGCAGCGATCAGCTGCTCCAGGGCGGCAAAGCTCTCGGGCATCAGGGTGGGCGGCTGCTTCATCGGCGCCGCACGCGTTCCAGTTGGGACAAGACCGGAAGACCTGTTCTGGGGGCTTGAACCTTTTGCTGGAATGTGTATTCCATAATTGCAAGCAGATGGAAACGCTGTTCTGACAGCTGACGGACAAGGTCTGCATCATCAAATCGGGAGGGTTTCGATGAGCTTGACGAAGACGCTTGCGGCAACCGCCCTTGCCGCCGTGCTCGCCGCCGGCACCGCCCTGGCGCAGGACACCAGCATCATCGTGGTCAGCCACGGCCAGGCCTCCGACCCGTTCTGGTCGGTGGTCAAGAACGGCGTCGACGAGGGCGCCCGCGACTACGAGGTCAATGTCGACTACCGTGCCCCCGAGACCTTCGACATGGTCGCGATGGGCCAGCTCATCGACGCCGCGGTCAACCAGGAGCCCTTCGGCCTCGTCGTCTCGATCCCCGACGCCGACGCGCTCGGCCCGTCGATCCAGCGCGCCGTCGACGCCGGCATCAACGTCATCTCGATGAACTCCGGCTCGGACGTGGCGCACGGCCTCGGCGCCCTCCTCCATGTCGGCCAGTCGGAGTTCGACGCGGGCGAGATCGCCGGCGCCGAGCTCGCCGCGATGGGCGGCTCGAATGCCATCTGCATCAACCAGGAAGTCGGCAACGTCGCCCTCGACCTGCGCTGCGCCGGCTTCGCCGAGGGCTTCGGCGGCAATGTCACGATCCTGCCGGTGACCATGGACCCGGCCGAGATCACCGCCAAGGTCAAGGCGGCGATGGAGTCCGACGCGTCGATCGACACCATCCTGGCACTCGGCGCCTCGACCGCCGGCGAGCCGGCGCTCAGGGCGCTCGAGGAGACCGGCAGGGCGGGCGAGGTCAACCTCGCCAGCTTCGACCTCTCGGCCAACTTCCTGCAGGCCATCGTCGACGGCAAGGCCGCCTTCGCCATCGACCAGCAGCAGTTCCTCCAGGGCTACCTGCCGATCGCCTTCCTCGCCCTGCAGTCACGCTACGGCCTGATGCCGGGTGGCGACGTGCCGTCGGGCCCGAACCTGATCACCGCCGAGAAGGCCGGGCAGGTGATCGAGCTCAGCGCCAAGGGTATCCGCTGAGCCGCGCCCGACACCCGCGGGACCGGCCGCCCCGGCCGGTCCCGACGAACGGCTGAAGCACGACCGCAACCAGAACCCGGGGAGGCGGCGATGGCCGACGAACGGCTGAAGCAGGCGTCCTTCATGACGCGGCTGATGCGGCGCCCGGAGCTCGGCGCCTTCTCGGGGCTCGTCCTGGTCTCGATCTTCTTCTACATCCTGGCCAGCGACCAGATGTTCACGCTGTCCGGCATCCTGACCTTCATGTCGCCGGCGGCCCAGCTCGGCATCCTCGCGATCGGCGCCGCGCTTCTTATGGTCGGCGGCGAGTTCGACCTCTCGGTCGGCTCGATGGTCGCCTTCGCCGGGCTGATCTTCGGGGCCTCGGTGACGGCCCTGCACCTGCCGCTGCTGCCCGCCATCCTGCTCACCCTTGCCATGGCCGCGGCCTTCGGCACGCTCAACGGGCAGATCGTGCTGCGCACGGGTCTCCCCTCCTTCATCGTCACCCTCGCCTTCCTCTTCATCCTGCGTGGCCTGACCCTGGTCGGGCTGAAATGGGCGACCGGCGGCTCGACCCAGATGCGCGGCATCCGGGAGGCGGTCGGCGACAGCGTGCTGGCCCCGCTCTTCTCCGGCCAGGCGCTCGAGGGCCTCTTCGCCTGGCTCGCCGAGCAGGGCATGATCGAGACCTTCTCGAGCGGCCTGCCCAAGGTCACCGGCCGCCCGGTCGACATCCTCGGTTTCTGCGGCCTCGCCGCCGTCCCCACCATCGCCCGCCCCCGCCCCGGGGCCGGCACCTGGCGCGGCGCCGCCGGCGGCGACGCCAGTGCCGCCCGCAACTCGGGCGTGCCGGTCGCCCGGGTGAAGACCGTGCTCTTCATCGTCACCGCCTGCTGTGCCGCCCTCGTCGCCATCCTGACCGTCATGGACACCGGCAGCACCGACGCCCGGCGCGGCTTCCAGAAGGAGTTCGAGGCGATCATCGCCGCGGTCATCGGCGGCTGCCTGCTCACCGGCGGCTACGGCTCGGCGATCGGCGCCTTCTTCGGTGCCATCATCTTCGGCATGGTGCTGATCGGCCTGACCTACACCCAGATCGACCAGGACTGGTACCTCGTCTTCCTCGGCGGCATGCTGCTGATCGCCGTCTTCTTCAACAACATCGTGCGCAAGCGCGCGACCGGCGAACGCTAGGACGGAGGAGACCCGAAATGGCCACCGCAACGGTCGGAACCTCCCGCAACGAGGGCGCTTGGGGGCGGTCGGGCCCGCCCTTGATCGAGGTCGAGGACATCACCAAGCATTTCGGCTCGGTGATCGCCCTCGGCGGCGTCAGCCTCAGCGTCGACCGCCACGAGGTGCACTGCCTCCTCGGCGACAACGGTGCGGGCAAGTCGACCCTGATCAAGACGCTTTCCGGCGTGCACAAGCCGACCACCGGCACCTTCCGGGTCGAGGGCCTGCCGGTCGCCTTCGACAGCCCGCGGGACGCGCTCGATGCCGGTATCGCCACGGTCTACCAGGACCTCGCGATGATCCCGCTCATGTCGATCACCCGCAACTTCTTCATGGGTCGCGAGCCGCTCAGGGGCGTCTGGCCGCTCCGCTTCTTCGACTTCTCCGAAGCCGACCAGGTGGCCCGCGAGGAGATGGCAAGGATCGGCATCGACGTCCGCGATCCGGAGCAGGCCGTCGGCACCCTCTCGGGCGGCGAGCGGCAATGCGTGGCGATCGCCCGCGCGGTCTATTTCGGTGCCAAGGTGCTGATCCTCGACGAGCCGACCTCCGCCCTCGGCGTGCGGCAGACCTCGATGGTCCTCAAGTACATCAACATGGTCCGCCAGAAGGGCCTTGGCGTCATCTTCATCACCCACAACGTCCGCCACGCCCACGCCGTCGGCGACCGCTTCACCGTCCTCAACCGCGGCCAGACCCTCGGCACCTATGGCAAGGACGAGGTCAACCTCGAGGAGCTGCAGAACCTGATGGCCGGCGGCAAGGAACTCCAGGACCTCTCCGCCGAGCTCGGCGGGACGGTCTGAGCTTCAGGGCGCCGGCTGCAGATGCTGCCGAAACGCGTCGGCGATCAGCCGGGCGAGCTCGGCATGAATCGCCACGCGCGTCCGGCCGTCCCCGTCCCGGCAGATGCTGTCATCCTCGCCCTCTTCCAGGAGGATCGCCGCCGCCTTCGGCTTGCAGACACTGAACGAGCTGAACGGCGTGGCATCCTCCACGGTGGCATAGCGGGCGGTCGGGATCGCGGCCGCGAGGTCGAAAGCCCGCAAACCGGGCCTGATGGTCTCCGAATCACCGAGATTGATGATCAGAACGGGAGCCTCGATGCCCGCGAGGCTCGCCGCCGTGAAGCTCTGGCCCAGCTCCGGTTCGACCGCGACAGCGACGGCAATTCGCTCGTCCAGGTTCGAGCTTGCCAGCGGCGTCAGGTCGACCGCGTGCAGGTCGACGCCTGCCTGCGCGAACCAGGCGCAGTCCAGCCCCGTGCCGCCCGCATCGCAGGACCGGCGGTAGCTCGCCTCGTCCAGGCGACCGCCGGCCAGCGCCAGCACGGACGTCCCGCCAAGGAAGAAGCCCAGCGCCCCGACCCGGTCGAGGGCCATGCGGTCGGCCAGCTCCGGGTCGTCGGCGACTGCCGCCAGGGTCGCCCGAAGGTCGGCCGGGCGCAGCCAGAGCTCCGGTACGACCGCTTCGGCACCCCGCTCCCCGGGCCCGGGCGGCCGGACCAGCGCGACCGCGAAGCCCTCGTCCACCAGCCGTGCCGCCATCCAGCCGGAAACGTCCGGCGCCGCCCGCATGCCGCCATGCGACAGGAGGACGAGCGGGAAGGGACCGTCGGCCATCGGCGCATCGAGCTGCACCGGCACGCCCTCGAAGATGGCACTGTCGCCGAAGAGGGTGGGCGTGCCGCCGGCGCTCGCCGGATACCAGAAGGCTACACCGAGCGCCTGCCCGCGTTCCGGCGCCATGACCGCGAGCTCGCGCAGGCCCACGCCATCGGCAGCACCGGCCGGAGCCGCCATGGCGGTCGCCGCGACCGCCATGGCCAGGGCAAGAAGCGTTCGCATGATGACCTCCAAGGGGGCGGGCGGCCGAACCGCCACCCGGACGCTCTGCACCGGCGGCAGGGACGCGGTCAAGCCCGGGCAGGAGGCCTCTTCACCGAACCCTGCAGCACCGTCGGTTCAGAGCCGCGACAGGCCCCAGGCCACAGCCGCGAGCAGCCCGAGGATCAGCGCGAACGGCACCAGCGGATGGATGTTGTTGAGCAGCCGCATGATGTTGCAGAGGTAGCCCACGACATATTGCAGCGGCGTCTTCGGGCTCTTCGAGTACTCCATCGCCGCCTTGACGACGTAGAAGACGCCGGTGTTGGCCGCCAGCAGGGCCCTGGTCACCCAGACGGCGTTCTTCGGCGCGATCAGGTAGTTGCACTTCAGCAGGATGCGCTGGCGGTCCTCGGGGTTGTAGTCGCCCTCGACCCAGTGCAGCTCCTTGTGGAAGTCGAGCAGCCCGAACTCGTACGATTCGAACGCCTTCTCGACCCCGCTATCGGCGAAGACCACCTTGTAGGTCGCGTCCGACTGCAGATAGATCAGCGCCCGGACCACCGCCCCCACCGGCATGAAGCGCAGATTGCCGTCATAATGCTTGGTGAAGAGGCCGTGGTCGCCGCCGAAATCCTTGTTGTAGTGCGAGATGTAGAGCTCGTCGGTGTGCTGCATCGGCGTCACGACCGAATCGGCCGGGAACTGCTCGAGGATGGCCTGGCGGATGACCTCGCCGTCGCGCAGGCGGTCCATCTCGGCGGTGATCTCGGCGGGCAGGTGCCGGAGATAGACGTGCTTCGACGGCCGCGCCTTCAGCTCCTCGGCATAGGTCGCCTCGACCCAGCGGGCGAGCCGGTCCATCAGCGCCCGGTCCGCCGGATCGGCGAAGCGCCCGATGCGGGCGGCGAACATCCGCCCGGCCGGCCGATGGCGGCGCTCGCCACTGTCGATGGCGGCACCCGTCGATGGAACTGTCATGTGAGGTTCTCCCGGTTGTTGCCCTGGCCGGCCGCCGTCGCGTAGCGGCCAAAGAGCAGGGTGCCGAAGACGGCGGCGCAGAGAATGGCGGCAAGCGCATAGGGCCAGACGTCACCGAAGGCCGTGAGCAGCAGGAGCGAGCCGGCCGCGAGGGCGCAGATCGGCACGAGCGTGCCGAGCCGGTGGCTCCGCCCGCCATGCGCTTCCATCAGGATGATGGCGAAGTTGAGCAGGACATGGAGCACGGCCAAGGGCCACCAGTCCTGCCTGAACCCGGCATCGAGCAGAGCGCCGCCATAGCCCGCCATGTTGCCGATCAGCATGGGGTGCGCCGTGACCGAATAGGGGAAGCCGGTCACCCGCTCGGGCGGCAGGGCCGCGAGCTCGAAGCCGTAGAAGGTCCGGGCATCGCCGAGCGCCCGGTAGGCGGCGTTGTTGAGCGCGAAGCCTGCCGCCATGACGAGGATCGCGAAGAGGCTCGGCAGGGCCGGCAGGAAGGTGCTGGCGAGGGCGACGAGCGAGATGGACTTCAGGAGCACGGCGTCGCGCTGAAAGCGCTCGGGCGTGACGGCACGCCAGAAGAAGGCGAGCGCGTAGACGAGGTAGTGCCAGAAGCTGAGCGTGTAGACCGCCAGGCCCCGGCTGTCGGCGAGATAGGCGATCACCAGCACCGCGCCGACGAAAAGGGCCGCGGCCAGCGTCACCCGCTCGCCCGTCACCGCTTCCGCTCGCCGCATCGCCGTCGCCAGGGTCGTCGTCAGGGTCGTCGTCAGATGGTTCATCCCCGCATCGGTGCCCAGTCACCCTGCTCCCTTCGTTTAAGGCGGGTGCGTTGCGGTCCCATGACGCCGGAGCATGAAAAACGTCATGGCGCACCGTCGATCGGGCCGGCCCCGCATCGACGCGAGCGACGGACCGGGCTGGTCAGGATGCCGGCCCCGCTCGGCATTCGCCAGTAGCGCCCGACCGGCAGCCCGGCGTCAATGCCGGGGCGGTAGCGTGGCAGGCGATCGGCGCTGCACCTTGAAAGCGCTGTGTCGTCGGCGCATAGCAGCCGCCTGTGACTGAAGGAGGAAGCCTTGATGGGTGGGACCGGCATCGGCTGCGGGGTCATCGGCACGGGCTACATGGGCGCCTGCCACGCGCAGGCCCTGGCCCGCGTCGGCCACAGCTTCGAGCCGGCGCTGCGGCCGGCGCTCGTCACCGTCGCCGATGCCGCCCTCGACGGTGCTGCGGCAGCGCGTGACCGCTTCGGCTTCGCCCGCGCCACCGCCGACTGGCGGGAGCTCCTGGCCGATCCGGCGATCGAGCTCGTCTCGATCGCCACTCCGAACGTGCTGCACAAGGAGATGGCGCTGGCCGCCCTCGCCGCCGGCAAGCATGTCTGGTGCGAGAAGCCCCTGGCGCTGACCGCGGCGGACGCGAAGGAGCTCGCCGACGCGGCCGAGGCGGCCGGCACAACCACGCTCGTCGGCTACAACTATCTCCGCTCGCCCGCCGTGGGCTTCGCGAGGAAGCTGGTCGAGGGTGGCGAACTCGGGGCGGTGACGCAGTTCCGCGCCATCTTCGACGAGGATTTCATGGGCCCGGCGGGCTTCCCCTTCTCCTGGCGCTGCGAGACCGCCAGGGCGGGGACGGGTGCGCTCGGCGACATGGGCAGCCACCTGGTCAACCTCGCGCATTTCCTGGTCGGCCCGATCGCCGAGGTCAGCGCCGGGCTCGCCACCGCGATCACCGAGCGCCCTGATGCCGAGGGCCGACTCCGGCAGGTCGAGAACGACGACGTGAGCGAGACCCTGGTCCGCTTCGCCAATGGCGCGCTCGGCCATCTCGGGTGCTCGCGCATCGCCTGGGGGCGCAAGAACGGCCTCGACTTCGAGCTCTACGGCCGGGCGGGGGGTCTCCGTTTCACCCAGGAGCGGTTCAACGAGATCCAGCTCTTCAAGCCGGCCGACCGCGCCGACGACAACGGCTTTCGCACCATCCTCACCGGCCCGCCGCACCCGCCCTTCGCCCGCTTCACGCCGGGCTGGGGCCACGGGCTCGGCTTCAACGACCTGAAGGTGATCGAGGCGGCCCACCTGCTCGACGCCATCGCCTCGGGCAAGCCGGCCTGGCCGGACTTCGCCGAGGGCTGGCGCGTCGAGGCGGTGGTCGAGGCGATCGCCAGGAGTGCATCGACGAAGCGCTGGGAGCCCGTCCCGGCCTGACGGCCCCCCCGCTGCCACGCGGCATGTCGGCGGCCCCATTCGACCAAGCCGCCGGAACACTCACCCACCAGACGTGGGTCCGGCCGGCTATTCGCCGCCGGCGGCATCCAGGGGGGCGGGGGGAGCGTCGCTCGCGTCGCGCAGCAGAACGAGCGACATCCGCCGGTTGCGCGCATCCGCCGGATCGTCCGGGAAGAGCGGCTCGGACGGGCCCTTGCCGATGACGTCGGCGATCCGCGCGGCCGGCAGGCCGGCCTCGACCAGCGCCACCCGCGTGGCGTGCGCCCGGTCCGAGGAGAGGCGCCAGTTGTCGTACCGCGCCCCCTGGGCGAAGGGCCGGGCGTCGGTGTGACCGCGGATCGAGAGCCGGTTCGGCAGGTCCGCGATAGCCCCGGCCACCAGGCCGATCAGGGCGCGGGCATTGTCGAGCATGTCGGCCGAGGCGGTCGGGAACATGGCGTTCTGCTCGCGATCGACGATCTGGATGCGCAGGCCCTCGGGCGTGTCGTCGACGATCAGGCTGTCGGTGAACTTCGCGAGGTCCGGCCGCTGGCTCAGCGCGTTCAGCATTTCCGCCTTGGCCGCGTCGAAGGCCGCCTGCTCGCGGCGCCGCTGCTCCTCCGCGAAGGCCTCGTCGTCGAGCGGGCCGCGCCCGGCCGCCTCGTCGAGGCCGAAGGCGAGTGCCAGATCGAGGGCGAAATCGTCCGGATCGTTCTCCGCCGGGGTCGCCGTCAGCGGCAGGCTGGAGGGCGCAAAGGGCGAGACCGGCGCCTGGATCGCCATGTCCGGCGTGACGAAGGAGACGCCGTCGAGCACGCCGCCCATGCCGCCCGGCTGGCTCTTGTTCTCGGCCGCGTCGCTGAAATACTCGGCGAGCCCCTTGAGCTGCTGCTCGTCGGCCGTGCTGAGCAGCCAGAGCATGAGGAAGAAGGCCATCATCGCCGTCACGAAATCGGCATAGGCGACCTTCCAGGCACCGCCGTGATGGCCGTGCCCATCCTCCTCGATGATCTTGCGGATGACGATCGGGCTGTTGTCGGCCATGGCGGATCTGACGGCGGCGACGGCTCAGGAGGCCAAGGGATCGGCCGGCAGGGCCTGCAGCACCTCGTCGATCTCCTGGAAGCTCGGCTGCAGCTCGGTCGGCACGTTGCCGCGGGCGAGCTCAACCGCGATCGGTGCCGAATGGCCCTGCAGGTAGGCGACGAGGCAGTCGCGGATGATGGCGTAGAACTGGCCGTCCTGCTCGTAGGTCTGGTTGAGCCGGGCGGTCATCGGCCCGACGAAGCCATAGGCGAGGTAGACGCCGAGGAACGTGCCGACGAGCGCACCGCCGATCATCCCGCCCAGCACGTCGACCGGCTGGTCGATCGACGCCATGGTCTTGATGATGCCGAGCACGGCGGCGACGATGCCGATGGCCGGCAGGGAATCGGCGACGTTCTGCAGCGCCGCGGCCCGGCCGTGCAGTTCCTTGTGGTGCTTCTTGAGCTGCCGCTGCATGCAGTCCTCGACCTGGTAGGGGTCGTCCATGCTCATCGTCATCATGCGCAGCGTGTCGGTGATGAAGTCGAGCGCGAAGTGGTCGTGCTGGATGCGCGGGTACTTGGCGAAGAGGCTGCTCTCGTGCGGGTCGTCGACATGCGGCTCGAGGGCGAGGACGCCGCGCGTCTTCAAGAGCTTGACGATGACGTACATGAGCGAGAGCACGTCGCGATAGTCGTCCTTCTTCCAGTGCGGGCCGGCAAAGACCCGCTTGATGTCGCCCAAGGCACCCTTGGCGACACCGGTGCCGTTGGCGACGAGGAAGGTGCCGGCGGCGCAGCCGCCGATCATCATGAACTCGAAGGGCAGCGCCTTGACGATGATGCCGAACTTGCCGCCGGCCAGCGAATAGCCGCCGAAGACCAGTCCGATGACCAGGACGATGCCGATGATCGCTAGCATTGCCGCTCCCGCAGGCAGGGCTCGATCCGAGCCGTGCCCCCCGGGTTCTAGACGAGCGGCCTTAAGATTTCGTAACCGTGAGCCGGTCAGCTATCCCGGACCGAGTGGCGCATCAGCCGCTCCTTGTCGCGCTGCCAGTCGCGGTCGCGCTCGGCCTGGCGCTTGTCGTACGCCTTCTTGCCGCGGGCGAGGCCGAGCTCGATCTTGGCGAAGCCGCGCGGCGAGAAATAGAGCGAGAGCGGCACCAGCGTCATGCCCTTGCGCTTGACGGCCCCCAGGAGCTTGTCGATCTCGCGCTTGCGCAGCAGGAGCTTGCGCGGCCGCTTCGTCTCGTGGTTGAAGCGGTTGCCGGCCTTGTATTCCGGAATGTAGGCGTTGAAGAGCCAGAGCTCGCCGCCCATCTCGCCGGCATGCGCCTCGTTGATCGTCGCCCGGCCCTCGCGCAGCGACTTGACCTCGGTGCCGGCGAGGACGAGCCCCGCCTCGATCCGGTCCTCGATGCTGTAGTCGTGGAAGGCGCGCCGGTTGCGCGCGACGCTGCGCTGCGCCTTCAGCCGCTCGTTCATCTCAGATGCCCCGACTTCAGGCGGTGTCGAGCAGCCCGGCGTGCCGCATGGCCGCTTCGACGGCGCTCGCCGTCGCCTCGCCGATCGGCACCAGCGGCAGGCGCAGCTCGGCGTCCATGCGGCCGAGCCGCTCCAGCGCCCACTTCGCGGGCGCCGGGCTCGTCTCGAGGAAGAGGTCGCGGTGCAGGGGATAGAGCCGCTGCTGGATGGCCAGGGCCTCGGCCGCCCGGCCGGCGGCCCATGCATCCTGCATGGTGGCACAAAGCGCCGGCGCCACGTTGGCGGTCACCGAGATGCAGCCGTGCCCGCCATGCGCCAGGAAGGCCAGCGCGTTGCCGTCCTCGCCGGAGAGCTGGCAGAATTCCGGGCCGCACAGCTCGCGCGTCGCGAGCGGCCGCGTAATATCATTTGACGCATCCTTAACCCCTATGATGTTAGGGAGTTCGGCGAGGCGTGCCATGGTCTGCGGTGTCATGTCGATGACACTGCGACCGGGGATATTGTAGATGATGATCGGCAGCTCAACGGCGTCGTGGATGGCCTTGTAATGCGCGAAGAGACCGGCCTGGGTCGGCTTGTTGTAATAGGGTGTCACGACCAGCGCGGCATCGGCGCCGGCCTCCCTGGCGTGCTTCGTCAGGCTGATCGCCTCGGCGGTGGAGTTCGATCCGGTGCCGGCGATCACCGGGCGGCGCCCGGCCACGATCTCGATGCAGAGCTCGACCACCCGCTCGTGCTCGGCATGGTCGAGGGTCGGGCTCTCGCCGGTCGTGCCGACTGGCACGAAGCCGTGCGTCCCGCTCTCGATGTGCCACTCGATCAGCCCGGCGAACGCCTTCTCGTCGATGGCACCCCCGCGCATCGGTGTGACCAGGGCGACGAACGATCCACGAAACATGGGGGCTTTCCTCGAGAGATCGGACCTCGAATGATCGGGCCGGCGATACCGGGTTGCCGGACGGGCGGCGAAGCCGGTTGCGCGGGGTCGGTCCCGACATCGGGTGCGACAGGATGAAGACGCTGCCGGCCTTGGTGAGGAACGGCGGGACGGCAGAGGATAGTGCGCCGTCGCCGGGCCGGCAAGGCGCCGGCTTGGCCGGGTGTCTGCGGCTGGCGATGGTCGCCGGGCGCCGCCTCGCACTCGTGGCACTCCTCGTGCTGGCCCCCGCCCTGAAGGGTCCGGCAGCGGCGCCAGCCGAGCTCGATTCCTTCGGGCAGGCCGCCCTCATGCGGGCCCTCGAGGCCGCCGACCGGGGCGAATGGAGCGTCGCCCGGCAGGCGCTGGTCGAGCTGCGCTCGCCTCTCCTTTTCACCTATGTCGACTGGCGCGAGCTCGCCGAGAGCAGCGAGCCCATCGCCTTCGGCCGCTACCGCGCCTTTCTCGAGAGCCACGCCGACTGGCCGCGCCTCGGCACCATCCGCGCCCAGGCCGAGCGGCGCCTCGATGCCGGGATCGACTATGCGGCACGTCGCGCCTTCTTCGCCGACCAGCCGCCACGGACCCGCGAGGGCCGCATCCGGCTGGCCGAGGCGGAGCTCGCCATCGGCCATCAGGAGCAGGGCGGGGAACTCGTCCGCCAGGCCTGGGTCGAGGACAACTTCAGCGCCAGCGAGGAAGCCTTCTTCCTGCAGCAGTTCGGCCATCTCCTGACGGCGGACGATCACGCGGCGCGGTTGCGCCGGCTGCTCTGGGACAAGCGCCAGGACGAGGCCCGGCGGATGTTCCGGCGCGTCGATGCGGGGCTCGTGAGCCTCGCCGAAGCGCGCATCGCCCTGCAGGACATGGCGCCGGGCGTGGACCGGCGCGTCGCGGCGGTGCCGCAGCGTCTCGCCCGCGACCCGGGCCTGCTCCACGACCGGCTGCGCTGGCGCCGCCTGAAGGGCCGCGACGCCGACGCCCGGGAGATCCTGCTCGACCCGCCGGACAGGCTCGAGCGGCCGGAGGCCTGGTGGGGCGAGCGGGCCTACCAGATCCGCCAGGCCCTCGCCGATCGCGACTTCGCCGGCGCCTACCGGCTCGCGAAGCTGCACGGCCAGTCCCCGGCGGAGGCGGCCGCCTTCTCCGAAGCCGAATGGCTGCTCGGCTGGCTGGCGCTCCGCCACGCGGGCGAGCCGGCCCAGGCGCTCGGCCGCTTCGACCAGATGTACGACGCCGTGCGCACGCCGATCAGCCGGGCCCGGGCCGCCTACTGGGCCGGGCGCGCGGCGGCGGCCCTCGGTGACCAGCGGGCCAGCTCACGCTGGTACCGGCTCGCCGCCGAGCATCCGACGACCTATTACGGCCAGCTGGCGCTCGGCGAGCTCGGCGAGCCTTTGGCGCTTGCCGTCCTGGCCGCCCGCTATGCCGCCACGCCGGTGGTCGACCCGCTCTTCGACAACCTGCCGCAGGTCCAGCTCGTTCGTCTCTTCTGCGCGCTCGAGATTGCCGACCGGGCCATGCCCTTCCTGCGGCGCCTCGTGCTCGACCAGGAGGACAAGGCGCGGGTCATGCAGCTCGCCGGCGACTGCGGCCGCCCCGACATGGTGGTGGAGCTCGGCAAGCACGGCGTCGCGGCCGGCGTGGTCGACCCGCTCGTCAGCTTTCCGATACCGGCGCACAACGGCCTGCTCTATCCCGAGGAGGGTGGCGTGGAGCCGGCCCTCCTGCTCGCCATCGCCCGGCAGGAGAGCCACTTCGACCCCAAGGCGACGAGCTCGGCCGGGGCGGTCGGGCTGATGCAGGTGATGCCGGGCACCGGCAAGGCGGTGGCGGAGCGCCACGCCATGCCCTGGTCGCAGCGCCTCCTGCAACGCGATCCGCACTACAACGCGCGGATCGGCGCCCGCTACCTGGCGATGCTGGCCGAGCGCTATGGCGGCCGGATCGAGCTCATGGCGGCCGCCTACAATGCCGGCCCGATGCGGGTCTCGAGCTGGCTCGCGACCAATGGCGACCCGCGCGAGCAGGACCGCGACGCGATGGTCGACTGGATCGAGCTCATTCCCTTCCGCGAGACGCGCAACTACGTCCAGCGCGTCGTCGAGGGTCGCAACATCTACCGCGACCTCCTGGACTCGGCGGCCGTCCGGCCGGTGAGCTTCATCGTCGACCGCGGGCCGCTCCTGCCGCCGCCCGTCCCGGCCGCCAAGCCGCGCGACTTCTGAGCGGCGGCGCCCCCCGACCGGCTGGAAAGGCTCGACCCCGGCCGGCGCCGGCGGCATGCTCTCGGCATGTGCAACGCCTATTCGCTGACCCATCCGCGCGAGGCCCTCGTCGACCTCGGCGAGGCGCTCGCCCGTCAGGGCGGCTGGCGGCTGCACGCCGATCTCCTGCCCGAGCCGCTGGCACCGCGCTACCGCGTCAGCCCCCGGCAGCAGGCGCCGATCCTCCGGCTCGACCGGTCCGGCCGCCTCGTCTGGTCGATGGGGCTCTGGGGCTTCCTCGTGGCCGGCGGCAAGCCGGGCTTCGCCCCGACCAACGCGCGCGATGACAGGCTGACGAGCGGCTGGCCCTGGCGGCAGGTGGCGGCGACGCAGCGCTGCCTGATCCCGGCCGACGGCTTCTTCGAGCCGGAGAAGCCGGCAGGGGCCAAAGGCACGGTGCCCTGGTCGTACTATACCCTGGGCAACCGCCAGCTCTTCCTGATGGCGGGTTTGTGGAACGCGGCGGAACACCCGACGACCGGGGCGAAGGTGGCGAGCTACACCGTGGTCACGACCGCCGCCAGCGAGGCGATCCGCCTGCATGACCGCATGCCGGCGATCCTCGACGGCGAGGCGGCCCTCGTCGACTGGCTCCGGCCAGGGGAGGTCCCGACCGCGCAGCTCGGCCCCTGGCCCGCCGCCCGCATGCGCGGCTGGCGGGTGGCGGACGCGGCGCGCAATTCGCGCCTGCCCGACACGCCCGCCATGATCGAGCCGGTCGAAGACAGGGCCGCCCCGTCGCCGGGTGAGCTGCCGCTCGGCTGACCAACCGGCCCGTCAGCCCCGACGCGTCAGCCCCGGCTTCGGGCCGTGCTCTGGGCGCAGCCGATGCCGAGGATGGCGGCGAAGGTGAGCGCCACGGCCGGAATCAGGAGGCTGAAATCGGTCACCGCGTGCAGCGCCACGACACAGCAGGCACCGGCGCCGACCAGCGGATAGAGCCGCCGGCGGCGGCGCGCCAGGGCGCCATGGACGCAGAGCCCGAAGAGCAGGAGCTCCGCGAGCCAGAGGGCCGACGCCGCGGGCAGACCGAGCTCGGCGGCGGTCTGCAGCCAGTCGTGGTGGGCATGATCGAAGACGCCGAAGCCAAAGTACGAATCATTGAAGAGATAGTAGATCTCGATGAAGGTGCCGTGCCCGTACCCCAGGAGCGGGCGCTCGTGTATGGCATCGAGGGTCATCTCCCAGGCGAGGAGCCGGCTCTCGCCTTCCCCGAGATCCAAGGCACCGAACCGCTCGAGCAGGTTCCCCCCGGCGAGCCAGACGACCAGCCCCAGGGCAGCGAGGCTGGCCAGGATGACCTGGAGCTTGGTGGCGGTGCGCACGCGGCTGACCAGCAGCACCAGGAGGAAGATGAAGGCGGCAGCCCCGATCAGGCTGAGGAAGCCGCCGCGCGAATTGCTGCCGACCGAGGCGAGCAGCAGGATGGCGGCGGCCATCAGCGGGTAGCGGCGCTCCTCGAGCACCAGGGTGATCGCGGCGGCGAGGCGCCGGCCGAGCTTGTTGTCGGACGCCTCGACCTGCCCCCGCAGGAGCGGCTCCAGGACGAGCCCGAGTGCGATGACCAGCCCGAGATTGGCATAAGTGGCGAAGTGGTTGCGGTTGATGAAGGTCGAGGAGACGGTGCTGCGAAAGCCGACGCCCTCGGCGAGCCGCCAAGCGAGGAGCTGGTCGGCGAGGCCGAAGGCCGCGTAGCCCGTGATGATCGCGAGGATGGCGACGAGCAGGAGCCGGGCGTCGGCCTCGCGCTGCGCCAGGAGGAAGGCCAGCAGGAACATGCCGCAGGCGGCGAGCAGGCGCATCAGGGCGTCGCCCGAGGCCGAGCGGTTGAGGCTGACCACCGCCTCGACGTCGAGGCCGGCGGCCGCCGCCCGCTCCCAGATCGGATGGCTCCACGCCTCGGGCAGGAGACCCGGCGTCACCTGGAGCAGGCTCCAGGCGCTGACCCCGGCGAGCAGCAGCGCCGCCATCGGCAGGACCACCGGAACCTGCGGCTGGAGCGAGCGCCGCCAAGCGACGACACACCAGGCGAGCAGCAGGCCGGCCACCAGGCAGGCGGCGAGCGAGGCCGCCCAGTCGGGCTGGCCGCCGATCGGCAGGGGCACCCAGGCGAGCAGCGCCACCGTGGCGAAGAGCAGCGGCCGCGGCAGCGCGGTCTTCGTGCGCCGGCGCCGCCGCTTGCCGCGCCGGCTGCTCCTGGGCCGACGGACGACCGGTGGTTCGGTGTCGTCAGCGGCCTCTGCTGTCGTCGTCGCCATGGCCCTTGCCCGAATGCGCTCCGGTTGCCCCGGCACTCTGGCCAAGCCGTGTGCGGACCGCAAGCACGCAACACCGGCGGCATGCGGCTTCCC
>CAZGUW010000024.1:0-29881 GCA_964528705.1 uncultured Geminicoccaceae bacterium
TGCAGCTCCGCGAGGAGATGCGCGGCGAGATCAAGGAGGTGCTGCAGGGTCTGCGCCGGGCGACGGTGATCGTCACCCACGACCAGCTCGAGGCGCTGACCATGGCCGACCGCATCGCGGTCATGCGGGCCGGGGTGATCGAGCAGGTGGCGACACCGCACGACATCTTCCAGAAGCCCGAGAACCTCTTCGTCGCGGGCTTCATCGGCACCCCGGCCATGAACCTGATCCCGGCCGAGCTCACGGGCTTCACCCAGGGCAATGTCGCGAGCTTCGCCGTCGAGGGCGGGCAGTCGCTCACCGTCGAGGTCGATCCGGCGGTCGAGAGGCTGGCGCCGGGTGTGAAGGTGACGCTCGGTGTCCGCCCGCGCAATCTCGAGGTGGTGCACGCGGACGTGCCCGACGGGCTCTCCTCGGTCATCGACATCATCGAGCCCATGGGCGCCGAGACCCTGGCGCACCTCAATGACGGCCGGCACGACATCCGGGTGGTCACCGACTGGCGTACGCCGCTGGTGGAGCGCGACCAGGTGCATGTCCGCTTTCTGCCGGGCTCGGTGCATGTGTTCGACGCGGACGAGAAGGTGGTGCGGGCATGAGTGAGACCGGCGCCGGGACGACCGGCAAGGGCGGCATGACCCGGGGTCAGGCGCGCTTCATCGAATACGCGATCATCGCGATCGCCGTGGTGGCGGTGCTGATGATCTTCCAGCCGTTCTCGCTGACGCTCTTCTCGTTCGGCTGCGTCGGGGTGGTGGTGGCGGGACTGGCCTTCAACCTGATCCCGTTCTGCCGGCCGGGCGTGCCGCTGCGCACGCTCTTGCGGGTGATCGTCATCGTGCTGGTCATCCTCGCCATCGCGGCGCTGCTCGGCATCGGCACGGCCAATCTCTACGTCTGGTATCTCGGCACGCTGCGCTGACGGCCCGGGCGAACGACAGCATCGAGGCAAGCGGAGCGATTATGGACCAGATCTACTTCATCGAGCTCGGCACGGGCGTCGACCTGCGCGGCGGCAATCCGACCAAGGCCGCCGTGCGCGCCGTGCGCGACGCCATCGGCCGCAACCTCATTCCTTCGGTGCCACAGCTCACCGGCGGCGATTTCGACAAGTTGCAGGTGCTGGTGAAGCTGGCGGTGCCGGTCGACGGTCCGATCGACGAGGCGGCGATCCGCGAGGTGCTGCCGGTCGGCACGGTCAGCTTCGAGATCACGCAGGGCGGCATGGCTACCGACAACGGCATCGGCGACCAGGCGCTCATCGTCAACGCCGCCGTGGTCGTCGGCGTCTGAACGATATTTGTCATAATCATTCTTATCCGATAATCGTGTCTCGCTGCGGGTACCGGCAGGGCCGTCCCCTGCCGCGTCCGGCCGGTTGATCAGCCGGCGGCCTCGCGGTTCTCGAGCCGGGCCAAGAAGCGGTCCCGCCAGGTGATGATGTCGTGCTTGCGGATCGCCTGCATCATCCGCTGCCAGCGGTCCTGGCGCTCGTCGAGCGTCATGCCGAGGCCCGCCTGCAGGGTGTCGGCGACGTGGTGCACGTCGTACGGGTTGACCACCAACGCCCCGTCGAGCTGCTGGGCGCAGCCGGCGAAGCGCGAGATGACGAGGACCCCGGGATCCTCCTCGTCCTGTGCCGCCACATATTCCATGGCGACGAGGTTCATGCCGTCGCGCAACGGCGTCACGAGGCCGACCCGGCTGAGCCGGAAGTAGCCCATCAGCGTGCGCCGGGTGAAGCTCCGGTTGATGTAGCGCAACGGCACCCAGTCGGCCTCGCTGTAGAGGCCGTTGATGTGGCCCGAGAGCAGCTCGACCTGCTGGCGGAGCTCCAGATACTCGGGCACGAGCTCGCGCGAGGGTGCGGAGATCTGCACGAAGGTCACCTGCCGGCGCAGCACGGCATTGGCCTTCAGCAGCATTTCGAAGGCGCGCAGGCGCTCGACGATGCCCTTGGTGTAGTCGAGCCGGTCGACGCCGATGATGAGCTGCCGGTTGGCGAGGCTCGAGCCGAGCCGCGCCGCCTGCCGCCTGGCCTCGGCCGAGACCGCCATGTTGATGACGTCGTCGACGTCGATGCCGATCGGATAGGCGTCGACATGCAGCTTGCGGCCGAGCGCCTGGACGGCGCCCTTCCAGTCCGCGAGGCCGTTGATCTCCAGCTCGACATAATTGTTGAACTGGCGGACGTCCGTCGCGGTCTGGAAGCCGAGCACGTCGTAGTTGCAGAGATCGGCGGCGAGCTGCCGGTGCCAGGGCAGGCTCGTGTAGATCTCCGGTGACGGGAACGGGATGTGCAGGAAGAAGCCCATCCGGTTCTCGCAGCCGAGCCGTCTGAGCTCGGTGGCGAGTGGGATCAAATGGTAGTCGTGGATCCAGATGATGTCGTCGGGCTTGAGCAGCGGCCTGAGCGCCTCGGCGAAATGCTGGTTCACCTTGCGGTAGGTGGCGTACCAGGGATGCTCGAACGAGGTCAGGTCGAGGCGGTAGTGGAAGAGCGGCCAGAGCGTGCGGTTGGCGAAGCCGGCATAGAAGCCCTCGTAATCGGCCTCGGGCAGGTCGATCAGGCCATACGTGACCTTGCCGGTGCGAAAGACCCGGGCCTGCGGCGGGCCATTGTCGTCGCCCCGCGCGGCCTCCGTGACCTCGCCGCTCCAGCCGAACCAGAGCCCGCCGCTCTCGCGCAGCGCCGCCAGCACGCCGACCGCGAGCCCACCGGCGGAGGCCGCCTGCCGACCGCTGATCGGGGTAACCCGGTTGGAGACGACCACCAGCCGCGCCAAAGCCCTACCTCCCCACGATTGTCAGCCTGCCCATGCTTCATGGCCGGCCCACCGTTCAGCGGCGAAACGCCCGAACGGACCCGACGTTCCGCCCGGCCGCCCCCCGAACGCCAAGCCGCCTTGGCTCAGACGACATCCTCCCACGGACGGCTCAACCGCATGGCGCAGTTGATCAGCCCGACATGGCTGTAGGTCTGCGGGAAGTTGCCCCAGAGGTCTCCGGTTGTACGGTTGATGTGCTCCGACAGCAAGCCGAGGCGGTTGCGGCAGCCGATCAGCTGCTCGAACAGCGCCCTCGCCTCGTCGCGCCGGCCGAGGGCGATGAGCGCGTCGACATACCAGAAGCTGCAGATGAGAAAGGCGTTCTCGGGCTCGCCGAAATCGTCCTGGCTGCGGTAGCGGTAGACGTAGGGCCCGTCCTTGAGCTGCTCCTCCACCGCCTTGACGGTGCCGGCGAAGCGCGGGTCGTCGCCCTGCAGGAAGCCGACCTCGTGCAGCAGCAGGAGGCTCGCATCGATGTCGTCGTCGTCGAAGCTCGCCGTGTAGCTGCCGAGCGTCGGGTTCCAGGCGCGGTCCTCGATCACGGCGCGGATGTGGTTCGCCCGGTCGCGCCAGTGCACCGCGCGGTCGGTTAGGTCGAGCTGGGCGGCGATCCGGGCCAGCCGGTCGCAGGCGGCCCAGCACATGACGCTCGAATGGGTGTGCACCCGGGCCTTGGTGCGGAACTCCCAGAGCCCGGCATCCGGCACGGTGTGGTACTCCCAGGCCTTGTCGCCCAGCACCTCGAGCCGCTCGAACGTGGCCTTGCCGGCCGGGCGCCGCAGGCGGCGGTCGAAGAAGGCCTGCGTCGCCGCCAAGATGACGCTGCCATAGCCGTCGTGCTGGTCGTGCTCGAAGGCCTGGTTGCCGACCCGCACCGGCTGGTTGCCCCTGAAGCCCTCCAGGCTGTCGATGAGGCGCTCGGTCAGCCGCTTCTCGAGGCCGATGCCGTAGACCGGCTGCAGATAGCCGTCCTCGGACCGGGCAACGAGGTCGGAGAGATAGCGGAGATGGCTCTCCATGGTCTCGATATAACCCAGCCGGTTGAGCGCCCGGACGACGAAGAAGGCGTCGCGCAGCCAGCAGAACCGGTAGTCCCAGTTGCGCTCCTCGCCGTCCGTCTCGGGCAGCGAGGTGGTCGGCGAGGCGATGATCGCCCCGGTCTCCTCGAAGCTGCAGAGCTTGAGCGTGATGGCCGAGCGGATCACCGCCTCCTGCCACTCGAAGGGAATGTGCAGCCGGCCGGAGACCTGCAGCCAGTAATGCGTGGTCTTCTCGAGGAAGTCGCGAGCCGTCTCGACGAGGCCGCTGCGCAGGCTCTCGTCGGCACCGAGCATCAGCGCCACGGGGCCATCGAGATGGAAGGTGATCTCGTCGAGGACGTAGGTGAGCGGCGCGTTGGTGGTGAGCCGCAGCGCCATGACGTCGTCGACATAGCGGATGTGGTTGCTGCCGCGGGTGATCACCGGCAGCTGCGCGCCGTAATTGTAGAGCGGCCGGCAGGCGATCTTGATGCGCGGCCCCTCGCCCAGAGGCTCGACGATGCGGACCAGCGTCGTGGGGTGGAACATCCTGCCGAACTGCTCGAAGCGTGGGGCGAAGTCGATGATCCTGATACCGGCGCCGCGCGCGTCGCGCATCTCGGTGCGCAGGACGGCGGTGTTCTCGATATAGGCCTGCTCGACGCTGACGCAGTCCTCGAGCTCGATGCCGAAATAGCCGCGGTCGCGATCGCCATCGAGCAGCCGGCAGAAGATCGGCTCGCTGTCGAACCGCGGAAAGCAGCTCCAGACGATCCTTGCTTCCTTGTCGATCAGGGCATTGATCGCACAGTTGCCGATCAGTCCGTAGTCCATCATGTGCAGCAGCCCTCGTCCACCGGTCTCCTTCCGCGTGGATCGGCCCACGGGGATCGCCAAGATCCACCCTTTACCGGTCCATGCCGGACGCCCATCTCTAGGTCATCCGACCGCGGAGAGAATGATTGGAAAAGATGAAGAAATCGATGCCGTCGGCCGCCTTGCTGGAAAATCGTGCCTGCCTGCGGCTTTCAGGCAAGGATGCGACGTCGCTCCTGCAGGGGCTGGTCAGCAACGACCTGAACAAGGTGACAACGGCTCGCGCGATCTACACAACGCTGCTGACCCCGCAAGGCAAGTTCCTTTTCGACTTTTTTGTGCATTGCGAAGATTTTGGGCACTCTGATGAAAAAGTGCTGATTCTGGAGACGGCGGCCGAGCGGCTCGCGGACCTGCAGCGGCGCCTGACCCTCTATCGCCTGCGGGCCGACGTGACGATCGAGCCGGTCGAGCCCGCCCCGCTGGTCGCCTTGCTCTTCGGCGACCTTGCGCCGGCCCTGGCCGGCCTGCCGGCCGAGCCCGGTGCCACCCGCACCGCGGGCGAGCTGACCTGGACCGTCGACCCGCGCCTGCCGGCGCTCGGCGTCTGGCTGCGCGGCACGCCAGAGGCCGTGCACGCCGGACTCGCGGCGCTCGGGCTGGAGCCGGTCGATCCGGCCGCTTTCGCCCGGCACCGCATTGCCCTCGCCGTCCCCGAGGCCGGCAGCGACCTCGTGGTCGACAAGTCGATCCTGCTCGAGGCCGGGCTCGACCAGCTCAACGGGGTCGCCTTCGACAAGGGCTGCTTCGTCGGCCAGGAGCTCACCGCCCGCACCCACTACCGGGGCCTCGTCAAGCGCCGCCTCGTGCCGGTGCGGCTCGAGGGGGCCTCGGTCGAGCCCGGCTTCGCCATCATGGCCGGCGCCGTCGAGGCGGGCGAGATCCGCAGTGTCGCCGGCGACCTGGCCATGGCGCTGCTGCGCCTCGACCGGCTCGGCAGCCCGCTCGAGGCCGGCGGCGGGACCGCCCTACCCGCTCCCGCTTTCTGGCAGGCCGACATCGCCGAGCGCCTGGCCGAGCCGCTCGAGCAGGAGAAAGGGTGAGGCCGGCGGGCCGGCGAAGCTCGCCTCCAGCGCCGGCCGCAGCCGCTCGAGTCCCTGCCTTCCATAAGTCTCCCGGAGCGTGGTGCGCAGCCAGTTCCGGCTCTGGGCGCGTCGGCGGACGTCCAGCCTGCCCCCCTCGGCCTGGTGCGCGGCGTGGCGCGCCAGGGCCGCGACGAGGGCCTCGACCCCTGCCCCGCTGACCGCCGAGAGTTGCAGCACGGGCGGGTGCCACGCGGGGTCCAGCGGCGTCGCATGGCGGAGGGCCGCCTCCATCTCGCCCTGCGCCCGGGCCGCCACCTCGCCGAGATCGGCCTTGCCGATCACCACGACGTCCGGAATCTCGACGATCCCCGCCTTGATGAACTGGAGGCTGTCGCCGGAGGCGGGCTGGATGGCGAGCACCACGCTGTCCGCCACCTCGCCGATCTCGACCTCCGACTGGCCGACGCCGACGGTCTCGACCAGCACCACGTCGAAGAGGGCGCGCAGCACCACCATCAGGGGAAAGGTCGCGTCCGCCAGCCCGCCCAGCCGGTCGCCGGCGGCGAGCGAGCGGACGAAGACGCCCGCATCCTCGGGATCGTGGTCGAGCCGGGTGCGATCGCCGAGCACGGCCCCGCCGGTGCGCCTCGAGGACGGGTCAACCGCGAGCACCGCAACGGTCGAATCGGCCTCCCGATACGCAGCGATCAGCCTTGCCAGCAGGGTCGACTTGCCGACCCCGGGCGGCCCGGTGAGGCCGATCACGCGACCGCGCGGGGTGTCGTGCGCCCCGTCGAGCAATTGGCGGTGCCTGGTGCGGCCCGCCTCGCTCTCAAGCTCGGCCAGGCAGCGTGCGAGGGCGGCCTTGCCGCCGGCGCGGAGCGTCTCGAGCGTCGTCGTCGCCAGGCTGCCGCTCAAGCCCCGCGCAGCGCCGCCTGGGCGGCGGCGAGCCTCGCGATCGGCACGCGATAGGGTGAGCAGGAGACGTAGTCGAGATTCTGCCGGTGGCAGAAGCCGATCGACGCCGGGTCGCCGCCGTGCTCGCCGCAAATACCGAGCTTGAGGTCGGGCCGCGTGGCGCGACCGCGCTCGACCGCGAGCGCCACGAGCTCGCCCACCCCTTCCTGGTCGAGCGACTGGAACGGGTCGGTGGCGAAGATTTCCTCGTGCAGATAGCTGTCGAGGAAGCGGCCGGCATCGTCGCGGCTGAGCCCGAGCGTCATCTGCGTCAGGTCGTTGGTGCCGAAGCTGAAGAAGCTCGCATGCTCGGCGATCTCGCCGGCCCTGAGGGCCGCACGCGGCAGCTCGATCATCGTGCCGACGTCATAGGTCAGCGCGTGGCCGCGCTCCGCCTTGACCGCCTCCGCCACGGCGACGATCCGCGCCTTGATCAGCTCGAGCTCGCGCGCACTGCAGATGAGCGGGATCATCACCTCGGGCGTGACCGTCTCGCCGGTCTTCTCGAACACGACCAGCGCCGCCTCGAAGATCGCCCGGGCCTGCATCTCGTAGATCTCGGGATAGAGGATGCCGAGCCGGCAACCGCGCAGGCCGAGCATCGGATTCGCCTCGCGCAGCTCCGCCACCCGGCGGCGCACCAGCTTGATGTCGACGCCGATCGCCGCCGCCACCGCCTCGTCCTCGTTGGCACCATGCGGCAGGAACTCGTGCAGCGGCGGGTCGAGCAGGCGGATGGTGACCGGCAGGCCCTTCATGATCTCGAAGAGCTCGACGAAGTCGTCACGCTGCACAGGCGCGATCTTCGCCAGCGCCTTCTTCCGGCCCTCGACGTCCGAGCTCAGGATCATCTCGCGCATCGCGATGATGCGGTCCTCCTGAAAGAACATGTGCTCGGTCCGGCAGAGGCCGATGCCCTCGGCCCCGAAGCCGACGGCGGCCTGCGCATCGAGCGGCGTCTCGGCATTGGTCCGCACCCTGAGGCGGCGCTTCCGGTCGGCCCAGCCCATCAGTGTGGCGAAGTCGCCGGAGAGCTCGGGATCGACCGTCGGCACTTTGCCGAGCATGACGACGCCCGCAGCACCGTCGATGGTGATCCAGTCGCCTTCCTTGAGCGTCCGGCCGCGCACCGTGACTGTCTTTTCGGCCGACGAGATGTTGAGCTCGCCCACACCGCAGATGCAGGCCTTGCCCATGCCGCGGGCGACCACCGCCGCGTGGCTGGTCATGCCGCCCCGCGCCGTCAGGATGCCCTTGGCTGCATGCATGCCGTGAATGTCGTCCGGGGAGGTCTCGACCCTGACGAGGATGACGTCCTCGCCGGCCTGGGCCGCGTTCGTCGCATCGTCGGCGAGGAAGACGATCTTGCCCGACGCGGCACCCGGCGAGGCCGGCAGGCCGCGGGCGATCACCTCGGCCGCGGCGTCGGGATCGAGGGTCGGGTGCAGGAGCTGGTCGAGCGAGGCAGCATCGACCCTGAGGATCGCCTCGTCCTCGCTGATCAGCCCCTCGCCCGCCATGTCGACGGCGATCTTCAAGGCCGCCGGGGCCGTGCGCTTGCCGGTCCGCGTCTGCAGCACGTAGAGCTTCGAGCGCTGGATGGTGAACTCGACATCCTGCATCTCGCGGTAATGCGCCTCGAGCCGGTCGAACACCCGGCAAAGCTCGGCATAGGAGTCCGGCAGCACCGTCTCCATCGCCTCATCGGCGACGAAGCTGCCGTTCTCCGCCATGGCCCGGCTAAGGGGCTGCGGCGTGCGGATGCCGGCGACCACGTCCTCGCCCTGGGCATTGACCAGGAACTCGCCATAGACGCTGCGCTCGCCGGTCGACGGGTTGCGGGTGAAGGCGACGCCGGTGGCGCAGTCGCTGCCCATGTTGCCGAACACCATCGCCTGGACGTTGACCGCGGTGCCCATGGCTCCCGGAATGTCGTGCAGGCGGCGATAGGTGACGGCGCGCGGCGTCTGCCAGGAGCCGAAGACGGCACCGATGGCACCCCAGAGCTGGACCTTCGGGTCCTCCGGAAAGGGCTCGCCGCTCTCCTTGCGGACGATGGACTTGTAGGTGCGCACCAGGCCCTTCAGGGCCTCGGCATCGAGCTCGTTGTCGAAGCGGCAGCCGGCCTCGGCCTTGGCCGCCTCGAGCGCCTCCTCGAAGAGGTAGTGATCGACCTCCAGCACCACGTCGGCATACATCTGCACGAAACGGCGATAGCTGTCATAGGCGAAGCGCTCGTCCCGGCTCGCGGCGGCGAGGCCCTCGACCGTCCGGTCGTTCAGCCCGAGATTGAGCACCGTGTCCATCATGCCGGGCATCGAGACCGGCGCCCCGGAGCGGACCGAGAAGAGGAGCGGGTTCGCCGCATCGCCGAAGCGCATGTCGAGCTCGCCCTCGACCGCGGCAATGGCGACATCCACCGCCGCCTCGAGCTCCGCCGGATAGGTCCGGCCATGCGCGTAGAAATGGGTGCAGACCCCGGTCGTGATGGTGAAGCCGGGCGGCACGGGCAGGCCGAGCGCCGACATCTCGGCCAGATTGGCGCCCTTGCCGCCGAGCAGCGCCTTCATCTCGGCGCCGCCGTCGGCACGCCCGCCACCGAAGCCATAAACCCACTTCGTCATCCTGGTTCGTCTCCTGACGCGACCTTCAGACCGGGGCCGCCTCCTCGATGACCGAGAAGTCGGCGATCGCGGCGAGGTCGTCACGCAACAAGGTCAGCAGGCGCAAGCGGTTGGCACGCACCGCCGGTTCCTCGGCATTGACCATCACATCATCGAAGAACCCATCCACTGCCGGCCGCAAACGGGCAAGTGCCGCCATCGCCGCAGCATAGTCCTCGGCCGCGAGCCGGGCCCGGATGAACGCCCTGGCGGCCTCCAGCTCCTCGAACAGCCGCCGCTCGGCCGGCTCTTCGAGGAGCGCCGGGTCGACCGGGCCGGTGAAGCGCGCACGCTCCTTCTTCTCCTCGATCGCGACGATGTTGCCGGCGCGACGCAGGGCGGCGAGGAGGTCGGCGCCGTCCGAGGTGGCGAGGAAGGCGCGAAGGGCCCCGACCCGGGCCACAATACGCACCAGATCGCCGTCCGGCCGCCCGGCGACGACCGCCTCGATCAGATCGTGGCGCACGCCGAGCTCGCGCTGCTGCACCTTGAGCCGGTCGATCAGGAAGGCCACCAGCTCTTGGGCCAGCGCCTCCGCATCGACGCTGGCGAAGCGCCGTCCGTGCGTGCCGAGCGCCAGCTCGACGAGCGGGGCCAGATCGAGCCTGAGCCCGTTCTCGAGGATCAGGCGGATGAGCCCGAGGGCGGCGCGACGCAGCGCGAACGGGTCCTTCGAGCCGGTCGGGCGGATGCCCGCGGCGAAGAAGCCGGTGAGCGTGTCGAGCTTGTCGGCGAGCGCCACGGCGATGCTGGTCGGCGCCGTCGGGCAGGCGTCGCCCGGGCCGAGCGGGCGGTAATGCTCGGCGATGGCCTGGGCCACGGCATCGCGCTCGCCCTGGGCCCGGGCATAGTAGCCGCCCATGATGCCCTGCACCTCGGGGAACTCGCCGACCATGCCGGAAACGAGGTCCGCCTTGGCGAGGCGTGCCGCCCGCTCGACGAGGAGCCGGTCGGCGTCGGGGATCGAGTCGGCGAGCCGCACCGCGATCGTCTCGAGCCGCTCGACCTTCTCGCGCATCGAGCCGAGCTCGGCGTGGAACACCATGGCGTCGAGCTTCGGCAGGAGCGATTCGAGGCTCGCCTTCGTGTCCTGCTCCCAGAAGAAGCGGGCGTCCCAGAGCCGTGCGCGGAGCACGCGCTCGTTGCCGGCGATGATGGCGGCGCCGCCATCGGGTGCCTCGATATTGGCGACGGTGACGAAGGCGGGTGCAAGCCGCCCTGCCCCGTCCTCGAGCGCCAGGTATTTCTGGTTGGCGCGCATGGTGGTGACCAGCACCTCGGCGGGCAGCGCCATGAAATCCGCGTCGATCCGCCCGAGCAGCGGCACCGGCCATTCGACGAGGCCGGCGATCTCGTCGAGCAGCCCGGGATCGGGCCGCACGACGTAGCCGGCGGCCGCCGCCAGCTCCTTCGCCTTCGCCTCGATGACCTGGCGCCGGTCGGCCGCCTCCAGCATCACCCGCGCCGCGATCAGGTGGTTGCGGTAGTCGTCGGCGTCCTGCACGACGACGGCATCGGGCGCCATGAAGCGATGCCCGAAGGTCTCCCGGCCGCTCTCGATCCCGGCGAACGAGAAGGGCACGACCTCGCCGTCGAAGAGGCAGAGGATGGACTGCAGCGGCCGCACCCAGCGGGCTTCGCCCGTGCCCCAGCGCATCGACTTGGGCCAGGCGAAGCCGGCGAGGATGCCGGGCAGAGCCGCCGCCACGATCTCGGCCGTCGACCGCCCGGGCTCGGTGTAGCGCGCGACCAGGAACCGGCCCTTCTTCTCCTCGATCTCGTCGAGCGTGTAGTCGACGGCGCCCAGACTCTTCAGGAACCCGTCCCGCGCCTTCTCGGGCGCATCGACCCGCGGCCCGCGCCGCTCGATGGCCCGGTCGGCGGAAACGATGGGCAGGTCCGCGAAGGCCACCATCAGCCGTCGCGGCGTGGCATGGCAATGCGCCAGCCGGCCCTGCACGCCCCCCTCGGCAAGCGTCTGGTCGAGACGATTGCCGAGCTCCGTCGCGGCCTGCTTCTGCATCCGCGCCGGGATTTCCTCGGAGAGGAGTTCGAGCAGCAGCTCAGCCATGTCCGCGACTCGCCAGCCAGTTCTCGGCGCAGGCCTTGGCGAGGTTGCGCACCCGGCCGATATAGGCCTGCCGCTCGGCGACGCTGATCACGCCCCTTGCATCGAGCAGGTTGAAGCTGTGGCTCGCCTTGAGGCACTGGTCATAGGCCGGCAAAGCCAGCTGCCGCTCCAGCGTGCGCTGGCATTCGGCCTCGGCGTCGGCGAAGTGGCGAAAGAGCGTCTCGGTATCGGCGACCTCGAAGTTCCAGGCCGAATACTCCCTTTCAGCCTGCAGGAAGACATCGCCGTAAGTGGCGCCGGCACCGTTGAAATCGAGATCGTAGACGTTCTCGATCCCCTGCACGTACATGGCCAGCCGTTCGAGCCCGTAGGTCAGCTCGCCCGAGACCGGCCGGCAGTCGATGCCGCCCACCTGCTGGAAATAGGTGAACTGGCTGACTTCCATGCCGTCGCACCAGACCTCCCAGCCCAGCCCCCAGGCGCCGAGCGTCGGGCTCTCCCAGTCGTCCTCGACGAAGCGGAGGTCGTGCAGCGCCGGGTCGATGCCGAGCGCGTAGAGGCTCTGGAGATAGAGTTCCTGCAGGTCCGCCGGCGACGGCTTCAGGATCACCTGGAACTGGTAATAGTGCTGCAGCCGGTTCGGGTTGAGGCCGTAGCGGCCGTCGGTCGGCCGCCGCGACGGCTGCACGTAGGCCGCCTTCCAGGGCTCCGGGCCGAGGGCTCTCAATGTGGTCGCGGGATGGAACGTCCCGGCCCCCACCTCCATGTCATAGGGCTGCAGGATCAGGCAGCCATGGCCCGCCCAATAGTTCTGAAGCCGGAGGATCAGCTCCTGGAAGCTCGGCGCGGCCACTCTGCTTTTTCAACCCGATGGTTTGCTGCGGCGCAGAACCTAGTCGCTGCCGCCGGGCCGGGTCAAGCGGTCGCCCAGGCACCGCTCAGGCGGCGCTGGGCACGACCTCGTAGACGGCGAGCTGGCGGTTGCCCCACCAGGTGAGGTCGAAGCCGGAGGCGCCTTTGAACACGTTCCGGAACGCGGCCCGCCGGTCGAGGCGAAACCGCTCCACCGGGTTGCTGTAGAGAAAGAGCAGGCGGCGCGGCGCCGCCTGGGCCGCGCGCTCCAGATGGTCGAGATAGCCCTCCAGCATCGCGCCCAGGAACGAGTTGTAGAAGTAGACCACGGTGTCGCCCTCGGGCAGCGGCGTGCGGAGCGCGTCGCCATGGGCCAGCTCCACCCCGCCGGCCCGCCGTGGCCCCCGATAGTGCGCGAGGTTCCGTTCGGCGATCGCGTGCAGCCCGGCCGCATACTCGACGCCGGCCACGTGCCGGAACGGATAGCCCAGCGCAATCAGCACGATCCGCCCCTTGCCCGAGCCGATATCGACGAACGACCAGCGCTCGAGCGGTGCCGGGATGTGGCCGAGGGCGAACCGCACATGCTTCAGCGAGCTCGCCTCGTACTTGTAGCGGCCGTCCGGGTTTTGGAGGTCGATGCCGAGCTCGGCCTCACCGACGGCCCCTTCCGTATCCACGCCATGCGCCCGATCGAAGTTCCAGCGCGTGCGACGGAATGCCGACCGGCTGGAATGGACCACGAAATCGGCGACCAGCGAGCGCAGCCGTGCGCCGCCATTCGCTCGTGCATCGTTTGCCGAAGCCGTCATCGGCCGCCTATCCTCCCCGCTCTGGCGATGCGGGAGGGCTATGGCAGGATCGCCCCCCTGGTCAGGGCGTTCGCGCTTCGGGCGTACCCGAAGCCGCAGGGTGCCGCGTCACGCCTTCTTGAGGACGCACTCGTCCTTCGAGCGGCAGATCGTGCCGTTGGGCACGTAGGTGCCGCAATGCGGGCATTCGTAGAGCGTCTCGGCCGGGCCCGGCTTCTTCGCCCGCGCCTTTCTCTCGGGGCCCTTGACGCCCGCATAGTCCGCCGGATCGCTGATCTTGTCGCGGATCGCCGTCATGAGCTTCCAGCCCTTCCAGACGGCAACGATGAGGAGGGCGGTGAAGATCAGCTTGGAGAGCGACAGACCGAACATGCAAAGCGGCGCCAATGGCAAAGGTGGGTGAGAAGGATGCGGTGCCGGCGGCAGTCTAGCAGCGCCCGGCTGCCGGTGTCTCCCGCCACGCCGGATTTCGCGCTCAAAGCCCGAAGCGCCGCCAGTGCGCGTCCGCCTCGAGCTGGCCGAGGAGTTCCGGCAGCAGCGCCATCAGGCGGCCCTCGGGGGTTCCGGCCCGGCCGAGCCGCCGCTGCAGCCAGCCGCGCTGCCGGTTGACGACCGCGATGCGGATCTCCTTGCCGTGCCGGGCACGGAGCGTCGAGCGCAGCTCGCCGAGCCCGTCGGCGAGGCCGTGCTCGATGGCCCTGTCGCCGCTCCAGACCCGCCCCGAATAGAGCGCCTCGGGCGGCAGCCGCAGCTTCTCCCCCCGCCGCGCCTCGACCTGCGCCTTGAAGCTCTGGAGAATGTCCTGGTGCAGCTCCTTCAACACCTCGATATCGCCGGGCTCCTCCGGCCGGAACGGATCGAGCAGCGCCTTTCTCGGGCCGGTCGCATGGACCCGCCGCTCGATGCCGAGCCGCTGCAGCGCCCCTTCCAGACCGAAGCCCGCGGAAATGACGCCGATCGAGCCCAGGATCGAGGCTCGGTCGACGATGATCTCGTCCGCCGCCAGCGCCAGCCAGTAGCCGCCCGAGGCCGCGACGTCCTCGACGAAGGCGATCACCGGCTTCTCGTGCTCCCGGGCAAGGTCGCGGATGCGTCCGGCGATCAGCGAGGACTGCACCGGCGAGCCGCCCGGGCTGTTGATGGCAAGGGCCACGGCCGGTGCCCGCTTCATGGCGAAGGCCGTAGCCAGCGCCGTCTCGATCGACTGCAGCGTCAGCCCGCCGCGAAAGGGCACGGCGCCGATCACGCCGCTCAGGCGAACGACGGGGATCGGGGTGCGGCGGCGAAAGAGCCGGTCGGGCCGGTACCAGGGCAAGGTCGCAATCCTTCTGGGTGTGTCGGGTCTCAGCCCGGCTGCATGACGCTGTCGAGGTCGGCGCCATCGCGCAGGATCGCCTGGGCCGCAGCGCTGTACTTGCCATCGCCGTCGTGCAGGACAAGCCCCGGGAGGAGCTTCGCCGCTCCCCTGGCTCCCTTGCGGCAGCGCACGATGACCCGTTTCGCCGTACGGCCCGCCTTCGGCCAGAGGGGCACGATCTCGATGTCCCCGGCCCGCCCGGCGAGCCCCGCGAGCAGCTCCGGCAGGCGGTCGGCGCGCTGGATCAGGACGAGCCGCCCGCCGGTCTGCAACCGCCGCAGGCAGGCCTGCAGCCAGTCCGCCGCGCTCGTGCCCTCGCGCGTCGCCAGCGCCTTTCGTTCATCGGGCGAAGGCGGCGCCGCCGCCGGGTGATAGGGCGGGTTGCTCATGACGAGCTCGAAGGAAAGCTCCCTGAGATCGGCCGGCGGGGCGAGAATGTCTCCCAACGCAATCGTGATCGCACCCTCGAACCCGTTCTGCGCCACGTTCGCGCGCGCCAGCTCGGCGGTCGCCGCATCGATCTCGAGCCCGACGATGCGCAGCCCCGCGACCCTGGTGGCGAGGCAGAGCGCCGCCGTGCCGACGCCGGTGCCGGCCTCGAACACGGTCCGCCCCGCCTGCGGCACCGCGGCAGCAAGGAGCACCGGGTCGATGGCGACCCGATAGCCGCGCGCCGGCTGCCGAATCGTCAGCCGGCCGCCCAGCAGCCGGTCGCTGGTGCAGGTCGACCGGACCGGCTCGCTCACCGCTCGCCCGGGGTGGGTGACGCCTCGGCCAGCAGGCGCCGCGCCCGGACCAGATCCTCTTCCGCCACCAGCAGGCGCCGCTGGATGGCACCGATGCTGCCCTCGATGCTGCTGGTGTGCTGATCGAGCAGCAGGGTCGGGATTCCGGCCTCGCGCATCAGCGCTTCGACCCACGACAGGTGGACGATGTCGTTGCTGCGCACCAATTCTACCAAGATGCGACCATCCGTCGAAGCCAGATGCCCAAGTGTCTGGTTTGCCAGAGTTGAAGCGGGCGTGGTAGCTAGCGCCGCGGGCGTTGGCAAGCGGTCCATCCGAGGCCGCGGGGACGCCCTCTTGCAGTTTGGAGAACGCCCTGGTGACCGCCTTGCAACAGCCCTCCGGCCACCCGCCAGCGGAAGCACCGCCCCTGGCGCTGGTCAAGCGGCTCGTGGCGGACGACCTCGCGGCGGTCAACAGCCTGATCCTCGAGCGGCTGCAGAGCGAGGTGACGCTCATCCCGGAGCTCGCCCGCCACCTGATCGCGGCCGGCGGCAAGCGCGTCCGCCCCACCCTGACCCTGCTATCGGCCCGGCTCTGCGGCTACGAGGGCGAGCGGCACATCGCCCTCGCCACCTCCGTCGAGTTCATCCACACGGCCACGCTGCTGCACGACGACGTGGTCGACGAGAGCGACCTCAGGCGCGGCCGCTCCACCGCCAACTCGCTCTGGGGCAACAAGGCGCCGGTCCTGGTCGGCGACTTCCTCTTCTCCCGCGCCTTCCAGCTCATGGTCGGCGACGGCAACATCAAGGTCCTGGACATCCTCGCCAACGCCTCGGCGGTCATCGCCGAGGGCGAGGTGGCCCAGCTCCTGACCGCCGGCGACGTGCAGACCACGGAGGCCGCCTACCACGACGTCATCCGCGCCAAGACGGCCGCCCTCTTCCAGGCGGCCTGCCGCATCGGCGCCGTCGTCGCCGACCGGCCGGCGGCGGAGGAGGAAGCGCTCGCCACCTTCGGCGAGGAACTCGGCATCGCCTTCCAGCTCGTCGACGACGCGCTCGACTACTCGGCCCGCGAGGCGCTGCTCGGCAAGACGATCGGCGACGATTTCCGTGAGGGCAAGGCGAGCCTGCCCGTGCTTCTCGCCTATGCGCAGGCGAGCGCCGAGGAGCGGGCGTTCTGGGAGCGGGTGATCGGCCAGCCGGAAGGCCAGCAGGAGGGCGACCTCGCCGAGGCGCAGCGACTCCTCACCCGCCACGGCACGCTCGACGCCACCCTGGCGCGGGCGCGGGAGGCCGGCCAGCGGGCGCGCGCCTCGCTCGAGGTGTTCCAGCCCTCGCCCTGGCGGGACGGGCTCGAGGAGATCCTCGATTTCTCCATCGCCCGCGCCTATTGACGCGGCCAAGACCGCTTGCGCGCGCGGGCGCTTTCGCCTATCTCTCGCCGCGGCCTCGGAGTGTAGCTCAGCCTGGTAGAGCACCGTCTTCGGGAGGCGGGGGCCGCAGGTTCAAATCCTGCCACTCCGACCACTCAGCGGCATGACATTCGGTTATCGACCTGCAGCATTCGCGCCGGCGGGTCGGTCATCACCCGACGCGACACGTTTCAGCTGCCGACGCGCCCCGCCGAAACAGCAGCCTTCCGCGTCGCCGGTCGTGATCGCAGCCCGACGCGCCAGCCAAACGACCGGACGCCCAAAATCACCGGACGCGAGGCCGGGGACGGCGCTCACCGTCTCCGGCCTCGCTGCTTGGCTTAGTCGTCGTAACCGTACCAGTGCTGGAGCAGGAAGCCGTACCAGAAGTACAGGAGGCCATTGCCCGCCGAAACCTGGTCCATCTGCGTGTCGGTGAGCTTCATCGGCTCTGCTGCATAGGTCGGGGAAGCCAGGGCCGCCGCCAGCACGGTCGCCATCAAGAGTTTCCGCATTGCGTTTCCTCCATGATTGGATCCGGCCGTCCGACCGGATCGTGCACCCCGCCGGCATTCCGGCGAGGGATTCTTTTTTGCAACACCTGTGTAGCACAACTTCGGGCCTCTGCCGAGATCCATGCAAGCGAAACGGATCACGCGCCAGTTATGCTCAACTATGTCGGATCAACAAATGCTGGAACGGACCATCACGAGTTGTAGACTTCAGTCCATGCCGACAGCCTGGCCCGCCCAGCGTCTGTCGTTCACGTTCCCGAACAGAAGCGCGCCCTGGCCCGGCGCCTCTCGGGATCACCAGGTGTCGGCGGGCACGGCGATCGATCCTCATGGCGCGCCGGCCGTCGCGAAGAGGCTTGCTGCCCCCGCCAGCGGAATTGGGTGCCGACGCATCCGCCGGCAAGCGGCCAGAACGGGAGGCGACTTTTGACCCTGGAGATGCTCTACTTCGCAAATCCCATGTGCTCCTGGTGCTGGGGCTTCGCCCCGAGCGTGCGTGCCCTGGCCGAAGCCGGCCACCGCATCACCCTGGCCCTGGGCAGCCTCGGTGCCGACCGGGCCCGGCCCATGCGGCCGGAGGACAAGGCAGCTGTCCGCCAGCACTGGGAGCATGTCACCGAGCGGAGCGGCCAGCCCTTCGACTTCGGCTTCTTCGCGCGTGAGGGCTTCGTCTACGACACCGAGCCCGCCTGTCGCACCGTCGAGGTGATCCGCCAGGCCTTCCCGGCCCTGGCGCTGCCGGCCTTCGCCCGGCTGCAGGAACGCTTCTACGCGCTCGGGCACGACGTCACCGACCCTGCCCTGCTGCGCGAATCGGCCGCCGAGTTCGGCATCGCACCTGCGGATTTCGACGCCGGGTTCGCGGCGGCGGAGACCGCCGGCCGTGTTGCCGCCGAATGGCAGCAGACCGCCCGGCTCGGCGTCACCGGCTATCCCACGCTCCTCGCCTTCGCCGGCGGTCGCCCCGAGGTCGTCACCATAGGCTGGCGGGCGCCGGACGAGGTGCTGGCCGCCGTCGACGCCCTGGCCGGTGGCCGGGCCTGAGGCCTCAGCTCGCCTTTTCGTAGAGCGGCGCGAACAGCGTCCAGAGCGTGATCTGGTCCGGCAGCCCGGTTTCCGGCAGGCCGGCTTCCGCCTGGAAGGCGCGAAAGGCCGCCGCCGTGCCGGGGCCATAGGCACCGTCCACGGTGGAGGAGTAGTGACCGAGCGCCTTGAGCTGTTCCTGTGCCGCCGCCAGCGAAGGCTTGTAGAGCTGGATCGGCTGGCCTTCGGGCACCGGGATCTGCACGACATCGCTCTTCTTCGCGAGACGCGTCGGCTTGGTGACCAGCACGAGGCGCGACACCGCGGCGAAGAACATCTCGTCCGGGACCCGCTCGCAGTGGTTATGGACGAGCTCCATGATCAGCTCGGTGCTCTGCCAGGGGAACATTTCGAAAACGCCGTCGACCCGGTCGTTCAGCGCCGTGACATAGCCGTCGATCCAGCCGCCGGCGAGGTACATGCCGCGCTCGTCCTGGTTCTTGACGACCTCGAGATACTGCCCGCAGGTCCAGGACCCGGCACCACGCAGCCTGAAGATGCCATCGTCGGCTGCATGCAGCGGCCGGCCGGTCATGGTCGTCGCGACCAGCAGGGCCGCGACCACGGCCGAATACGCCAGACGTCTCGTTCGCATGCAGGGCTCTCCGGTTGCCAATCGACCCAGTTAAACGGCTCCAACCATATTGCAAGCCCCCGGCCTGTCTCAACGCTCCGCCTGGAACTCGGCGTGGATCTCGAGCGTCACCTCGCTGCCGATCGCCGGTGCGAGGCTGGTCATGCCGAACGCGGTGCGGTCCAGCACGGCCGAGGCGGCGAAGCCCAGCGTGTAGCGGCCGGTGACGAAGTTGGTGGCCCCGCCATTGAAGACGACATCCAGCGTCACCGGCCGGGTGACGCCGAGCAGCGTGAGATCACCGACGACCTCGCCGGTGGTCTCGCCCGTGACCCGGATCTCGCGGCTGACGAAGCGCGCCTCCGGATGGCTCGATGAGTCGAGCCAGGAGCTGCCGCGCAGTGTGTCGGCGAAGCCCGGCAGATGGGTGCTGACGCTGCCGGTCTCGACCCGCACCTCGAGCATCGATTCCGCCGGCTGCTCCGGGTCGAAATCGAGCGTCGCGTCCAGCCGGTCGAACCGGCCGACGAAGGTGGAGTAGCCCAGGTGGTCGACCTTCCAGAGGATGGTCGAATGCTCCGGATCGAGCCGGTTGGCACCGGGTCGTAGCGCTGTGGGCTCGACCGTCTGGTTCTGCGCCGGGATCAAGTGGCCGCAGCCCGCGACGAGCGGCAGGGCGACGAGGAGGCAGGCAAGGACGCGGCGCATCGGCTCCAGATCTCCTCGAGCGCAGTCCGGGCCTTTCAGGCGCTCTCCGGGCTCCCCGCCGCCAGGATGCGCACCTGCGCGAGCCCGGCCCTGAGGAAGCCGAGAACCCGGGCGGCGGCTTCCGACAGATCGATGATCCGGTCGGCGATGAACGGCCCGCGATCGTTGATCACCACGTCAACATGGCGGCCATTGTCGAGATTGACCACCGTCACTTCCGTGCCGAACGGCAGCGCCGGGTGCGCCGCGGTCAGCGCTTCGGGATCGAAGGGCTCGCCGCTCGCGGTCGGCCGCCCGGCATAGGCCGCGCCATACCAGGACGCCTCGCCCACCTCCAGCTCGACGGCCGGACGGGCGATCTCCGGCTCTCGCTCACTTCTGGCCGCAGGTGCGGCATTGGCGAGGCCACCGGCCGCCACCGCCGGCGAGGGCGACCGGGACGCCATGTCGTTCGGGGCAGTGGCGCAGCCGGCGAGCAGGGCCAGGACCACCAGCGGCACGAGCCGGACGCGGCGCGTGTGTTCGCGCAGGCGCAAATCCACCATTTGCTCGTCTCCTCCGTTCACCCGGCCCTCCATCCGGGGCCGGGCCGGCATGGCCGGCGCCGCTGTTGCAAACCTGCCGCGGCTGCCGGCCATCGCCGGAATCCTCTTACCGGCGTATGAGTTAGACGATCGGGGTTAACCTCGTGCTAAGCCGCGCGAGAATTTCCGGGCTCAGTGGATCTCCGGCTCCGGCAGGCGCTCGGTGCCGGTCAGGAAATCGAAGTCGCAACCGTCATGCGCCTGCTGGATGTGGGCCGCGAACATACGCTCATAACCACGTGCCACGACCGGTTTCGGCTGCCATGCCTCACGTCTTGCCTGAAGCTCCGCCTCGGGCACGTCGAGATGGATGGTGCGGGCTTCGACGTCGACCTCGATCATGTCGCCGCTCTGGACCAGGGCGAGCGTGCCGCCCACCGCCGCCTCGGGCGAGACGTGCAGGATGCAGGCGCCGTAGGACGTGCCGGACATCCGCGCGTCCGAGATGCGCAGCATGTCGCGCACCCCCTCCTTCAGGAGCTTCTTCGGGATCGGCAGCATGCCCCATTCCGGCATGCCCGGCCCGCCGATCGGCCCCGCGTTCTTGAGCACGAGGATCGAGTCGGCGGTGACGTCCAGCTCGGGCGAGTCGATCCGTGCTGCCATGTCGTTGTAGTCCTCGAAGGCGACCGCCGGCCCCCGATGCTTCAGGAGCCGCGGCTCGGCCGCCGAGGGCTTGATCACGCAGCCGTCGGGCGCGAGGTTGCCCTTCAGGATGGCCGCCGCCTCCTTGCTCACCGGGCTCGCCATGGTGTGGATCACGTCATCCATGTAGACCTCGGCCCCGGCGATGTTCTCACCGAGCGTGCGGCCGTTGACGGTCAGGCAGTCGAGGCTGAGCTCGTCCTTGAGCTGCATCAGGAGCGCCCGGATGCCGCCGGCATAGTAGAAGTCCTCCATGAGGTACTTGCCGGAAGGCCGGACATTGGCGAGCACCGGGATCTCCCGGGCCAGCTCGTCGAAGCGCTCCACCGTGAGCGGGACGCCGGCCCGCCGCGCCATGGCCACGACGTGGACCATGGCGTTGGTCGAGCCGCCCATGGCAAGATGGCAGCGGATGGCGTTGTCGACCGATTCGGCGGTCATGAAGTCGGAAGGCTTGAGGTCGTCCCAGACCATCTCGACGATGCGCCGGCCGCAAGCGGCCGCCATGCGCGTGTGATTGCTGTCGGGGGCGGGGATCGAGGAAGCACCCGGCAGGCTCCAGCCCATGGTCTCGGCGATCGCCGTCATGGTCGAGGCCGTGCCCATGGTCATGCAGGTGCCGACGCTGCGGGCGATGCCGTTCTCGATCTCGTCCCAGGCCTCCTCGGTGATGTTGCCGGCCTTGAGCTCGGCCCAGTACTTCCAGCTGTCCGAGCCCGAGCCCAGGATCTTGCCGTGCCAGTTGCCGCGCAGCATCGGCCCGGCCGGGAGGAAGATCGCCGGCACGTCCATGGAGATGGCGCCCATGATCAGGCCCGGCGTGGTCTTGTCGCAGCCGCCCATCAGCACCGCCCCGTCGATCGGGTGCGAGCGCAGGAGCTCCTCGGTCTCCATGGCGAGGAAGTTGCGGTAGAGCATGGTGGTCGGCTTGACGATGGGCTCGGCCAGCGAGATCGCCGGCAGCTCGAGCGGAAACCCGCCCGCCTGCCACACGCCGCGCTTCACGTGCTCAACGCGGTCCTTGAAGTGGGTGTGGCAGCTGTTGACGTCCGACCAGGTGTTGATGATGCCGATCACCGGCTTGCCGGTGTAGTCGACCGCGTCGAAGCCGATCTGCTTGATCCGCGAACGATGCCCGAAGGCGCGCAAGTCCGGCACCCCGAACCAGCGATGGGAGCGCAGCTCCTCGGGCTTCTTCCTGGTCATTCCGTCTCTCCCCAAACCAAAAGCGGCGCCAGATCTAGCACCGGGTCGAAGGGAGGGCCATGGACTTGCCGCGGTCGCGATCCTAGCATTTCACTGCCCGGGCGATCCCTGCCCGCATCGAGCAACGAGCCATGACCGTGCCCGCCAACCGGCGTCGCCTGGCTGCCATCACCGCCGCCGACATCGTCGGCTATTCCGGGCGCATGGAGGCCGATGAAGAGGCGGCCGTGGCCGCCGGCACCGATGGGGCGGACCACAGGCTGATCTTCCGGATCGGCGTCAGCCTTGGGGACGTCATCGTCGAGGGCGACGATCTCTTCGGCAATGCCGTCAACATCGCCGCGCGCATGGAGAAGCTGGCAGAGCCCGGCGGCATCTGCGTCTCGGCCGCGGTGCACGAGCATGTCCGCCTCGCCCCCGGCCTGTCGTTCGCCGATCTCGGCCCCCAGGCCGTCAAGGGCCTCGTCCAGCCGGTCCACGCCTACCGCCTGCTCGGCACCGCAGCACCGTTTCGATCGGTGGCCGAAGCGCCGCCCCGGGACACCCGCCCTTCGCTCGCCGTCATGCCGCTGCGCAACCTCGGTGGCGCCGAGACCGACGGCTATTTCGCCGACGGCATGGTCGAGGAGTTGATCACCGGACTCGCGCGCATCCGCTGGCTCACCGTCATCGGCCGCAATTCCGCCTTCGCCGTGCACGGCCGAACCGGCGGCGCCAGCGAGGCCGCCGCGGCGCTCGGCGTGCGCTACGTGCTCGAAGGCAGCATGCGGCGTGCCGCCGATCGCGTGCGGCTCAACGTCCAGCTCCTCGATGCCGCCACGGGCCGGACCCTCTGGGCAGAGCGCTTCGAAGGCAGCGTCGCTGACGTCTTCGAGCTGCAGGACCGGATCACCGAAGGTGTCATCGGCGCCATCGAGCCCAGGGTGAAGGAGGCTGAGATCGAGCGCGCACGGCGCAAGCGCCCGGAGGATCTGGGCGCTTGGGACCACTACCTGCGCGCGGTCGCCTGCATGTACGCGAACACGCCCGAAGGACGCGGCGCTGCGCTCGAGCAGGTGGCGCGGGCGCTGGCCATCGATCCCGACTACGCCGAGGCACACGGCGTCGCCGCCTGGTGCCATTTCGCCCGCGGCTTGTGGGAGACCGCCATCGACCGGCGCGGCCCGGAGGCGGCGCTCCGCCATGCCGAGGCCGTGCGGGCGAGCCGCACCGAGGACGCGACGACGCTCGCCCACGCAGCCATCGCCTATGCCTTCGCCACGGGCGACCATGCGGCGGCCCTGGAGATGATCGAGCGCGCCCTCGCCCTCAACCCGAGCTCGGTGCATGCCCACGGCCACGGTGCCGTGATCAGCACCTGGGCCGGCAAGTACGAGCGGTCGATCGAGCTCGGCGAACGGGCGCTCTGCCTCTCGCCCTTCGATCCCTTCAGCGTCATGGCCTGGGCCGGCATGGCCGGCGCCCGGCTGCGCCTCGGCGACTTTGACGCCGCGCACGACCTGGCCCGAAAGGCGGTGCAGATCTACCCGGCGCACGTCCCCTCGCACCTGATCGCGATCGCCGGGCTCGTCCGGCTGGCTCGGCTCGAAGAGGCGCGCGCGGTGGCGGCCCGGTTCATGGCGATCGCACCGGGTTTCTGCATCGGCCGGCAGCATCCGGTCCTGACGCCCTTCGCCGCGGACTTTCGCCTGGCAGGCCTTCCCGACGCGGCGCCCAGCGGCTAAGAGCCTGTCCGAGAAGTCGGACAGGCTCTGAAGCGGGGCCGGCACCAGAACGGGGAGGACGCCATGGCGGAACGGAAGAACGAGTACGAGATCATCGAACGGCCCTTCGGCAACCTGATCGGCGGCAACATGCGGCTGCGGCAGCTCTGGACCGGCGCCGCCTGGGCCGAGGGCCCGGTCTATTTCCGCGACGGCGACTTCCTCCTCTTCTCCGACATCCCGAACAACCGGATCATGCGCTTCGTCCCCGACCATACCGGGCTCGAGGGCACGATGAGCGTCTATCGCCAGCCGGCGCACAACACCAACGGCCACACCCGCGACCGCGAGGGCCGGCTGATCTCCTGCAGCCACGGTGCCCGCTGCGTCTTCCGCACCGAGCTCGACGGCACGGTCACCACGCTCGTCGACAGCTTCGAGGGCAAGCGCCTGAACTCGCCCAACGACGTGGTGGTCAAGTCCGACGGCACGGTCTGGTTCACCGACCCGCCCTACGGCATCCTCACCGACCTCGAGGGCCACAAGGGCGCGCAGGAATACGGCGGCTGCCACGTCTTCCGCTTCGATCCGAAGGACGGCAGCCTCACCGCCGTCTGCACCGACTTCGTCAAGCCCAATGGCCTCGCCTTCTCGCCGGACGAGAAGCTGCTCTACATCGCCGACACCGGCGCCAGCCACGACCCGAACGGGCCGCGCCACATCCGCAAGTTCGACGTGCGCGACGACAACACGCTGGCCGGCGGCGAGGTCTTCGCCACCTGCGACGCCGGGCTCTTCGACGGATTCCGCTGCGACACGGACGGGCGGATCTGGTCCAGCGCCGCGGACGGCGTGCACTGCTTCGACATCGGCGGCACGCTGCTCGGCAAGATCCACGTGCCCGAGGTCGTCGCCAATGTCTGCTTCGGCGGTGCCAAGCGGAACCGGCTCTACATCTGCGGCACCACCTCGCTCTACGCCATCTACACCCACGTCAACGGCTGCCAGCTCCCCTGACCGGCACCACCGGGCGCGGGAGCCCCTGACCCTTGAGCTTCATCGTCTCGAAGCTCGCCTGGATCGTGCTGATGCCGAGCAGCCTCCTCGGCTGCCTGCTCCTGCTCGGCGTCCTCCTGCGCCGCTGGTGGCTGGTCAGGGGCGTGGTCGCCCTGCTCGTCCTGCTGGTCGCCCTGCCGGTCGGGCTCTGGCTGCATCTGCCGCTGGAGAACCGCTTCCCCCGTCCGGCCGAGCCGCCGGCACGGGTCGACGGGATCGTCGTCCTCGGCGGCGCCCAGGAGCAGGACATCACGAACGCCCGTGGTGTCCTTGCCCTCAGCCGCAACGGCGAGCGGCTGATCGAGGGCGTGGCGCTGGCCGAGCGTTACCCCGAGGCGCGCCTCGTCTTCACCGGCCGCACCGGCGTCCTCGGCGGCGGCCCGAGCGAGCAGGTGGTCAACGCGCTCTATGTCGATCTCGTCGGCTTCGACGCCGGCCGCGTGATCCACGAGGACCGCTCGCGCAACACCTGGGAGAACGCGCTCCTCACCCAGGAGATGGTGCAGCCCGGGCCGGAAGAGATCTGGCTGCTCGTCACCTCGGCGGCCCACATGCCGCGCTCGATGGGCATCTTCCGCCGGCTCGGCTGGGAGCCCGTGCCCTGGCCCGTCGACTACCAGACGGAAGGCGACCTCGTCTGGCCGCAGCGCTACTCGCCGGCGGCCCGGCTCGACGAGCTCGACATGGCGGTCAGGGAATGGCTCGGTCTCCTCGCCTACCGGCTCATGGGCCGGACCAGCGCGCTCTTCCCCGAACCCTGGCCCGAACCCCGGCCCGACGCCCCGCCGGCCACCGCCGACGACAGGCTTGTCAAGCCCGCATCACAGGCTAACCTCGCCAGCACGATTTCTCAGGGAGATACGAGATGAACAGCAACCGACGTACGGCGCTCCTCGGCGCCGCCGCCATTGCCCTGGCTGCCGCCTGCACCACGCCGGCCATGGCCCAGGACCAGTCCTTCATCCTCACCACGGCGACGACCGGCGGCACCTACTACCCGGTCGGCGTGGCCCTCGCCACGCTGGTCAAGGTCAAGCTGCAGGCCTCCGACGGCATCGACATGTCCGCCATCAGCTCGGCCGGCTCCGGCGAGAACATCAAGCTGATGCGTGAGGGCCAGGCCCAGTTCGGCATCCTCCAGGGCCTCTTCGGCCGCTACGCCGCGCAGGGCTCCGGCCCGCTCGAGGGCGAGGGCAAGCAGGAGTGGCTGCGCTCGGTCTCGATGCTCTGGCAGAACGTCGAGCACTTCATCACCACCGAGGACCTGGCGCCGACCGGCACCATCGACGACCTCAAGGACTTCGCCGGCAAGCCCTTCTCCATCGGGGCGAAGAACTCGGGCACCGAGGGCTCCGGCCGCGAGATCCTGAACGGCCTCGGCATCGACCCCGAGGGCATGGAGGTCGTCTACCAGGGCTACGGGCCCACCGCCGAGGGCCTGCAGAACGGCACCATCGTCGGCGCCAACATCCCGGGCGGCGTGCCGGTCTCGGCCATCACCCAGGCCTACGCCTCGCGCGACGACCTCGTGATCCTCGAGTTCACGCCGGAGCAGACCGAGCGGGCGAATGGTGGCGACGAGCTCTGGACCGCCTACGTCATCCCGGCCGGCAGCTATCCGGGCCAGGACGGGGACGTCAACACCATCGCCCAGCCGAACTTCCTCGGCGTGCACGCCGATGTCGACGAGGAAGCGGTCTACAAGATCACCAAGACCATGTTCGAGAACCTGGGCTTCCTGCAGAACATCCACCCCGCGACCAAGGCCATGTCGCTGGAGGCGGCCCTTGCCGGCCTGCCGGCTCCCCTGCACCCCGGGGCCGTCCGCTTCTACGAGGAGGTCGGCGTCGAGATCCCGGCCCGCCTCCTGCCGAACTGAGGCGGTTGATCGAAGCCGTGGCGGCGGGGCCCGACCCCGTCGCCACCGCCTGATCCGCGCCCATGGCCGAGAAGCTGGACGAGGCCGGCGAGCTGACCACGCCGACGCGTGAGGGCACCGGCCCGATCTACGCCCGCGCCGTCCTGGCGCTCGCGGTGCTGATCTCGCTCTTCCATATCTACGCCAACAGTTTCGGCCGGCTCGACGACCTCCTCCTGACCTCCATGCACTGGGGCGGCTTCGCCCTGCTCTGCACCCTGCTCTACCCGCTCCGGCCGGGCGGCGGCCGCGTCGTCTTCTGGATCGACGTCACGCTCGGCCTCCTCGCCGTCGCCGCCGCGGTCTACGTCAACTGGGCCTTCGACGCGATCTACGACCGGGGCGTGCGCTTCATCTGGTCGGACTGGGTCATGGCCTTTCTCGCCATCGCCCTGGCGCTGGAGATGGCGAGGCGCACCGCCGGCCTCTTCATCCCCTGCCTGGCCGTCGTCGCCCTCGTCTACCTCGCCGGCGGCGGCGCTTATGTCCCCGGCATGTTCCGCTTCCCGGGCCTGACGCTCGAGACCACGCTCTTTCGGGCCTATGTCGAGCTCGTCGGCATGTTCGGCCCGATCGCCCGGATCAGCGCCACCTTCGTCTTCATGTTCGTGCTGTTCGGGGCCTTCCTCGTCCGCTCCGGAGCCGGCGCCTTCGTCATCGACCTCGCCCGCGCCATCGCCGGCCGGGTGGTCGGCGGGCCGGGCTTCGTCGCCGTCCTCGGCTCCGCCCTCACCGGCACGGTCACGGGCTCGGCCGTCGCCAACACCGTCTCGACCGGCGTCATCACCATCCCGCTGATGAAGAAGGCGGGCTTCCCGGCGAAGTTCGCGGCCGGCGTGGAGGCCTCCGCCTCGACCGGCGGCCAGCTCATGCCGCCGATCATGGGTGCCGGCGCCTTCGTCATGGCGACCTACACCCAGATCTCCTACCTGACGATCGTCGCCGTCTCGATCCTGCCGGCCATCCTCTACTTCTTCTCGGTCGCCGTCTGGGTCCGCATCGAAGCGAAGAAGCACAACATCACCGGCATCGACGAGGACTCGCCCGGTGTGCTGGAGATCCTCCGGCGCGGCGGCATCAGCTTCCTCATCCCGATGGGCGTGCTCATCGTCATGCTGCTGCAGGGCTTCACGCCCACCTACGCCGCCGCCTTCGCCATCCTCGCCGTGATCGGCTCGTCCTGGCTGACCCGGACACCCATGGGCCTCCTCGCCATCGTCGACGCCCTGGCGCTTGGCGCCCGCAACATGGTGATGACCGCCATGCTGCTCGTCTCGGTCGGCCTCATCGTCATGGTCGTCGAGACCACGGGCATCGGCAACACCCTCTCGCTGATGCTGGCGAGCTGGGCCAACGGCAACCTCATGGTGGCACTCGTGCTGGTTGCCCTGGCATCCCTCGTGCTCGGCATGGGCCTGCCCGTGACGGCCGCCTACATCGTCCTCGCCACGCTCTCCGCCCCGGCCCTCTTCCAGATGATGAACGACGCCGCCATCGTCGACATGATCGCAGCGGGCACCCTCCCCCAGGCCGCCCAGGCGGTCTTCATGCTGGCCGACCCGGAGGCGATGACCAAGCTGCAGGGCCCGCTCCCCATGGAGGAGGCGGCCGCCCTCTACGCGCTCGTGCCCGGCGACTTCTCGCGCACCCTCTACGACCAGGCGCTCGACCCGGCCATCCTCGCCACCACGCTGCTCTCGGCCCACATGATCATCTTCTGGCTGAGCCAGGACAGCAACGTCACACCCCCGGTCTGCCTCACCGCCTTCGCCGCCGCCGCCATCGCCAAGACGCCGCCCATGGCCACCGGCCTCACCGCCTGGCGCGTCGCCAAGGGCCTCTACATCGTGCCCATCCTCTTCGCCTACACGCCCTACCTCAACGGCGACTGGCTCACCGGCCTCGAGATCACCCTCTTCGCCGCCTTCGGCATCTACGCCCTCGCCGTCGGCTTCGAGGGCCACGGCGAGCACCCCATCCCGCACTGGCTCCGCCCCGTCATCTTCGCCATCGGCGTCTTCCTCATCTGGCCCACGGGCAGGCTCTCGCAGATCGTCGCGGTCGTGGCGCTGGTCGCCGTCATGCTCCTCGCGGCGAAGCTGGCGCCGAAGCGCAGCTATCCGGCGCCCGCCGAGGCGCAATAGCTCGAGCCCACTCCGCGCTTACGCTTAGCCCCTGCCGAAAGGCGCCGTGAAGAGCTTGTTGGCGAGCGCCACAAGACCGACTGCCTATTAGGCGTCCACTTCGCGAAGATTCGCGCGAGATGTATCATCGGCGCGCTTCTGGCGATGCCCAAGGTATCGCCCGTCTCCAAGATATTATCGTCGGTGACGAGGCGAACGACCAGCGCGGTCTCTGACTGCGTCAGCCCGTAGGGCCTGGGCGACCGGCGCGCGGTCGGGTCAGCCATAACTCAGCACACCTGAATGAAGGTCGCTGCAGTGATCTCTCAGCGTCCACGCCACTCCGAGACCGGGTGCACCTGACCGGTTACACGCGGAATTCCCATGCGCAACCCGATTCTTTGGGATCACTCTAAGTCGGGCGCCCACATAGTTTACGCCGTCAGTTCATATCTTCTGAAAGCCAAAATCCGTGCCGCCCCCCCCCGTTCCGCATCGCGAAACGGGGCGTAGTCAGGTACTTGTCCAGGAGTCGTGCAAAACATTTATCTCCGATTTCGGATCGCGTAATCTCGCGATTTGTGGTACAACTACAGCCCTTTCGTTTGGACGAATTTCGCATGACGGAGAAACAGGCCATGTTTCAACGGCTTCGCGACTTCCGATCGGCGATGACAGTCTTTTTGCTAGCCAGCCTCAGTATAACGATTAACCCGTCTCAAGCAACGACGGCGGAGTTACACCAACACTGGCGGATGGTCTCGATGTTCCCCAGCCATCTTCCAGTTCTAGGAACCTCAAGTCTCCAATTTGCGGAACATCTAAATAAACTCTCTGATGGCTCGATCAAGATCGCCGTGTTTGAACCTGGGGAATTAGTTCATAATTTTGAGATTTATGACGCGATTGGTAGTGGTAAGATCGACGCTGGATGGATTGATTTCTCTTACATTTCGCATGAAAGACCAGCTTACAATCTGTTCTCGACTACAATGTTCCTTTTTGATTTCGAGCGCCATCTCGATTGGCTAAATGGGGGTGATGGGCAATTTTTGCTTGACAAACTCGACCGACCGCACGGCGTAAAAAGCATCGCCTGTGGTGCAACTGGGCCGGAGGCGTTCGGTTGGTTCTTGAACCAGGTGGATGGTGTCGCGACTC
>CAZGUW010000025.1:0-29305 GCA_964528705.1 uncultured Geminicoccaceae bacterium
AGGCCGGCGACGCACTCTGGCGCTCGGTGCGCGACGTGCAGCCCTTGGTCGAGCCTGCTGACCATGCGGTCTGGCGGCTCAGCCTGCCGCCGAAGACGGGTGCGGCTGCCGTCGCCGCCATCCGCGAGGGTCTCACCGGCACCGAGATCCGCGTGCTCTACGACTGGTCCGGCGGCCTGGTCTGGCTGGCGGTACCTGAGGCGAGCGACGCCGGCGAGGCCGCCGTTCGCGCCGCGACCGGCCGAGCGAAGGGGCATGCGACGCTGGTCCGGGGCTCCGCCGGGCTGCGCGCCAGGATCGCCGTCTTCGAGCCCGAAACAGCCGCCGTCGCTGCCCTGACGCGGGGCGTGAAGGCGAGCTTCGACCCGCACGGCCTGCTCAATCCCGGCCTCATGCATCAGGGTGGCTGAGATGCGCCGCCCACTAGGCGCGTGCCCTGACGGGCGCCTTGCGACCGAGCCAGACGCAGCAGACGGTGAGCAGGGCCGCCAACCAGGTCACCAGGCCGACGCGTTCGCCCAGCAGCAGCGCGCTGAAGCCGAGCGTGAAATAGACCTGCAGGAGCTGCATCTGCCCGACCCGGGCGATGCCGCCGGCCGCCAGCCCGCCATACCAGAAGAAGAAGCCGATGAACTGCGGGAAGGCCGCCACGAAGCCGAGCGCACCCCAGGCCACGAGGCCGGCCGCCGCCGGATCGGCCGGCCAGAGGAACAGCATCAGCGGCAGCGACACCGGCAGCGCCAAAGCGAGGCTCCAGGAAATGACCTCGAGCGCAGGCATGTGCGCCGTCATGCGGGCACCCCCGGCATAGCCGATTGCCGCACCGAGCCCCGCCAGCGCCAGATAGAGATCGGCCTGGGAGAATCCGCCCGCCCGGTAGAGCATGAAGGCGAGCACCACGGCCGTGCCGGCGAGGGCGGCGAGCCAGAAGCGCAAGGACGGCCGCTCGCCGGCGAAGAGCGCGCCCGTGCCTGCCGTCATGAGCGGCAGGAGCGACAACACGACGCCGCCGTGGCTCGCCTCCACCTCGCGCATGGCGAAGGCCGTGAAGAGCGGAAAGCCGATCACCACACCGCCGATCACGAGGCCGAGGTCCCGCCAGTGCTGCCGTCCCGGCAGCCGCCGGCGGCCAAGGAGCAGGTAGGCGAGCGACAGGAGCCCGGCGAGGGCGGCCCGTCCCGCCGTCACGAACTCCGCCCCGAGCTCCGGCACGGCGAGCCGGGTGCCCGGCAGGGACAGGCTGAAGATGATCACGCCGACGAGCCCGAGCGCATAGCCGCGCCTGATCGCTCCGGTCTCGTCCACTGCCGCCTCCCCGCTGCCGGGACACGGCTCTACCTCCCAATTGCCGCCATGGCGAGCCGACAGGCCGCCTCCGGCCGAGAGAACCGCTGATGCAGACCCGCTTCACCGAGGCCCAGCTCGCCGATCCCGACACCCGCGAGTCCGAGAAGATCCTGCGGACCTGCGTGCATTGCGGCTTCTGCACCGCCACCTGCCCGACCTACGTGCTGCTCGGCGACGAGCTCGACAGCCCGCGGGGTCGCATCTACCTGATCAAGAACATGCTGGAGGAAAACCGTCCGGCGGATGCGAAGACGGTCAAGCATATCGATCGCTGCCTCTCTTGCCTCTCCTGCATGACCACCTGCCCCTCCGGCGTGCACTACATGCACCTGGTCGACCACGCCCGAAAGCACATCGAGGCAACCTACGAACGCCCGCCTTTCGAGCGCTATCTGCGCGCCGTGCTGGCGACCGTCCTGCCGCGCCCGGGTCTCTTTCGTATGGCCCTGCTGAACGCCTGGCTGGCCCGCCCGCTGAAGAGCCTCTTCACCGGCCGGCTGCGCGCCATGCTGGAGCTGGCACCCAAAGGCGGCCCCCGGCCGCCGTCGCCCGTCGACAAGCATCAGACCTTCGCCGCCCGGGGCACCAGGCGGGCGCGCGTCGCCCTCCTCTCGGGCTGCGCCCAGCAGGTCCTGGCGCCGGAGATCAACGAAGCCACCATCCGCCTGCTCACCCGCCACGGCGTCGAGGTGGTCGTCGCCAAAGGAGCCGGCTGCTGCGGTGCCCTCACCCACCACATGGGCAAGGAGGCCCCGGCCCTCGCCTCGGCCCGGGCCAATGTCGACGCGTGGATCGCCGAGCACAGCCGTGAGCCCCTCGATGCCATCATCATCAACGCGTCCGGCTGCGGCACCACGGTCAAGGATTACGGCTTCATGCTGCGCGAGGACGCGGCCTATGCCGAAAAGGCCGCCACCATCGCCGCCCTCACCAAGGACGTCAGCGAGTTCCTTCACGGCCTTGGCCTGCAGCCGGCCGTGGCCGACACGGACCTCGTCGTCGCCTACCACAACGCCTGCTCGATGCAGCACGGCCAGCAGCTCAGGACCGAGGCCAAGTCGCTCCTCACCCAGGCCGGCTTCACCGTGAAGGAGCCTGCCGAGAGCCACATCTGCTGCGGCTCCGCCGGTGTCTACAACCTGATGCAGCCCGAGATCGCGGGCCAGCTCAGGACCCGCAAGGTCAGGCAGCTCGAGCGCACCCGCCCCGACGTGATCGCCAGCGGCAATATCGGCTGCCTCACCCAGATCGGCTCCGGCACCGGCATCCCCGTCTGCCACACGGTCGAGCTCCTGGACTGGGCGACCGGCGGGCCGAAGCCGGCGGTCTTGGGGTGACAGCTCAGCTCTCGGCGTCAAGTCTCGCCAACAACTGCCGCAGCGGTGCCGCGAGCAGCGGAACGTCCTCGCTGGCGGCAACGAAAACGGTAGCCAGATCGGCCCCGAAATAATTGTGGATGAGCTTGTTGCGCATCCCGACGATGCGCCGCCAGGGGACATCGGGACAGGTCAACCGCACCTCGTCGGGAACATTCCTGGCAGCCTCACCCAGCACTTCGAGGTCGCGGATAACTGCCTTGTGCAACAGTCGATTCGCAACGAAAGCATCGAGATCGGCGCCAGCGATGGCGACTGATATGTCCTCGATGGCCTGAAGCATGTCGTCGATATACAGACCGATGTCCCGTCGGCTCACGTCGGCAACAGCTCCCGCAGCACGCGCTCGCTCATGCGCGGCTTCAGGGCTCCCGGCGTCGCCAGATCGACGCGAACGTCAAGCAGGATTGCCAGCTCATCCTCAAGTCTCGACAACTCGAAGAATCCTACGGGCTTCTCGAACTCCACCAGGAGATCGACGTCGCTCTCCGGCGTCTGCTCGCCGCGGGCCCAGGAGCCGAAGACACCGAGCGTGCGGATGGGGTACCGGTCGCGCAGGCCGGGCAGGGCCGCGGCCAGGCGCGAGCGAAGCTCTGCGGTATTCTTCGGCCGATCCGTCATACGTACCCGCCCCTCTCGCCTGTCGCGGCCCCACCTGATCCTATCACAAGTCGGCCGTCTCCGCCGCCTGAACGCTGGTCCATCGCCTACCGCCCCGTCCGCTTCTCCAGCCGCGCGAAGAGCAGCGAGAGGGGCCAGCAGATCATGAAGTAGAGGGCGCCGATGGTCAGCCAGATCTCGAAGGTGCGCTGCGTCGTCACCACGGTCTGGCTGGCCATGAAGGTCAGCTCCTGGACGGCGATGAGCGAGACGATCGAGCTGTCCTTGACGAGGCTGATGAACTGGTTGGCCAAGGGCGGGGCCGTGGCGCGGATCGCCTGGGGCAGGATGACGTCGCGCATCCGGGCGAAGCGCGAGAGGCCGAGGCTCGCCGCGGCCTCCCACTGGCCCCGCGGGATCGACTGGATGCCGCTGCGGATGATCTCGGCGACATAGGCGCCCTCGAACATGGCGAGGCAGATGACCGCGGCGACGAAGGCGTCGATCCGCCGCCGGTCGCCGAAGAGGAACTCGAACCACCAGCGCTCGTCCACCGGCAGGTTGCGGGCGTAGTTGCCGATGCCGATGAGCGGCATGACCTGCGAGCTGATGAAGAAGTAGAAGATGAAGATGAAGATCAGCGGCGGAACGTTGCGCACCACCTCCACGTAGCCCCGCCCTACGAGGCGGAAGAAGAGCCCGCTGGCGACCCGGCAGAGGCCGATCAGGACGCCAATCAGCGCCGCGCCGATGCCGGCATAGAAAGTGAGCCGGAGCGTGGTGAAGAGGCCCTCGGCCAGGAAGTTCGGCACGAGCCCGCCGGTCTCTGGATCGGTCCGCACGAACAGGCTCGGCAGGATGCCCCAGTTCCAGTTGTAGACGAGCGTCGTGTTGGCGAGCCAGACGATCCAGCCCACGAGCCCGGCCAGGACCGCCAGCACGACGACATCGACGAGGCCGAAGCGCAGCGGCCGCTCGTCACCCGGCCACATGCTGCCTCAGCCAATGGAACGCCGGCCGGCGGCCGCCCTGAGGGGCGACCGCCGCGCCCGGCCTATTGCGGCAGCTGATCGGCCCAGTCCTGCGTGCGGAACCAGTAATTGTGGCGCTCCTCGAGAAAGCCGTTGCGCCAGTTCACGGCGATCCAGTTGTTGAAGTAGTTCAGCGCGTCCGGGTCGCCCTTGCGCATGGCGAAGGCCTCGGCGGTCACGCTGAAGAGGTCGTCGATGGGGATGTAGAGCTGGTCCGGGTACTCGGCGGCGTAGGCGCTGGGCGAGGGCTCGGAGGCGATCGTCGCGTCCGCATTGCCGTTGAGCACCTCCTGGACCGCGGCGCCGTCCTCGTCGAACTGCAGCAGCCGCGCCTCGGGCAGGGCGGTCTGGGCGAAGGTCACGGGCGTGGCGCCGCGGCGCAGTGCTATCGTGAAGTCCGGCCGGTTCATGTCCTCGAGGCTCGAGATCGAGCCCTCGTGCTCGCGGCTCACCACGACCCTGAGGCCCGAGAAGGCATATGGCTCGGAGAAGTTGACCGTCAGGTTGCGCTGCGGCGTGACGCTCATGCCGGAGATGATGACATCGAACGTGCCGGAGATGAGCGCCGGGATGATGCCGTCCCAGGCGGTCGGCACGAACTCGACCTCCACGCCCATGTCCTCGGCCAGCTTCTTCGCCACATCGATCTCGTAGCCGATGAGCTCGCCGTTCTTGTCGAGCATCGCCCAGGGCACGAAGGTCGAGAGCCCGACGATCAGGCTGCCGCGCTGCTTGATCTGCTCGATCACGCTGTCGCCGGCCACCGCCTGGCGCGTGTCCTGCGCCTGGGCCATTCCCCCGGCGAGGCCGCCCGCAAATCCGACGAGCAGGGCCGCCGCCAGGGCGGTCCGTCGATTGATCAGGTGCTTCACGGCTTTCCTCCGCTGTTCTTGCGTCAGTGATGCGTCCTCGCGAGGCTCCGAGCGCCTCACGACGTGACCTCGAACCGCCGCTCGAGCCAGGCCGCGAGCAGCGAGAGCGTGACCGTGATGGAGAGATAGAGTCCGGCCACGGTCAGCCAGATCTCGAAGCTCATATAGGTGTCGGAGATGATGTTGCGGCCTTCCGTCGTCAGCTCGAAGACGGCGATCACGCTGACGATCGAGCTGTGCTTGACGAGCGAGACGGCGAGCCCGGTCAAAGGCGGCAGGACGAAGCGCACGGCCTGCGGCAGGACGATGTCGCGATAGGCCTGCCAGCGCTCGAGCCCGAGGCTCGCCGCCGCCTCCCACTGGCCGCGCGGCACTGCCATGATGCCGGCCCGGAAGATCTCGGCGGCGAAGGCCGCCTCGAACACGGTCAGGCAGAAGATCGCCGTCCAGTAGCGGTCCATGGCGACGATCGGCGCCAGCACGAAATAGAAGATGTAGAGCTGCACCAGGAGCGGCGTGTTGCGGATCAGCTCGGTGTAGCCCACTGCCACCGCACGGCCGACCGGCGAGCGGGAGAGCCTGAGCACCGCGACGACGAGCCCGAGGAGCACGGTCAGCACGAAGGCGATCGCCGAGAGCCGGACGGTCTCGACGAAGCCATAGGCCAGAGGCCCCCAGACCAGCCGCTCGTCGACCACGCGCGCGAAGTAGTCCGGCACGCGGTACCACTGCCAATTGTATCCCATATTGGCCGCACCCCGGGCGGTGAGCCAGATCAGGGCAGCGCAGAGCAGAGCGAACTGCAGCGTCGCGAGGACCGACGACCGGGCCGGCCGGGACCAGAGCGCCGACCGGCCGGGCTCACGTCCGGCCGAGCCCATGGAATCCAGACGTACAGCGCTGATGCGGCCGCTCCTCGCCAGGGTCACGAAGGTCGGGGCAGCACGCTGGCGGCACCCTTCCCGTGCACGGCACGATGCTGCGCGGCGTCAGCCTTGTCAAACGACGGTCCGGGTCAAACGCCCGGCTGGCGCCGGGCCGCCGGGCGTGCGATCCGCTGGCGGGGGCCCCGTGGCCCCTCGCACCGACCTCGGGAGACGACCATGCTGCTGCTGCCGTTCTGGCTCGACGCCGCCGGCGTCTTCGTCTTTGCCGTCAGCGGGGCGCTCACCGCGTCGCGGAAGGAGCTGGACATCCTGGGCTTCGTCTTCATCGGCTCCGTCACCGGCATCGGCGGCGGCACGGTGCGCGATCTCCTGCTCGGCCGCATTCCGGTCTTCTGGGTCGGCCAGCCGGACTATCTCCTCGTCACCGTCGCGGCCGCGGTGCTCGTCTACTTCACCGCCCACCTCGTCGAGCGGCGCTACACGCTCCTGCTCTGGGCCGACGCGCTCGGCCTCGCCCTCTTCTGCGTGCTCGGTGCCCGCATCGCCCTGCTCGCCGGCGCAGGCCCGCTCGTCGCCATCGTCATGGGCGTGATGACGGCCGCCATGGGCGGGCTGATCCGCGACGTGGTCTGCGGCGAGCGGCCACTGATCCTCGCCCGGGAGATCTATGTCACCGCCGCCGTCGCCGGGGCCGGGGTGACGGTGCTGCTCCTCGCCCTCGGTGCGACGGGGCTCCTCGCCGAGGCGCTCGGCATAGCCACCGCCTTCGCCATTCGCGGTGCGGCGATCCGCTGGGGCCTGGAGCTGCCGACCTACCGCTCGCGGCCGGGCCGCGACTACACGCAGCGCTAGCGGAGCCCTCCCCTCAGCCGTTGAAGGCGAGATCCAGGACGACCGGACAATGGCTGCTGGCCGCGGGCTCGAGCCAGCCGACCCGCGGGAAGCGCGGGCCGTCGTAGCGCTCGGCGCACCAGGCGAGGCCGCCCCGCACCAGCCAGGGCACGGCATCACGGTTGCGACGGGCGAGCGCCGGCGAGAGCAGCAGGTGATCGTGATGGCCGTAGGTGCCGGTCGCGGCCAGATGCCAGGTCCAGCGCTCCGCCGGCACCGGGATGCCGCGGGCCAGGAGATCGACGGCGAAGCCGTCCGCGACGAGCGGGGCGAGGCCGCTGTTGGGCACGGGGCGCCCGCCATCGTCGAAGAGCGCGTCGCCCAGGCTGCCGAGCACCACCCATTCCGCCTGCGCCGGATCGGGCCAGCGCCGCTCGATGATCCAGCGCAGCGCCGCCGCCTCGGCGAGGCGCCGCTCGCGGGGCCCCTCGCCGGTATCGAGCGGCCCGACGCCGTCCGGTTCGGTGGCGGCGGGGGCGGGATCGCCGAAATGGCAGACGAAGAGGGCGAGGCGCCGCCGCTGCAGCTCGGTCTCGATCTCGAGGCAGTCGCGGGTGAAGACGGGTGCCTCCGGCGGCATGCCACGGGGCGGCGTGCGGCCGATCTCGGTGAAGCTGAGGCTGGCGTGGCTGCGCGCATGAACGATGGGCAGGCGGCCGAGCACGGCCGGATGGCCGGCCCGGGGGTCATTGCCCTCGATGAGCAGCGCACGGCGATAGTCGAGGCCACCGGCGCGGGCGAGCTCGCCCAGGCGGAAGCGCTCGAGCGCCGCCGCACTGGTGACGCCCTGCAGGGCGACGAGATCCGCGTCCGCAGCCCTGAGAGCCAGCGCCTGCAGCACCCGCCGCTCGGCCATCAACGGGCCGCCGGGCGCCCCGAGCCGCTCCGTCGCGAAGCTCGCGAGCCGAAAGCCGGGCATCGCGCCTCTCCCCCATGCCGTGCCTGCCATGCGTGGGAAACGAGGCTAGCGGGGCTTGGTTGCCATCGACTTAGCGCCCGCGGAAAAACCTTCAGGGCGCGTGAAGAAAAGGCAGCCAGCGCCTACCGGAGGATGCCCTCAGGCCGCTTTCGGCAGGTCCGGCACCTTCTCCATCACCTCGAAGGCGTCGTGGCGCACATGGTTCTCCTTCATGTGCTCGCGGATCAGCGCCTCGCTGATGGTGCCGTTCTCGACGCACTCCTTGAGCAGGCCGAAGAAGAAATTCTCCTGCGCCTTGTCGGGGTGCGGCTTGTAGTTGCCGAGGAAGGCATAAGTGCCGAAGAGCCGGCGGCGCAGATACATGGCCCAGGCCACCGGCGAGTAGGGATTGCCCTCGGCCGGGACGAAGTCGACCGGCAGGCCGGACTTCCAGGGCTGGGTGCGCCGCCTTGTATTATGGATCATCTTGGTGTCGGGAGCGAGCCGGTCGTAGTCGTTCCAGACGGGCTCGAGCGTGCCGATCGTGGCCGGGTCCTCGTAGCCGAGGTTCATCCACTTCTTGTATTCGCGCTCGCGCCGGAACAGCACCTCGAAATTGTCGGCGAGCTTCCAGTGCGGCAGCTTCTCGCAATCGAGCAGCATCACCGAGGAGGCCGGATGGCCCGACCGGTTGCAGCACCAGATGGCCTTGCCCTCCATGTCGCGGTCGAGCAGCTCGTAGACGTCCTGCACGGCGAAGACGTCCGGATCGACGACGACGGCGCGGCCCTGATAGCCCTTGCGCTCGGGCGGCGTGAAGCGGAGCGGCGTGAACGACTGCAGGTCGTCGTAGAGCCAGGTCCGGCTGACGCCGTCGCGCAGGTAATCGCGGCCCTCGTAGGGCTTGAAGAATTCCTCGTAGTCCTTGAGCTCGATGAGCTCGACGTCGAATTTGTCGGCGTGCCTGGAATTGCGGCGCATGGAATGGGCCGAGACCAGCGCGCCGATATGCTGCTTGTGGTTGGTGTGGATGTAGACGGTGGGGCGCATCGCCGATACTCCAGGATTCGTCGCGTCGGAGGGGTTGACAGACGATCAGTTAATGCCCCGCCCCCGGACTACCAAGTGACGGTCGCGGAAATGCGAACGGTTCCAGGGGCGACGTGACGCCGCTGCCGCAGGCGCCGGGGCGGCTCAGGCGGCGTCGGCCTGCGGGAACACGAAGGTGTAGCGCTGGTCGATCTCGAGCCCCATGCGCATGCCGATGCGATGCGTGGTCTCGGCCGGCTTCCTCACCTTGATGGTGCTGCCGGTCTCCAGCCGGAGGCTGAGGTCGCAGGCGGGGCCCATGCGGCGACAGCCGATCACCTGGCCGGCATGGCCCGGGCCCTCGTAGTCGGGCTGGAGCTGCAGCGCCTCGGCACGGAACACGACCGAGACCGGCGCCCCGTCGGCGTGCTGCGGGGCCGCGATCATGCCGAGCGGGGTCCAGGCGAGCCCGCCCTTCACCTGCGTGGCGAAACGCAGGATCGGCCCGAAGAAATTGGCGACGAACTCGTTGACCGGATGCTTGTAGAGGCTGTCCGCCGGCCCGCTCTGGATCAGCCTGCCGGCCTGCATCACGTGCACCCGGTCGCCGGCGACGATGGCCTCCTCCGGGTCGTGGGTGACGAGGAGCGTGGGCACCCCCGCCTCCTTCAGGATGTGCAGCGCCTCGGCCCGGATCTCCGCGCGCAGGCTGGCATCGAGCGCCGAGAACGCCTCGTCCAGCAGCATCAGCCGCGGCCGCGGCGCCAGGGCGCGGGCGAGCGCGATGCGCTGCTGCTCGCCGCCGGAGAGCTGGTGGGCGTGCTTCGCCGCATGGCGGGTCATGCCGACCATGTCGAGCAGCTGCTTCACCCGGTCGCCGCGGGCACCCTTTGGCATGGCGCGGATGCCGAAGGCGACGTTCTCGGCGACCGTCAGATGCGGGAAGAGGGCGAGATCCTGGAACATCAGCCCGATATGCCGCCGCTCCGGCGGCATCGAGCCGGCAGCGTCGGCAAGCACCGCACCGCCGAGCCGGATGGTCCCGGCCTGCACGGTCTCGAGCCCGGCGATCAGCCGGAGCGTCGTGGTCTTGCCGCAGCCGGACGGACCCATCAGGCAGTGCACCTCGCCGGCCGGCACCACGAAGCTCACGTCGTCGACGACGGTCGTCGTGCCGTAGGCGTGCGACAGCGACGCGACCTCGAGGCACCCTGCCCCGTCGATCACGATGTCGCTCACCAGGCCCTTGGTCGTCAGATCCATCCGCCGAACCGTAAAGAGGCATCCCCGGCAAGGGTGCAAGCGGCAGCGATCGGCGCGCCGCCCGCAGCCACGCCATCGATCCTTCTATCGCCTTGCCCCGTCGCTCGATAGGGCACGGCGCCACACCCGGCGTTAGAAATGTTCAAAAACGCCCCTCGGCTACCACATCCAGAGCGCTCCGCCGCTATCTGTTGCGCCATCGCGCCGGCCGTCGCGGCCGACCTTTGAACCTTCGGGAACCCCCTTGCCGAGCGCCGAGCAGCCCGTCACCGCCGCCCTCCTGCCCGCCGGTCGTCCGACCGGTGCTGCCTGGCTGGTCGGCGTGGCCATGCTGGCGGCCCTTCTCGTCATCCTGCCGCTGCTGGCGGTGCTGGCGAACCTTCTGGCGCCGACCGGCGAGACCTGGGCGCACGTCGCCGGCCGGCTGGTGCCGCGCTACCTTCTCAACACGGTCTGGCTGGCGCTCGGCGTCGGCGTGCTGACGACGGCCGTCGGCGTCGGTGCCGCCTGGCTCGTCGTCTTCTACCGCTTCCCCGGTGTCAGGCTGGTCGAATGGGCGCTGATCCTGCCGCTCGCCATCCCGGCCTACGTGCTCACTTACGCCTATTACGACCTGCTCGGCTTCTCCGGGCCGGTCCAGTCGACGATCCGCGCCGTCACCGGCCTCGGCCCCCGTGAGTACTGGTTCCCGAACCTCGCCTCGGTGGGCGGTGCCATCTTCATCCTGGCGGTCGCCTTCTACCCTTACGTCTATCTCGCCGCCCGCACCGCCTTCCTCCTGCAGAGCGGCAGCCTGCTCGCCGCCGGCCGCATGCTCGGCTGCACCCAGGCCGGCGCATTCTTCCGGGTGGCGCTGCCGCTCGCCCGGCCGGCGATCGCCGTCGGCGTCGTGCTGGTGCTGATGGAGACGCTCGCCGATTACGGTGCGGTGTCGCTGCTCGGTGTGCAGACCTTCACCACCGGCATCTACCGCGCCTGGTTCTCGATGGGCGACCGGGTGGCCGCGGCACAGCTCGGCGCCATCCTGCTCGGCTTCGTCCTGCTGCTGGTGCTGCTCGAACGCTTCTTCCGCCGCGGCCGCGCCTTCAACCCGACCGCGGAGCACCGTTTCGACGACCGCCACCCGCTCCGGGGCTGGCAGGCCCTGGGCGCGCTAGGGCTCTGCCTCGTGCCGCTCGGCCTGGGCTTCGCCCTGCCGGTCGGCCGCCTCGTCTGGATGACGATCGACACGCGCAGCGGCATCGGCGTCGCCCGCTTCGTCGAGCTCATCTCGAACACCGTGAGCGTGGCGGCGACGGCAGCGGCCATCGCGGTCGCCATCGGCCTCGTCATCGCCTACGCCACCCGCCTCGCCCGCTCGCCGCTCGTGCCGCTCGCCGCGGCGGTCGCCGCCATGGGCTACGCGCTGCCGGGCCCGATCATCGCCATCGGCACGCTGGTGCCGCTCGCCGCCTTCGACAACGCCCTCGACGGCTGGCTCCGCGCCAGCTTCGGCGTCTCCACCGGCCTCCTGCTGACCGGCAGCCTCGCCGCCCTCGTCTTCGCCTATCTCGTCCGCTTCCTCGCGGTCTCGATCGGCCACATCGAGGCCGGCTTCGCCCGCATCCGCCCGAGCCTCGACGATGCCGCCTCGGTGCTCGGCACCTCGGTCTGGACCCGCCTCTGGCGCATCCACATGCCGATCCTCTGGCCGGCGCTGGGGACGGCGGCGCTGATCACCTTCGTCGACGTCATGAAGGAGCTGCCGGCGACCCTGGTGCTGCGGCCGTTCGATTTCGATACGCTGGCCGTCCGCGTCTACAACCTCGCCCGCGACGAGCGCATCGCCGAGGCGGCCCTGCCGGCCCTGGTACTCGTGCTCGTGGGCCTGATCCCGGTCTACCTGCTCTCCCGCAACATCGCCCGGGGCCGTCGCGGCTGAAGCCGGCCTCGAAACGCGAGACGCCCCGGGGCGAGCCCGAGGCGTCCACACGCGGTCCGATGAAGGCTGGCCGGAACTACTTCCAGCCGGCCTCGTCCATCAACACCTGAGCCAGCGGCTGGTTCTCGCCGAAAACCGCCACCGGCACGGAATCGCGCTTGAAGTCCATCGCCCCGATCGCCGCCAGCGCCGGGTTCTCGAACTCGACGCCGGGCACCGTCGGGAACTCATTGTTGCCGGCGATGAAGTAGGTCTGCGCCGAGTCGCTCGCGAGATACTCGAGGAAGGCCTGGGCGTTCTCGGGATTGGGCGAGGTCGCCACCATGCCGGCGCCCGAGATGTTGACGTGCGTGCCGCGGTCGCCCTGGTTCGGGAAGATCACGCCGACCTTCTCCGCAACTTCCTTGTCGGCCGGGTCGTCCGAGGTCATCAGCCGCACGTAGTAGTCGTGGTTGGCGACGGCGAAGTCGCAGAGCCCGGCGGCCACCGCCTTGATCTGGTCGGTGTCACCACCCTCCGGGTCGCGGGCGAGATTGCCGGCGACACCCTCGGCCCATTCGCCCGCCGCGTCCTCGCCCAGATGCTCGATCAGGCTGCCCATCAGCGAGAGATTGTAGATGTTGCTGCTCGAGCGGATGCAGAGCTCGCCCTCGAGCTCCGGTTTCGCCAGGTCCTCGTAGGTCTCGACGAGCGACGGGTCGGCCGTCTCCTTGTTGTAGTAGATCAGGCGTGCCCTGGTCGTGTAGCCGAACCAGTCGCCGTCCGGATGACGGAACTCGGCCGGGATCCGCTCCTCGAGCACCGCCGACTGCAGCGGCTGGAAGACGCCCTCCTGGTCGGCCCGCCAGAGCCGGCCGGCATCGACCGTGATCAGCACGTCGGCCGGGCTGTTCGCACCCTCGAGCTTGATGCGCTCGACCAGCTCCTCGGCATTGCCCTCGATCAGGTTGATCTCGATGCCGGTTTCCTTGGTGAAGTCGCTGTAGAGCTGCTCGTCGGTATCGTAGTGACGGGCGCTGTAGACATTGACCTCGTCGGCGCTCGCCGCCCCGGCGAGCAGCGCCAGGCAGCTTGCGGCGCCCATGATGGAACGTCGTGTCGACACGGGAAATCCTCCGGATGCGTTGATCGGACTGCCCGAGCGCTTCGCACGCCCGCCGCCCGCCCGGCAATCGAAAGCGGAGCAGCTTGGATTTGGTATAGCTCTAAAAGTGCAGCCCCTACGCAAGCGCCTCGACGACCGGTAGGTGCACCTCTATCTGAGTAACGGGAAACAGCCAGGGAGGACGAGTGCCATGAGCTTCCAGAACATCGTCGCGCAACTGCTGCAGCAGGGCATGGGCGGGCAGACGCAGCAGCGGCTGCAGCATACGGCGAGCCGGAGCGGCGGCGGGCTCGACCAGATGCTCGGGGCGCTGCTCGGCGGCAACGCCGGGGCCGCGCAACCGGCGGCGCCGGCGCAGCGGGCCAGTGGCGGCTCGGGTGGCGGCCTCGGCGGGCTGGCGGGCGGGCTCGGCGGCCTTGGCGGCCTCGGCAAGCTGGCGCAGGACTTCCTCGGCGGCCAGCAGGCGGGCGGCATGTCGGGTGCCCAGGTCGGCGGCCTCGGTGCGCTGGTCGGTGCCGTGCTCGGCGGCGGTGGCGGGGCGCTCAAGGGTGCCGCGGGTGGCGGTGCGATGGCGATCCTCGGCAGCCTGGCGCTGACCGCGCTCAAGAACTACCAGGCCGGTGCCGCAGCCAGCGCCGAGGAGGCCCCGTCGCAGCGGATGGCGCCGCCGCCGGTGACCAGGGAGGAGGTGGCCGAGGTCACCGACCCCCGGACCGAGCGGCTGGTGCTGCGCGCCATGATCGAGGCCGCCAAGGCCGACGGCAAGGTCGACCGGGACGAGATGCAGCAGATCATCGGCAAGATCGAGCCGGACTCGGTCACGCCGGAGGAGCGCCAGTACGTGATCGACGAGATGAGCCGGCCGTCCGATCCCGCCGGCCTCGCCAGCGAGGTCCATAGCCCGGCAGTGGCGGCCCAGGTCTATGCCGCCTCGATCCTGGCGATCCATATCGACACGGAGGAGGAGCGGACGTATCTTCGCAATCTTGCGACCGCGCTCAAGCTCGATGCGGGGACGGTCAGGCGCCTGCACGAGATGACTGGCGCACCGGCGGTCTGAGCGCCTGGGGCGGTGCCATGACGAGGACTGGATGATCCCGGCCGACCTGCAGCCCTGGTTCGTTCTCGTCCTCGTCGTCCTCGTCTTCCTCGGCTTCGTCCGCGAACGGCTGCCGGCCGAGATCATCGCCGGGCTCGCCGTGCTGGCGCTGCTCGCGACCGGCATCCTCGCCACCGACGAGCTCCTCGGGGTCTTCGGCAACGCGGCGCCGGTCACGGTGGCCGCCATGTTCGTGCTTTCGGCGGCCCTCGAGCGCACCGGCTTCATCGACCGCATGGGCGGCCTCGTGCGCAGCGCCGCACAGCTCTCGCCGGGCATGGCGATCGCCATCGTGATGCTGGCCACCATGCTGCTCTCGGCCTTCATCAACAACACGCCGGTCGTCGTCATCCTCATCCCGATCGTCGTCAGCCTCGCCCGTGCCATGGCGATCTCGCCGGCCAAGCTGCTGATGCCCATCTCCTTCGCCGCGATCTTCGGCGGCACCACGACGCTGATCGGCACCTCCACCAACATCCTCGTCGACGGCGTCGCCCAGGCGCGCGGCCTCGCCCCGTTCGGCATGTTCGAGATCACCGCCGCCGGCCTCGCCCTCGGCACCGTCGGCATCGCCTACATGGTGACCATCGGGCGCCACCTCCTGCCCGAGCGCGACAGTCTCGCCGCCCTCCTGCCGGACGTCAGCCAGCGGCGCTTCCTGGTCGACGCGCTGATCCCGCAGGACTCGCCGCATGTCGGCAAGAGCCTCGCCGATGCGGGCTTCCAGCGCGAGCGGGGCTACCGGGTGATCGACGTCATCCGCGGCGACCAGTCGCTGCGCCGCGACCTCGACGCCGTCGTCCTCGCCGGCGGCGACCGGCTGGTGCTGCGCAGCCGGATCGCCGACGTCCTGGCGCTCAAGGAAACCGGCCACGTCGCCTTCGGCGGCGAGGGCGAGCACGCGGTCGAGCCGATCGGCAGCCGCGAGACCGTGCTGGTCGAGGGCATCGTCGGCCCCGGCTCGCGCTTCATCGGCCGGCGCATCGCCGACCTGATGCTGCGCCGCCGCTACGGCGTCTACCCGCTCGCCATGCACCGCCAGGGCGAGAACGTCCCCGGCCGCTTCGACGAGGTGAAGATCCGGCTCGGCGACACGATCCTGCTCGAGGGCGCCGCCCAGGGCATCAGGATGCTGGTCGACGAGGGCCAGATCATCAACATGGTGCAGACCGACGCGCGGCCGGCGCGGCGCGACCGGGCGTGGATCGCCATCGGCGCCATCCTGCTGGTCATGCTGCTCGCGGCCTTCGAGGTCATGCCGATCGCCGGCCTGGCGCTGATCGCCGCCATCGCCGTGGTCGCCACCGGCTGCGTCGACGCCGACGAGGCCTACGGCGCCATCCGCTGGAACATCCTGATGCTGATCTTCGCCATGCTGGCGCTCGGCATCGCCATGGACAAGACCGGCTCGGTGGCGCTGGTGGTCGACAACCTCGTCCTCCTGCTCGGCGGCCTCGGCCCCTGGGCCATGCTCGCCGCCCTCTACTTCATGACCTCGACGATCACCGAGATCGTCAGCAACAACGCCACCGCCATCCTCATGGCGCCGATCGCCATCGGCCTCGCCGATTCGCTCGGCGTCGACGCCCGTCCCTTCGTGGTGGCGGTCATGCTGGCCGCCTCCGCCAGCTTCGCCACGCCGATCGGCTACCAGACCAACCTGCTCGTCTACAACGCGGGCGGCTACCGGTTCGGCGACTTCATCAAGGTGGGCCTGCCGCTCAACCTCCTGATGTGGCTGACCGCCTGCCTCGTCATCCCGCTGCTCTGGCCGCTTTCCTGACCCGACCAGCTCAGGCGCCGTGCGCCTGCCGCTGCAGCCGGCGCGCGAAGGCGCCGGCCCGGCGCTGGGCCCGGGCGACGTAGCGCTCGGCCTCGGGGCCGACCGGCGCGCCGGCACAGAGCCCGGCCGCGCGCAGCGAGGTGAAATAGCCCGCCCCGGGCAGCCCGTCGCTCGCCCGGACCACGAGGCAGGCGAACTCCGGCCCGCCTTGGGCCTCGATCCGCTCGCAGACCCGGCCGAGGTCCTTGCAGAGGGCCGCCACGGTCACCGGTGTGACGCGCCGCTCGAAGAAGGCGAGGAGCGAGCCGTAGGTTTCCGCCCGGCCGGCCAGCGCCGCGCCGATCAGGCGGGCTTCGAGAAGATCGAGATCGACCACGCCGAAGCGCTCTCCCTTATGTACCTGTGGCCTCGATGCCTAGCGTTTCGCCGCGGCAAGAGCTACATTGCGATCGCTCATCGGAGGGCTTCTCTTGCGCTGCCTCATCGTGCTCGTCTCGCTGCTCGCCGCCGTGTCCGCCACGGCGGGGCCGCTCGCCGCGACCACGCCGCTCGGCATCTTCGGTGATGACGACCAGCACATCATCGACGCCGCCGACGGCCGCTGGAACGCGGTCGGCCGGCTGAACCGCGAATCCGGCGGCTTCTGCACCGCGGTGCTGATCGGCCCGCGGGAGGCGCTGACCGCCGCCCATTGCCTCTGGGACCAGTCGCAGCGCCGCTGGGTGAAGCCGAGCACCGTCCATTTCGTCCCCGGCTACCGGCGGGGCACCTATCTCGGCCATTCCCGGGCCACCGCCTTCCGCCTCGCCGACGGCATCGACATCGACGCGACCGGCCATCCGAAGAACCTGCTCGACGACTGGGCGGTGGTCGAGCTCGACCTCGACCTGAGCGACGGCACCGGCGTGCAGCCGATGCCGCTCGCCGACGCCAGCGAGCGCGAGCGCCTCGCCGGCAACCAGATCGCCCGCGGCGGCTACAGCAGCGACCGGCCGCATTTGCCGGCCAAGGTGGATCCCTGCAAGGCGCTCGCCATCATCGAGGAAGGCCGCCTCCTCCTGCACGACTGCGACGCCACCGCCGGCTCCTCCGGCTCGCCGCTGGTCATCGAACGCGACGGCCGCCTCCTCGTCGTCGGCATCCAGTCGGCCGTCGTCCGCTCCGGCGACGAGGCGGTCGCCGTCGGCATCCTCATGCAGCGCGTCCTGCCCGCCGCCGCCCTGGTCAGCCAGTAGCGGAAACCGCCCGCGGCGGTCGAAAGCCGCCGCAAGCGGCCCTACGCGGTCCCGTGCTTCTGCGCGTAGCCAAGGCCGCGCAACGCGCCGGCGACCTCGTCCAGGATGGCCGGGTCGTCGATGGTCGCCGGCATGTTCCAGGCCGCGTCGTCGGCGATCTTCTTCATCGTGCCTCTGAGGATCTTGCCGGAGCGCGTCTTGGGCAGGCGCTTGACCACCGCCACCAGCTTGAAGGCCGCGACCGGGCCGATCTCGTCGCGCACCTTGGCGACGAGCTCCTTCGCGATCTCCGCCTCGGGCTTGGTCACGCCGGACTTGAGCACGACGAAGCCCATGGGCAGCTCGCCCTTGAGCGTGTCGGCGACGCCGATCACGGCACACTCGGCCACCGCCGGATGGCCGGCCAGCACCTCCTCCATGCCGCCGGTCGAGAGCCGGTGCCCGGCCACGTTGATGATGTCGTCGATGCGGCTCATGATGAAGACGTAGCCGTCCTCGTCGACATAGCCGGCATCGCCGGTGAGGTAGTAGCCGGGATAGCGGCTGAGATAGGCCTGCCTGTACCGGTCGTCGGCCTGCCAGAGCGTCGGCAGGCAGGAGGGTGGCAGCGGCAGCCTGGCGACCACCGCGCCGATGGTGCCGGGCCGGCTCACCTCCTGGCCTTCCTCGTCGAGGATGCGGATGTCATAGCCCGGCATCGGCAGCGTCGGCGAGCCGGGCTTGACCGGCAGGCGCTCGATGCCGACCGGGTTGGCGGCGATCGCCCAGCCCGTCTCCGTCTGCCACCAGTGGTCGATCACCGGCACACCGAGCTGCGCCTCGGCCCAGAGCAGCGTGTCCGGGTCGCAACGCTCGCCGGCGAGGAAGAGCGTGCGGAAATGCGCGAGGTCGTGGCGCCGGACATGCTCGCCCTCCGGATCCTCCTTGCGGATCGCCCGGAAAGCCGTGGGGGCGGTGAACATCACCGCCACCTTGTGCTCGGCGATCACCCGCCAGAAGGCCCCGGCATCGGGCGTGCCGACCGGCTTGCCCTCGTAGACGATGGTGGTGTTGCCGTTGAGCAGGGGCGCGTAGCAGATGTAGCTGTGGCCGACGACCCACCCCACGTCCGAGGCCGCCCAGTAGACCTCGCCCGGCTCCACCCCGTAGATGTTGCGCATGCTCCAGACCATGGCCACGGCATGCCCGCCATGGTCGCGCACGACGCCCTTGGGCTGGCCGGTCGTGCCCGAGGTGTAGAGGATGTAGAGCGGGTCCGTGGCCTCCACCGGCACGCAGTCGACGGGATGCGCCGCCGCCATCGCCGCCTGCCAGTCGAGGTCGCGGCCGGTGGTCAGCTCAGCCGTGGCTTCCGGCCGCTGCAGCAGGATGCAGTGCCGGGGCTTGTGCGCCGCCTCCTCGATCGCCCGGTCGAGCAGGGGCTTGTACTGCACGACGCGGCCGGGCTCGATCCCGCAGCTCGCCGCCACGATCATCACCGGCTTCGCGTCGTCGATCCGGGTCGCCAGCTCGTGCGCGGCAAAGCCGCCGAAGACGACGGAATGGATGGCGCCGATCCGGGCGCAGGCGAGCATCGCCACCAGCGCCTCGGGCACCATCGGCATGTAGACGATGACCCGGTCGCCCTGCCGGACGCCATGCTGCACGAGGGCACCGGCGAACCGGGCGACGAGGTCCTGGAGCTCGCCATAGGTGATCACCCGCTTGGTCCCGGTCACCGGGCTGTCGTGGATGATCGCCGGCTGCGCCCCGCGACCGGCGCGCACATGCCGGTCGACAGCGTTGAAGCAGGTGTTGAGCCGCCCGCCGGCGAACCAGCGATAGAAGGGCGCCTTCGAATCGTCGATCACCCGGTCCCACTTGCGGTCCCAGTGCAGCGCCTCCGCCGCCTCGGCCCAGAACTCGTCCGGCCGCTCGAGGCTGCGCTCGTGAATCTGCCGGTAGACACCCTGCATGCTCTGCCCCCTTCGTGGGACCGGTTCCTGACCGATCGCTGTTCCGGGCAGCATGCGACCGGTGCCGGACGTCGACAAGATGGCGAAATACCGCCCCCGGCAGCTCTGAACGTCGCGACATCCGCCCCGGCCTGCTAAGGTCCGCGGCGGCGGGCCGGTGGCGGGCAGCGCAGGGGCGGTATGGAACCCACGATCTTCGGCTTCATTCGGCGCTACAGCTGGCGCCAGCAACTGATCATCCTGGCGATGACGGTGCTGTCGTTCCCGTTCCTCTACGCCTCGCTCGACCTGCCCAAGCAGATCATCAACGACGCCCTGGGCCAGCCGCACGGCGGCACCGTCCTCGGCTTCGAGTTCGACCAGCTCGGCTATCTCTTCGCGCTCTGCGCCATGTTCCTGGTGCTGGTGCTGATCAACGGCGCCTTCAAATACGTCATCAATGTCTACTCGGGCGTGGTCGCCGAACGCATGCTGCGCCGCCTGCGCTACATGCTCTACAACCACATGCTGCGCTTTCCCCTGCCGCACTACCGCCGCCTGACCCAGGGCGAGCTCGTGCAGATGATCAATGCCGAGGTGGAGCCCTTGGGCGGCTATGTCGGCGACGCGCTCTCGACCCCGGCCTTCCAGGGCGGCACGCTGCTCACCATCCTCGCCTTCATGTTCGTCCAGGATCCCGTCCTGGGTCTCGCCGCCATCGCCCTCTACCCGATCCAGGTCTACCTGATCCCGAAGCTGCAGCGGCAGGTGAACGCGCTCGGCAAGCAGCGCGTCCAGCGCGTCCGCCGGCTCGCCGAGCGGATCAGCGAGACCGCCCAGGGCGTGCGCGACATCCGCGCCAACGACGCCACCCAGTACCAGCGGGCCATCTTCACCCGCGAGCTCGGCCACGTCTTCGACATCCGCTTCGAGATCTACAAGAAGAAATTCTTCATCAAGTTCCTGAACAACTTCCTCGCCCAGCTCGGCCCCTTCCTCTTCTTCACCATCGGCGGCTACCTGGTCATCCAGGGCGACCTCACCATCGGCGCGCTCGTCGCCGTGGTCGGCGCGCAGAAGGACCTGGCCTCGCCCTGGAAGGAGCTGCTCGCCCACTACCAGCTCTTCATGGACGTGCGCATCAAGTACGACCAGGTCGTCGCCCAGTTCGGCATTCCGGGGCTGATCGACGAGCGCCGCCAGAACGAGGACGAGCCGGGCGACATGAAGCTCGAAGGGACCTGGCAGGCACGCGGCGTCACCATCGTCGACGAGGACGACGAGGCGAGCCTCGAGAGCGTCAGCTTCGAGCTCGAGCTGCCCCGCCACGTGGCCATCGTCGGCCCCTCCGGCAGCGGCAAGGAGGAGCTCTGCCACGTGCTCGCCGGCCTGATCGACCCGAGCCGCGGCCGGCTCCTGGTCAACGACACGAACCTCGCCGACCTCGCCGAGTCGCTGACCGGCCGCCGCATCGCCTATGTCGGCAACCCCGCGACCATCATGGCCGGCACGATCCGCCACAACCTGCTCTACGGGCTGATGCACCGGCCCGTGCACGAGGCCGCGCTGGAGGGCGAGACCGAGGCGGCGCGGGAGCGGCGCTACAAGGAGAACCTGCTCTCGGGCAACTCGCCCTACGACAGCGACGCCGACTGGATCGACTACGCGCCGCTCGGCGAGGCCGCGGCCAGCGACGAGACCCGGCGCGCCGCCATCGCCGAGTGCCTGCGGATCGTCGCCTTCGACCGCGACGTCTACGTCATGGGGCTGCGCAGCAGCATCGACCCGGCGACGGAGGCCGACCTGCCGCAGGCCCTCCTCGAGGCCCGACAGGCCATGCAGGCGCGGCTCGACGGCGACGCCGACCTCGCCCGCCTGGTCGAGCGCTTCGACCCGGAGCGCTTCAACACCAACGCGACGGTCGCCGAGAACCTCCTCTTCGGCACGCCGGTCGGCAAGACCTTCGACCTCGAGAGCCTCGCCGAGCAGCCCTATGTGCGCGCCGTGCTCGACAAGACCGGGCTCACCGACGAGCTGGTCGCGGCCGGCTACAAGCTCGCCTCCACCATGGTCGAGATCTTCGCCGACCTGCCGCCCGACCACGAGTATTTCCGCCAGTTCAGCTTCATCGACGCCGAGGCGCTGCCGGGCTACCGCAACCTGCTGAACCGCGCCGACCCGTCGAAGCTGGACCAGCTCGGCAAGGACGACCGCCAGCTCCTCCTGGCCCTGCCGTTCAAGCTGATCCCGGCCCGGCACCGGCTCGGCATGGTCGAGGACGACCTCCGTGCGAAGCTCCTGGAGGCGCGCCGCGTCTTCCGCGAGGAGCTGCCCGAGGACCTGCAGGGGGCCGTCGCGTTCTTCGATCCCGACGCCTACAACGAGGCCGCCTCGATCCAGGACAACATCCTCTTCGGCAAGATCGCCTACGGCCAGGCGCAGGCCGAGAACCGCATCGCCGCCCTGATCACCGAGGTGCTCGAGGAACGCGGCCTGATCGACCGGGTCGTCGAGGTCGGCCTCTCGTCACCCGCCGGCTATGGCGGGTCCCGCCTCTCGCCGGTGCAGCGCCAGAAGCTGGCCCTCGCCCGGGCCCTGATGAAGCGCCCCGAGGTCTTCGTGCTCGACGACCCGCTCGCCCCCTTCGATTCGCGCGAGCAGGCGCTGGTCCGCGACGCGCTGCTCGAATACCTTGCCGGCAAAAGTGTTTTCTGGGCGTTGCAGAATGCCGAATGGGCGCGCCACTTCGAGGACGTGATCGTGCTGGACCAGGGCCGGCTCGTCGAGCACGGCCCTTACGAGAAGCTCGCCACCGAGGGACACGCGCTGCATCGCCTGCTCGACGCGCAGGATGAATCAGGGAGTTCGTGATATGACCTTGCAGAAGGACGTCGAAGCACTGCGCAACATTCCGCTCTTTCGCAAGATCGAGCCGGCCAAGCTCAAGCTCCTGGCCTTCACCAGCGAGCACCTCGAGTTCATACCGGGTGAGACCCTCTTCCGGCAGGGCGACACCGGCGACGCCGCCTACATCCTGCTCGAGGGCGACGCCGACGTCATGGTCGGCACCCCCAACGGCGACCTCAAGGTGGCGACCCTGCACCAGAACGACATCGTCGGCGAGATCGCCATTCTCTGCGACGTGCCTCGCACCGCGAGCGTGGTCGCCGCCACCCAGCTCGTCACGCTCCGGGTCTCCAAGGACGGATTCTTCAACCTCGTGACGCAGTTCCCCCAGGTCGGCGTCGAGATCATGCACGAGCTGGCCTCGCGCCTGCACCACACGACCCAGCAGCTCGGCGACGCCACGGCCCGGCTGCGCAGCCTGCAGACCGACCCGGGATGAGCACCGACCCGGCCGAGGCCGGCCAGTGGCCGAGCCAGCGCAGCCCCGTCCTCGACTGGCTCTCGTCCGGGGTGACCGACCAGCCGTTCCTCGACAATCTCTTCGCTGACCTCTGCCGCCGGCTGCGCGCCCACGGCCTGCCGCTCGACCGGGCGACCCTGCACCTGCGCACCCTGCACCCGCAGTTCGGCGGCGCCACCATCCGCTGGACCGCCGGCACGGACGAGCTCGTGCTGACCACCGTCAACCGCGAGGTCTGGCGCAACCGGCGCTACCTGGAGAGCCCGCTCCGCCCGCTTTACGAGGGCGAGGTCGACGGCATCCGCGCCCGCCTCGACCTGCCGCAGCCGCCTGGGGCGCCGGTCTACGAGATCTATGACGACCTGCGGGCAGCGGGCATTGTCGACTACGTCGTGCTGCCGATGGCGTTCGTCAGCGGGACCCGCCATGCCTGCACCTGGAGCACGAAGCGCCCCGGCGGCTTCGCCACCGCCGACCTGCAGGCGATCGCCGACCTCCTGCCGGTGCTCGCCATGGCGATCGAGATCCGCCACAATCGCCGGATCACCAAGAACCTGCTCGATGCCTATGTCGGCCGCCGCTCGGGCACGCGCATTCTCGAGGGGCAGATCGACCGCGGCAGCGGCGAGACGCTCTCCGCCGCCATCTGGCACTGCGACATGCGCGGCTTCACCATGCTCTCCGAGCGCTGGCCGCGTGACGACGTCATCCAGTCGCTCAACGCCTATTTCGACACCATGGCAGCGCCGCTCACCGAGCATGGCGGCGAGATCCTGAAGTTCATCGGCGACGCCATGCTGGCGATCTTCCCGATCGCCGAGCCGCGCGCCTGCGAGCGGGCGCTCCGGGCCGCCCTCGAGGCCCAGCAAGGCATGGCCCGCCTCAACGAGGAACGCCGCGCGGCCGGCCAGACCGAGCTCGGCTTCGGCCTCGCTTTGCACGTGGGCGACGTGATGTGGGGCAATATCGGGACGAAGGAACGGCTCGACTTCACCGTCATCGGCCCGGCGGTCAACGTCGCCGCCCGGCTCGAATCCCTCTCCAAGGAGCTGCGCCGGCCGCTCCTCATCTCCGCCGCCTTCGCCGCCTCCTGCGCCTGCACCAAGCTCACCCTCGACCGGCTCGGCGATTATGCCCTGCGCGGGGTCGAGCAGGAGATCGGCGTCCTCGCCCCGAAGCCGAACGCCCTCGAGCGGCTCTGCGCCGCGGAAGCCGACCTGCCCGCCGCATGAGCCCGAGCAAGCCGAAGGACGGCCCGGCCCGGCTCGCCTGCCTCCTCGACCGGCAGCGGATCGACGCCGTGCTCGATGTCGGCGCCAACCAGGGCCAGTACGGCAGGTTCCTGCGCGAGGCGGGCTATGCCGGCCCGATCCTCTCCTTCGAGCCCCTGGCCGAGCCGCGCCTCGCCCTCGCCCAGGCGGCCGGCGACGATCCCCTCTGGCGCCTGGCCCCGCCTTTGGCGCTCGGCGATTGCGCCGGCGAGGCGGTCATCGAGGTCTCGGCCGAGAGCGACATGAGCTCGCTCCTGCCCCAGGCCTCGATGCTGCAGGCGGTCTCGCCGAGCTCGGCCGTGCTCGAGCGGCGCCGCGTGACGACCGCCCGCCTCGACGCGCAAGGCGACCTCATCGATCCGGCCTGGCGGCGCCTGCACCTCAAGATCGACGTCCAGGGCTTCGAGCCCCGGGTCCTCGACGGTGCCCGGGGCCTCATGGACCGCATCGCCACCCTGCAGCTCGAGCTGGCCCTCGAGCCCGTCTATGTCGGCGAGACCGGCTGGCGCGCCATGGTCGACCGCCTAGCCGAAGCCGGCTTCCGCCTCGCCCTCGTCCTCCCCGGCTATTTCGAGCGCAAGCTCGGCCGCATGCTGCAGTTCGACGGCGTCTTCATCCGCCATGAAGCTGGCGATCCGGTGGCCGGCGACCTACCTAACTAATCGGCAATCGAAGCCTCTCACCGCGCAAAGGAATCGCATGGCGGAGCCCGGCAGCCTGGGCAGCATCCTCGTCCCCATCCACAAGGCCGGCTGGCCGTTCATCGCGATCTTCTTCGCCGTCGCGGTGGTGCTCGGCTTCGTCTGGACACCGCTCTTCTGGCTCGGCCTCGTGGCGACGCTGTGGTGCACCTTCTTCTTCCGCGACCCGCCGCGCACGGCGCCGGTGGCGCCGGGGCTGGTGCTCAGCCCCTGCGACGGCGTGGTCGCGGCCACCGCGCCGCGCGTGCCGCCGCCGGAGCTCGGGCTCGGCAGCGAGCCTTTGCCCTGCGTCGGCATCTTCATGAACGTCTTCGACGTGCACATCAATCGCACGCCCGTGCCCGGCCAGATCCTGACCAGGGCCTACCACAAGGGTCAGTTCCTCAACGCCTCCTTCGACAAGTCGTCGGATGAGAACGAGCGCCAGAGCTTCCGCATCAGGACCGCCGAGGGCAGCGAGGTGGGCATCGTCCAGATCGCCGGGCTCGTCGCCCGGCGGATCATCGCCTTCGTCGAGGAGGGTGCCACGCTGCTGCCCGGCCAGCGCATCGGCCTGATCCGCTTCGGCAGCCGCTGCGACGTCTACCTGCCGCGGCACGTGCAGCCGCTGGTGCTGCCCGGCCAGCGGACGATCGGCGGCGAGACGGTGATCGCCGAGCTCGGCGGCCCGCAGACCCAGCGCCACGGACGCACCGACTGATGGCCAGCGAGTTCCCGCCGCCCGCCACGCGCCCCGGGGGACGGTTCCGCCGCCGCCGGCTCAGGCCGCAGCCGGTCCTCCATTTCGTCCCCAACATGTTCACCATCCTCGGCCTCTGCGCCGGGATGACCGGCATCCGCTACGCCTTCGACGGCCGCTGGCAGCTCGCCGTCGGCTTCATCCTGGCGGCCGCCGTGTTCGACGGGCTCGACGGCCGGTCCGCCCGCCTGCTCAAGATGACCTCCAAGCTCGGCGAGCAGCTCGACAGCCTCGCCGACTTCCTCAGCTTCGGCGTGGCGCCGGCGATCATCGTCTATCTCTGGGTGCTGCACGACGTGCGCGGCCTCGGCTGGGCCGTGGCCCTCGTCTTCGCCACCTGCTCCGCGTTGCGCCTCGCCCGCTTCAATGCCGAGCTCGATGCGCCCGAACGGCCGCGCTGGGCCCTCTACTTCTTCACCGGCGTGCCGGCCCCGGCCGCCGCCGGCCTGGCGCTCCTGCCGATGATGGCCTCCTTCGTCGTCGGCAGCGAGTTCATCCGTGAATGGTGGCTGAGCGGCCTCGTGCTGGTCACCGTCGCCCTCCTGATGGTCAGCCGCGTGCCGACCTTCTCGGTCAAGCGCCTGCGGATCAAGCCGGCTTTGGTCATCCCGACCATGATCCTCGGCGTCTTCGTCGCCGTCCTCCTCGTCACCGAGGTCTGGCTGATGCTGACCCTGGTCGGCCTCGCCTATCTCGTCTCGATCCCGGTGAGCTGGCGCGTCGCGGCACGGATGGAGCGCGAGAGCGAGGCGGCCGAACCTCAGGCGGAACCGGTTGCGTCCGAACCGATCGCAACACCGGAGGCCACCGGTCCTGCCGCCGAGGTGGACCCGGCCGTCTATCACCTGGGGAACCGCAAGCAGCAGCCCTGAGCGGATGCTCGACCGTTTCGCCCGCCCGCTGATCGACCCGCCGCTCGACCGCCTCGCCGCCCGGCTGGCACCACGCATCGGCGCCGACGCCGTGACCCTTTCGGGCTTCGCCCTCGGCCTCGGGGCGATGGCGCTCATCATGCAGGGCCTTTACCTCCCGGGTCTCGCCCTCCTCCTCCTCAACCGCGCCGCCGACGGGCTCGACGGCGCCATCGCCCGCCGCACCGGCATCACCGACCTCGGCGGCTACCTCGACATCACCCTCGACTTCATCATCTACTCGGGCCTCGTCTTCGCCATGGCGGTGGCCGATCCCGGCACGAACGCCCTGGCCGCCGCCTTCCTCGCCTTCTCGTTCATGGGCACCGGCGCCTCCTTCCTCGCCTTCGCCGTCATGGCGGCCCGGCGCGGCCTCGAGAGCCGGGAACGGGGCACCAAGTCGCTCTACTTCCTGGGTGGTCTCGCCGAGGGCACGGAGACGATCTTCTTCTTCATCCTGGTGCTCCTCTGGCCCGGCGCCTTCGCCCCGCTCGCCTGGGCCTTCGGCGTCGTCTGCTGGGTCACCACGGCGAGCCGCATCCTGATGGCGCGGCAGCTCCTGCGCGACGGGCCGGGCGAGGCTTGATCCAGATCATGACAAGCGTCCGGCGGCCGGGCTAGACTTCGAACGGTGTCCGCAGCGGCCGGCCCTGCCGACCGCTGCCCGTTTCGTCCAGCGAGGTTGGTCCATGACGTACCGCACGATCCTTCTGCAGATGTTCGAGGACGACGCGCTGACGGGGCGGCTGGCCGCCTCCGTCGACCTCGCCCGCCAGTTCCAGGGCCACCTCACCGGCCTCGTCGTGGCGCCGCCGCCGGTCATGCCGTTCGGCTATGGCGAGGCCGCCGCCTATGTCGGGCCGGAGATCTTCGAGGCCCAGCGCAAGGCCAGCGAGGCGGTCGCCCAGCGCCTCGAGGCGGCCTTCAACGAAGCCACGTCCGGCCAGGGCATCGCCACCGACTGGCGCAGCATGGACGGCGACTACGTCACCGCCTTCGGCAAGGCCGCGCACACCGCCGACCTCGTCGTCACCGGCCAGATCCCGGGCGACGCGCTCGACGCGCTGGCGCCGCAGGTCACCGAATTCCTGATCACCGAGGCCGGCGGCCCGGTTCTGATGCTGCCGGTGAGCGGCGCCGGCAGCAGCATCGGCCAGCGGATCATCCTCGGCTGGAACGGCTCGAAGGAGGCGAAGCGCGCCGTCCTCGGCAGCCTCCCCTTCCTGCGCGGCGCCGCCCAGGTCTGGCTGGTCACCGTGGGCGATCCGGAGGCCGTCCGCCTCGACGCGGCACGGACCATGCTGGAGCGGCACGACATCCGGGTCGAGCCCGTGGTCATCGAGGGCAATGGCCAGGAAGCCGGTGCCATCCTCCTGGAGCAGGCGCAGAGCCGCGACGCCGACCTCGTCGTGATGGGCGCCTACGGCCACTCCCGGTTGCGCGAGCTCTTCCTCGGCGGTGCGACCCGCCACGTCCTGCAGACGAGCGCCGTGCCGATCCTGTTCGGCGGCTGATCCGGCCTCAGCCGCGCGGCCGCAGCCAGCCGGTAAGGCCCACCACGGCGAACGCCATCCCGGCCAGCGCGTTCCAGTTGGAGAGCGAGAGCCCGAGGACGATGAGGCCCACCTGGTCGCAGGCCGGGGCGGCCGTGGCGAGCTGCGCCTTGAGCTCGGCGACCGAGGTGGCACCCGTCCCGGCAGCACAGCCGGTCGGCAGGGCGAACAGCCCCTGCTCGACACCCACATGGTACCAGGCAATGCCCGCCGTCACGAGGAAGAGCGCCGCCGCGACGAGCAGCGCCGGCCGCGGCCGGCCGAGGGCGAGGCCGAGCGCGGCGACGGCCAGCACGGCGAAGTAGGGATAGCGCTGCCAGTAGCAGAGCTGGCAGGGCTGGTAGCCGCCGAGATGCTGCAGCGCATAGGCCACGGCCAGGGCGGCCGCGGCGAGGAGACCGGAGAGCAGGAGCCAGGCACGGGCCGAACGCGGCATCAGAGCACCTTCAGCAAGGCGAAGCCGCCGATCAGCAGGACGAAGAACGCGAGGGTCAGCCAGCCGAAATAGCGGTCGATGAAGCCCTTGATCCAGGGCCCCCAGTACCAGAGCAGCGCCGCCAGGATGAAGAACCGAAGGCCCCGGCTGGCGACCGAGGCGAGGCCGAAGACCACGGGATCGAGCGCCGTCACCCCGCTGGCGATGGTGATCACCTTGTAGGGGAAGGGCGTCAGCCCGGCGAAGAAGACGATCCAGGCGCCGTTGTCGTTGTACATCGCCTGGAACTCGGTGAACTTCTCCAGATAGCCGTAGAAGTTCAGGATCGGCACGCCCACCGATTCGTAGAGCCCCCAGCCGATCAGGTAGCCGAAGAACCCGCCGGCCACCGACGCCACGGTGCAGACCAGCGCGATCCAGAACGCCCGCTCGCGCTGGGCGAGGATCATCGGGATCAGCAGCACGTCCGGCGGGATCGGGAAGACCGAGCTCTCGATGAACGAGACGAGGGCGAGGATGGCGAGCGCATGCGGCTTCGCCGCCTGCAGCATCGTCCAGTCGTAGAGGCGGCGCAGCAAGGGCGGCTCCAGCACAGGTCCGATTGTGTGCGCTTAGCCGGAGCCGGCCTGCGGATGCAAGCACGACGGCCGCTTGACCCCGCCCCCCCAACGCCCTAATCCCCGCTCTCGTGCCCCTGTGGCGGAATTGGTAGACGCGGCAGACTCAAAATCTGTTGCCTTCACGGGCGTGCTGGTTCGAGTCCGGCCAGGGGCACCATGCACACCGGTCCACTCGTCGTCCGCATCTGGGCGGCAGGAAGCAGAACCGGCAACGACCTGAAGCCGGACCGTCGCGGATTTCGCGACACCACCCCTCGGGATGTCGCATATAGCGCGACAGTTTACCTCGGGTTGTCGCGTATAATGCGACAGTTAAACCCGAGCTGTCGCGTTATACGCGACAGTTGGCCCGGGATGTCGCGTTATATGCGACAGTTCAGGGCGAACGAACCCGCGGAATCGACGATCGAACCCACCAAATCGACGAACGAACCCA
>CAZGUW010000026.1:0-3144 GCA_964528705.1 uncultured Geminicoccaceae bacterium
CGGCTCAGGCCGCCAGGAAGCGGTTCACGTACTCGGCCCGGATGTCGGCATACCAGGGCAGCTCGGCCGGCCAGGGGTTGAGGTTGGCCAGGGCGTCGCCCGGATAGGCGTCGGCAAAGTTCCGGGCGTAGTCCTCGTTGGCGTAGCGCTCGGCCCCGATCACCGGCGAGTTGTAGCCATGCGTGTCGATGGCGCGGCCGGCAGCCTCGGCGTCGTAGCAATGCTCGATGAAGGCGTAGACGGCGTCCATGTTCTGGGCACCGATGGGGATCGTCATGCCGTCGACCCAGGCCATCGCTCCTTCGATCGGGGCCCGGTACATCACCGGCTCGCCGGCGGTCTTGAGCGACATGGGCGGCCCGTCCCAGGTCTGGCCGACCACCACGCCCTCGTTCATCAGCCCGTTCTTCTGGGTGTCGGCGTCGTTCCAGATGATGCGGACGTTCGGCTTCTTCGAGATGCAGAACTCGGTGAGCTTGCCCCACACGCGGCGCAGGTCGTCCTCGTTGGTGTAAGCGAGCCACATCGAGCCGGGCTCGAGCTCGCCGATGCGTTCGAGATAGAGGCCGGCACCGAGCATCATCGAATGGCCGCGGCCCATCGTCTTGCCGGCATTCGCGTCATCCCAGACGGCGCCGTAGCTCGGGAACTCACCCTCCGGCTGCCAGAGATCGGTGCGCCAGGCGATTCCCTCGGTGCCCCAGATATGCGGCACCCAGCAGGCGCCCTTGTCGTTGAGGTTCCAGATCTGGCTGCCCTGCGCCAGCATGTTGGGGTTGACCTTGTCGGTCGGCACCCGGCTCATGTCGATCGGCTGCAGCAGGTCGAGCTCCGCCCAGAGCGGCGCCCGGTTCATGGTCGGGCTGACGATATCGAAGCCCTGGCCACGGGACGCCCGCATCCGGTTGATGATCTCCTCGTTGGAGCCAATGCCGGTGAAGTTGATGGTGATGCCGGTGGCCTGGGTGAAGCTCTCCCGGAAGCTGTCCGGCAGATAGTCCGACCACATCATGATGTTGATCTCGCCCGACGAGGCCAGGGCCTTCGGGCTGATGATCGCCGGTGCTGCAATGGCGGCGGCGCCGGCGCCGGAAGCTTGCAGGAAGCGGCGGCGGTCGAGCTTAGTCGCCGACCGTACGTGCTGCTCGGTCATCCTGGTATCCCTCCTTAATACTTTTCCTGGGCCATCCGCATGACTCCGTACCCGAAGCGTAGTGCGCTGCACCGGGCTCGTGCAAGCGCGAACGCATTACTGGTAGCCGGGAACGATGACCAGAACTGTGGCACGACTGGCGAAAGAGCGACGCCGACTATGACGTTGTCTTGGTTGTCCGGCGTGCCGATGGCCGGCGCCGGGGCGCGGTGCGGGTCCTCGGCGTTTTGGCAACCGGCGTGCGTCGCGGTTCAGGGGCCTGCGTCGGGTTGTCGCTTTCCTTGGCCGTCTGCACTTCGAGGATCGTCTCGACCCGCTCCATGAGCGCTGCGACCTCGGGCAGTACGTCCGGTCGGCGGTGGATGATCTGGCGGAGCACGGTCAAAGCCGCCTCCCGGTCGCTCGGGGTCGGCAACAGTTCCGGCAGAGTGGCGAGCGCATTCTCCTCGTCGAACGCCACCATCAGGGCCGCCTCCTTGGCCTCGGCCAGGAAGCGCTCCCGACCAAGTTCCGCGAGACGCGGATGGCTCTGCCAGACGGTCCGTGCGGCAACGAACGCCCGGGCATCTACGCCGCCTGTTGCTTTGGTTGCGGCGTAGACGACCCGCAGGATGGCTTCGGCGAAGCTGCCTTCCTTCTGGCGGTTGGCGAGAGCAGCGAGCTTGCGTTCAGCGAGTTCGTGGAAGGCCTTGTCCTGCCGTGCACGCGGCTTCTTCACGTCGGCATGCGATGCCTCCTCGCCGACGAGGGCCCTGATGAGGGGCTGTGTCCAGATCGCCTTGAAGTATTGCTCGACCGCACGATCACGGGCATCCGTCCACCGCTCGATCGCCGCTTCGAGCTGATCGACGGTCGCCGCCTCCATCGCCCGCCAGAGGTTGTCCGCCGGCACTGCCGCCCGGCTCTCCCGGGTCTGCTCGGCCAGCCACTTGACGCCCGACATCCAGGGATTGAGGTCGGAGAGCCAGATCTGGGACTGGCGATGCGGGTGCATGAGCCGCAGGGCTTCGGCAGTCTGCGGCGTGACCATCGCCCGGACCCAGGGGCTCATCAGTTGTCGATAGAGGCCCTGATTGGTCTCCGAAACCTTGGCCAGCGTGCGGAATGGCACCTCGTCCTCACGTCCGTCGTCCAGGGCGCGGATGTCATCCAGAGTGCGCGCCTCGAAGCGGACATTGTATTCCTGATGCTCGGTCGAGGTCGCCGCACCCTCGAGATGCGTCTCGGTGATCACCATTTCGTAAAGGCCAGGCGCCAGCGTCTCGATCAGGTCGAGCGAGTCGACGAATTCGGCATGCTCCTTCAGCGCCACCTTGGCCGAGACGAAGATACCGAGATGGCCGACGGACGGGTGCACGGTGTAGATGATGGTCTGCTCGTTGGCGCGGATCTCGTCCACGCTGTCGTACAGGTCGAGTATCCAGTTGAGCGCCTGTTGTGGCGGCGTGATGTTGTCGCCGTGCGAGCACACGACGACGATCGGCGCGCGGATGGCGCGCAGGTCGATGCGCGTGCCGTCGGGTGCAACGAGCTTGCCCTGGGTCAGCTTGTTGCCGACGAAGAGCTCGGACGTGATCGCCTCGATCTCGTTCTGGGTCAGCATGAAGAAGCCGCCCCACCAGCGCTCGAAGCCGAGGAAGCGCGGCGCCTCGGTATCGACCTTGGCGTACAGGTTGTAGGGCTTGCGCAAATAGGTGTTGGCCGGGTTCAGGTTCTCGAAATTGCTGACGAGGTTGACGCCATCGAAAATTCCGTCGCCGAGATCGGAAGCGAACGACGCGAGCCAGTTGCCACCCATGAGGCCACCCAGATAGCGCAGCGGGTTTTTGCCCTCGACGCCGGCCCAATAGGAGAGGGGCGCGCCCGAGATGCCGATCACCGAGGCCTGGTCCGGCGCATAGGCCGAGAGGACCATGATCGCCCAGCCTGCCTGGCAGTTGCCGATCACCACCGGCAGGTCGTCGACCCGCAGCGCGGCCCGTAGCAGGTCC
>CAZGUW010000026.1:3154-7695 GCA_964528705.1 uncultured Geminicoccaceae bacterium
GCCGACGATGGCGGGCTTCGCCTCTTCCTCGGGGTGCAGCTCCTGCACCTTCTGAAGGAACCGCCACTCGGCATAGGCCACGTCGGCCAGCGTCTGGCCCGGCACCGGCTCCGGGCGAAAGGAGACGAAGTAGACCGGATGGCCGGCCCGCAGGGCCACGCCGACCTGGCTGGCCTCCTTCGAGCCGCCGATCCCGGGTCCATGCCCGGCACGGGGATCGAAGACGACGAACGGTCGCTTCTTCGGGTCGGTCGGCACGTCCGCGTCGGGCAGAATGCGCAGGAGCACGTAGTTCGACGGGCGGTCCAGGTCCTTCGCGTCGAGCACCACCTCGTGCTCGAACACCAGGACCGGCGGCTTGCCGGCCTGATAGTGCTCGACGAACTGATTGCCGCGCTGCCGCAACACGTCGAGAGTGAGGATCGAGCGCTGGGCGGCATCGAGCCAATAGGCCGCCCATGAATGACCCGGCAACATCTCCGACAGCATCGCTGATCTCCCACGCCTGTGTTGCACTGCAACATACGCTTCGTGCAATGCCCTGCAAGTTCGATCGGCGCGGCCAAATCGTCTCAGTGCTCGTTCGTCCGCGGTCGGCTCGGCCGTTTCCGCAGAAAAGCCGCGCGCTGTGGCTCTGCTGCGGGTTAGGGTGAGCGCATGGCAACCGACCGTCCCGCCCTGATCTGCGAGGAATGCGACACGCTGACGGCCGTGCGGCGCGTGCCCTACGGGGTGACGGCGCAGTGCAGCGTTTGCGGCAACGTGCTCTTTCGCGAGCGGCGGGACAGCATTCGCCGGGCAACAGCGCTTACCCTGGCAGCGTTCATTCTGCTCGTGATTGCCCACGCCTTCCCGTTCATGACCTTCACGATGGAGGGCAACTCGACCTCGGGCACGATCCTCGGCAGCGTCCATGCGCTCTGGCGTGACGGATACTGGGAGCTCGCGGCCGTGGTTCTCGCCGTGGCGAGTCTCGTGCCGTTCGTGCGGCTTGCTCTGGGGCTATGGGTCCTCGTGCCGCTGACCATGGGGCGGCTGGCGCCCGGCACCTTCGAGCTCTTCGGCCTGTACTCGCGCTTCCAGACCTGGGCGATGATCGAGGTCTATCTGATCGGCGTGCTGGTCGCCTATACCAAGCTCGTCGATCTGGCGACCATCAGCCTCGGCCCGGCGATGTGGGCCTTTGGCGGGTTGATCGTCTGCACCGCGGCGGCCGACAACATGCTGGATTCGCGTGCCGTCTGGTGGCGGCTCGCACCGCAGAACAAGCTAGGCGATTTGCTTGCCACCGGCCTGCCGCTCGCCGGCTGCCACGTCTGCGCCCAGGTCGTGCCCTTGCCGGCCGATGCCCACGACGTGCACTGCCCGCGGTGCCACGCCGCCCTGCACCGTCGCAAGCCGGATGCGCTCACGCGTTCCTGGGCGCTGCTCATCGCCGCTGCCCTGCTCTACATCCCTGCCAATGTTCTGCCGGTCATGACCGTCACAAGCTTCGGCAAGGGCCAGCCGGATACGATCCTGTCGGGCGTCATCGAGCTGATCCACGCCGACATGTGGCCGATCGCGGCGCTCGTCTTCTTTGCCAGCATAACCGTGCCAGTGCTCAAGATCCTCGGCCTTGTCCTGCTCCTCGTCGCGGCGCAGCGCGGTTGGACTGCCAGGGCGCGCGACCAGACGCGGCTCTATCGCGTCATCGAGCAGGTCGGTCGCTGGTCGATGATCGACATCTTCATGATCTCCATTCTTGCCGTGCTCGTGAACCTCGGCGAGATTGCGCAGATCGAGCCGGGGCCCGGGGCCATTGCATTCGCCTCGGTGGTCATCCTGACCATGCTCGCCGCGCACAGCTTCGAGCCGCGCCTCATCTGGGACCACAGGCGAAAGAATCATGCCACCAGCCCCGCCTGACCAATCCGTCGCCGAGCCGACACTGCGCAAGAGCCGCGGTTTCTCGCTCGTCTGGATCGTGCCCATCGTCGCCGCGGCTATCGGCATCTGGCTTGCCGTCACGACTGTCCTCAACCGGGGCCCGCTCGTGTCCGTGACCTTCGTCACCGCCGATGGCCTGGAGGCCGGCAAGACGCGGTTGAAGTATCGCGACGTCGACGTCGGCACGGTCGAGGCCGTGCGGGTGACCGAGGATCTCAAGGGCATCGTCGTCGATGCCCGGATCGAGAAGAGTTTTGCGTCGAACATCACCGAGAACAGTCGCTTCTGGGTGGTGCGGCCGCGCGTCGGTTTCAGCGGTGTGACGGGTCTCGGGACGTTGCTGTCGGGCGCCTACATCGAGGTCGAGCCCGCCGAGGGCGAAAGTGCCACGAGCTTCGTCGGCCTGGAGGAGCCGCCCCTGATCCGCTCCGATGTCGAGGGCACCCAGTACAAGCTGGTCGCCGACAACCTCGGTTCGGTCAATCGTGGGGCGCCTGTCTACTACCGTGGCTTCGAGGTGGGCCAGATTCTCGGCCACCAGCTTTCGGACGACGGCAAGCAGTTCCACATACCGATCTTCGTCCGCAGCCCGCACGACAAGCTGGTGAGGCATGACAGCCATTTCTGGGACGTCAGCGGCATCAGCTTCCGGGCCGGGGCAGACGGCATCGATCTCAAGATCGCCAGCGTGGCCTCGCTGGTTGCCGGCGGTGTCGAGTTCTCCTCGCCGAACGGGCAGGCCGAGCCGGCAGCGGCCGACACGACCTTCACACTCTTCCCGGACGAATCGAGCATCGGCAACTCGCGGGTTGCCGCGCATATCCCCTACGTCATCGACTTCGACGGCTCGGTTCGTGGTCTGCAGGTCGGCGCCCCGGTCGAGTTCCGCGGCATCCGGACCGGCACGGTGACGAAGATCGAGCTCATCCCCGACTTCACGAGCGGCAAGGCGCCCATCCGGGTGTTCGTCGATCTCGAGCCGCAGCGCTTCGCCAACAGCGACCCGGCTGACACCATCGAGGAGCAGTACGAGCGGACGAAGCACCTCGTCTCGCTCGGGCTGCGCGCTCAGCTCAAGACGGGCAATCTGCTCACCGGCGATCTCTTCGTTGCCATGAACCTCATGCCGGACGCGCCACCGGCCGAGGTGCAGATGATTGACGGGGTGCCGCTGATCCCCTCGGTGCCAACCGATCTCGAGGCGCTTACGGCCTCGATCAGCGGCCTGCTCGATCGCCTGTCGTCGCTGCCGGTCGAGGACGTCGTCGACAGCCTGCAACGTTCCGCGTCCACCATCGAGACCCTTGTCACCAGCCCCGAGGCCACGGCAGGCCTGCAGGATCTGGCGGCAGCGGGATCCGATCTGCGCAAGCTGATCGCCGAGCTGGAGGCGTCGACCGGGCCGATGGCGCGATCTGCCGAGGCGGCCGTCAACCAGGCGCAACAGACCATGCAGTCGGTTGACACCATGCTCGGTCAGAATTCGACCCTGCGGTACCAGCTCGAGCGGGTATTGCAGGAACTCACCGCGGCAGCCCGCTCCATCCGCGGTTTCGCCGAACTGCTTGATCGCGACCCGAGCGCGATCATTCGTGGAAGATAGGGAGTAACCACGATGGGCACCAAGAAACTCGGTTTCCTGGCCATGGCTCTCGCGCTGATCGTCATCGCATGCACGCCGGTCCAACCGATCCGCTACTACGCGCTGACACCGGTCAGCCAGGAAGCGCCCGTCGGCGAGAGCGACAAGGTAATCGGCGTGGCGCCCATAGCACTGCCCGACTACCTCGATCGCAATGGCATCGTGACGCGCACCAGCCCGAACGAGCTGACCGTCGCCGAGAATTCCAATTGGATCGAGCCGCTCGATCTGCAGATGCGCCGGGTCGTCGCGCGCAACCTGGCACTGTTGCTCGGCACGGACCTCGTCTTCATTCTGCCGCAGCAGCGGTTGCTGCCGCTCGATTACACCGTCGAGGTCGCCGTCGAGCGGTTCGACATCGAGTTGGGCGAGGCCGCACCAGAAGCGGAGGCGGCGCCCGAACTCACGGTGTTCGAGGGGCGCTGGACGCTGTTCCGGCGCGAATCGCTCGATGTGGTGAAGACGGCGCCAATCCGCATCACCGTGCCCGTCGAGAGCCCGGCGACCTACGAACAGCGGACGGCCGCAATGAGCGAGGCGGTTGCCCGGCTGAGCCGAACGATCGCGACGGCACTCGCCCAGGCACCAGCCAGCTGAAGTCGCGGCACGGCTTGTGGGCAGGCGGCCCGGGGGCTACTCCAGTCCCGAGCAACAACGCGACAACGCCCGGAACGCCGCATGACCTCCGCAACCACTCTTGGCGAACAGCCCTCGGTCCTCGTCGTCTGGCCGATCCGGCCGAAGGCCATGGCCCAGCTCGAGCAGGAATTCCGCCTGGTTCACCTCTCCAGCTCGCCGGATCCGGAAGCCCTGATCGAGGCGGAGGGCGGGGAGATCCGGGGCATCGTCAGTACCGGCGAGCGTGGGGTCAGTGCCGCCCTCATCGACCGGCTGCCGAGGCTCGAGATCGTCGCCTGCTTTGGTGTCGGCTATGACGGGATCGACGTCGGAGCTTGCCGGCAACGCGATG
>CAZGUW010000026.1:7705-28354 GCA_964528705.1 uncultured Geminicoccaceae bacterium
CCCGCCGGACGTGCTGAGCAAGGAGGTGGCCGATATGGGGATCGGCCTCATTCTGATGACGCTGCGTCGCCTGGCCGAGGCCGACCGTTTCGTCCGCCGCGGTGCCTGGCTCGAAGATGCGATGCCGATGGGTACCTGCGTCACGGGCAAGAAGCTGGGTATCGTCGGCATGGGGAGGATCGGCCGCGAGCTGGCTAAGAGGGCCCAGGCGCTCGAGATGATCCCCGGCTACCACAACCGGAACCAGCGACGGGACGTCGACCTGCCCTATTTCCCGACACCGGTCGAGCTCGCCCGTTGGGCCGACATCCTGGTTCTCGCCTGTCCTGGTGGCCCGGCGACGCATCATCTCGTCAACGAGGCGGTGCTCGACGCACTTGGCCCGCAGGGCTGGCTCGTCAACATAGCCCGCGGCTCGGTGGTCGACGAGCCGGCCCTGATCAGGGCGCTCGAGGAGGGGCGGATCAGGGGCGCCGGGCTCGATGTCTTTGCCGACGAGCCGCGTGTGCCGGAGGCGCTCCTGAGCATGGAGAACGTCGTGCTGACGCCGCACCATGCGAGTGCGACCGACGAGACCCGGGATGCCATGGCGCAGCTCGTGGTCGATAATCTGCGGGCCCATTTCGCCGGCCGGCCGTTGCTGACGGCCGTGGCATAGGCGGCTGACAGCCCTGATGTGGGCTGCCACGGAAGAGTCGAACAACCGCGATAAGGGATCGGGATAGCGCCAACGGAGCTATCTCATGTCCGATATCGGGACCCGGGCCGCTGGCCTGCATGTCGTCGACCAGCTGATCCTCGAGCGGGCGCCGCATCTCCTGGCCCACCCTTTGGCAAGTCGAGCCTTCACCAGGTTCCTGCTGCGCCCGCTGCGCTATGCGGAAGCACGGGCGATGGCCGACCGGGTGCGCGGCCTCTCCGGCGGCGCCATCCTGGATCTGCTCAGCGCCGAGCTGGCGCTGCAGGTAATGGACACGGGCCGAAGCCTGCTGCCGGCGCATGGTGCGACGATCGTGGTCGCCAATCACCCGACTGGCCTTGCGGACGGCATCGCCGTCTGGGACAGCATCAAGCGGCGCCGCCCGGATGTGCGTTTTCTGGTCAATGGTGACGCGCTCAGGGTCGCACCGGGCCTCGCCGATGTGATGATCCCGATCGAGCTCAATCCGGAGAAGTGCAGCCGAGCGGCGTCGCGTCAGGTGCTCAGGCTGATCGAGGATTCCATTTCTCGGGGGCGGGTCCTCGTCGTCTTCCCCTCGGGGCGGCTCGCCTATCTCAGCTGGCGCGGGTTGCGCGAGCGGACGTGGCTGCCGTCCGTACTGTCGATCGCCCGACGCCATGCCCTGCCGATCGTGCCCCTGCACATTTGCGCCGCCAACTCGCCGGCCTTTTATCTCCTGTCGCAGCTCGGCCGGGAATTGCGTGATGTCACGCTGTTTCGCGAGCTGCTCAACAAGCGCGGCCGGACGTTCCGGCTTTCCTACGGTTCCCCGCTGGCAGTCACCAGCCTGCCGCACGATCCGCGTCGGGCCATGGCGGTCCTCCAGCATCAGGTCGAGCGCCTCCTGCCGCTGGCCGCTGCCGGGCGTTCGTGGGAGCGTGGTCACTGGGGTCTGCGCGCGCCGGCCCCGGGGTGAGCCGGGGCGGCCGTTAGCCGCCCGTTAACCTTAATAGCCTCTAATCCCTGGCCGTGAGCACCGGCCACTGGGCGTCATCGACGTGCCTCGGGCCGATTCCTGGTTGGAGGCAAGCATGGCGCAAGTTCTGGTCGTCGATGACGACGAGCTTCTGGTCGAGCTCGTGACTTTTACCCTCGAGGGGCACGGACACACGGTGCTGACGGCCGAGGACGGCGCCGATGCGTTCGAGATCGCCGTCCGCGAGCGGCCGGACGTGATGGTGCTCGACGGCATGATGCCGGGGGCCGACGGCCTCGATGTCCTTCGCCGCCTGCGGCAGGAGGCAGGCCTCGATATGCCGGTCATCATGCTCAGCGCCCGCAAGCAGGAACGCGACGTGGTCGGTGGCCTGGCCGAGGGGGCCAGCGACTATCTGGTCAAGCCGTTCATGCCGGAGGAGCTGGCGATGCGCATCCAGAAGGCGCTGCGCGTCCCCGCATGATGGTCGCTTCGCGCCGTCCCTGGAGGTCCGGCTGGCCGGCACTGATCCTGCTCGGCAGCCTGCTGCTGTCGCCGCTCGTCACTGCGCCGGTCAACGGTGCGGTTCCCAGCGTCAGTCGCGAGACGCTGTTGCAGCTGCGCGCCGATGGCGAGTTCGTGCAGGCGCTGGAAGTGGTGGACGCCCTTCTGGCCAAGGCGCCCGACGACGCCGACCTGCTCTTGATCAAGGGGCAGATCCTGGCCTTTCTCGGTGAAGACCGCAGCGCGCTCGAGACGCTGGCGGAGGCGGCGAGGCTGGCGCCGGACTATCTCGACATCCGGCTGATGCAGGCCCGGGTGCACGGCTATGCCGAGCGGCACGGGGCGGCGCTGGCGGTGCTGCGGCCGGTGGTGACGCCCGAGGTGGCCCGTCACGACGCCCAGCTCCTGCTTGGTCGGACGGCGCTCGCTGCCGAAGAGCATGAGCTGGCGAGGGACGCCTTCGCCCGCGCCGCAGTGCTGGAACCCGGCTCGGGCGACGCCTGGCTCGGACTTGGCGACGTGGCCCGGAGCGAAGGTGTGATCAACGTTGCGCAGCTCAATTACGAACGCGCACTGGTCGTGCCGGAGACGGCACCCGTGGCGCGTGAGCGAATCGACGCCCTGGTCTCGGATCAGCGCCGCTTCGAGCTCTCGACGGATCTTTCGTTCAGTCGCTTCAACGACGACAGCGACGACTGGCGCGAAGGCGGAATCAGCCTCGCCTGGCGCATCGACGATTCGCGCCAGCTCACCGGGGGCCTCGCTGTGGCCAATCGCTATGGCAGCACCGACATCCAGGCGGCAGTCGTCTGGAACGGGCGGTTGGACGAGCGAAGCGGCTACTTTCTCGGTGCCGCGGTCACGCCTGCCGCTGACTTCCTGCCGTCGTGGAAGCTGCGTGGCGGGCTCGATCGCGAGCTCTTCGATCTGACGGGCCGGGTCGGCCGGCTGGGCGTCGGCGTCGGCTTCTTCGAGCTGTCGCTCGCCGAGTACGAGGACGGCATGGTCCAGGGATTCGATGTCGGGCTCGTGCAGTATGGTTGGGAAGGCCGTGTCTGGGTCACCGCCAAGGCGGGCGGCAGCTTCGGTACCAGCGGCAGCTTCGATCCGAACTACGGGCTCCGGCTCGACTGGCAGCTTACGCCGGATACCCGGGCGTTCGGTGGCTTCGGCCAGTCCTACGACAACAGCACCCAGGGCATGGGCACCACCGATAGCTATTTCGTCGGGTTGGACCACTGGCTCACGGACCGGTTCGGCATGGTCCTGAGCCTGGCGCTCGAGGATCGCGACAATGGTGTCCGGCAGACCACGGCCGTTCTCGGCTTTCGGGTGCGCTTCTGATGCTCGGCCTCGGTTCCCTCGACTTCCTGATGCGGCTGATCTGGCAGGCCACGCTGGCGCTGGTCGCCATCGGGCTTGTCCTGAGCGCCGGCCTCGTGTTGCGCCGGCTGTTCGAGGAGTGGGCGGTGGCACGCCACCGGCCGGCTCGCGAGGGATTGCGCAAGGCTCTGCTCGCCCACCTCAACCGGCCTTCGGCCGACCTGCTGGCGGCGCCGGCCGGCCTGCCGCTGGCTGAAACGGCACGGCTCGTCGACGAGCTCGCCCAGATCGTCCGCGGTGACGCCAGGGTGAGGCTCGCCGCCTTCGCGGTCGGCGCGGGCATTGAGCGCTACTGGCTCCGCCGGCTGCGCTCGGCCACCACGCTGCGCCGGCTGGACGCCGTGCGCTGTCTCGGCCTGCTCGGCACGCCAAAGGCACGGGGTGCCCTCACCAGCATGCTCGAGCGGGGCGACGCCCGCTATCGACTGGCTGCCGCGGAGGCCCTGGCCCAGGATGCCGACCTCGCCGCCTGGCTGGTCGAACGGCTGCTCGTCGATCCCGCGTCGCGTAGTCGACATGCCGCACGGTTCTGGCACCGGCTGGCCGCCAGTGCACCTGCGACGGTCGTTGCCTGCCTCGCTCGTGCCGACGTCGACACGGCCCTTCTGGTCCGACTGCTCGAGGCGCTGGGCGATGCCGGCCACACGGCAGCCGCCAGCGAGATCGAGGCCCTGCTGGGCCGGCACGATGCCACTGTCGACCGGACGACACTGGCCACGCTCGACCGCCTCAATCATCCGGCGGTGCTGCGCTGTGCCCGGGCCCTCGGTTTGGCCACGGAAGCGGAATCCCGCCGCGCCGCGCTCGGTGTGCTGGAGCGACGCGGCCGGTCGCGCGATGCCGAGCTGATCTCGGCCCTCGCAGGGGATCCGGTCGCCGACATTGCCGCCGCCGCCCAGCGGCTCCTCGCCCGTCTCAGGCCCGCCACCGCCGATGGAGCCGCCCCGGCATGATCCCGTTCCCGCCCTTCTTCGACTTCCTCGCCCAGACGACGGCCGTACTCGTCATCGTCGTCAGCATGTCGCAGAACCTGCTCTATCTCGTTCTCCTCCTGACCGCGGTTTCGGTGATGCTCGGCCGGCCGCGCGTGCATCAGAGCCGAGCACTCTGGAACGGCCTGGTCGACGGCGCGCCGCCGGTCAGCGTCATCGTGCCGGCCTTCAACGAGGCCGAAACGATCGCCGACTCGCTCCGCTCGCTCCTGGCGCTCGAGTATCCGGACTTTCGGGTGGTGGTGGTGAACGACGGCTCGACCGATGCGACGCTGGACGTGCTCGTGCGCGCCTTCGCGCTCGAGCCGGCCCCGCTCGAGCGCGTATCGGCCCTGCCGCACGCGCCCGCCAGGGGGCTCTACCGGTCGACTCGCCACGCCAACCTGGTCGTGCTCGACAAGGTCAACAGCGGCAAGGCCGACGCCCTGAATGCCGGGCTCGGACAGGTGACGACCGAGCTCTTCTGCGCGGTCGACGCCGACAGCCTGATCGAGGCCGATGGCCTGCTCCGCGTGGTCCAGCCCTTCGTCGAGGACCCCGAGCGGGTGGTTGCGGTCGGCGGCACGGTGCGGATCGCCAATGGCTGCGGTGTGCGGGCCGGCCGGGTGCGCAACGTGGCCCTGCCGCGTCGTCTCCTGCCGCTCCTGCAGACGGTCGAATATCTGCGCGCCTTCATGATGGCGAGGCTTGCCTGGGGGCGCATCGGCTGCCTAATGATCGTCTCGGGCGCCTTCGGACTCTTTCGCCGCGACGTGGTCATCGAGCTCGGTGGCTACAGCACGAAGACCGTCGGCGAGGACCTCGAGCTCGTGGTGCGCCTGCATCGGCGGATGTGCAACGCCGGCCGCGACTATCGGATCGAGTTCGTGCCGGAGCCCGTCTGCTGGACCCAGGTGCCCGAGCGTCTCGGCGAGCTGGCACGCCAGCGGCAGCGCTGGCAGCGTGGTGCTCTCGAAACCTTCTTCCGCCACAAGGACATGCTGGTCGGCCGCACCTATGGCCGGGTCGGCCGGCTGGGGCTCGGCCACATCCTCCTGCTCGACGTGGTCACACCCCTCGTCGAGGTGCTGGGCTACCTGCTGCTGCCCTTCTTCTGGCTCGCGGGGACCATCAACACCCAGTTCTTCCTCGCCTATCTGGCGCTCACCTTCGCCTTCGGCGTCTTCATCTCCGTCTCGTCCCTCGTGCTCGAGGAATTCGAGCGCCGCCGCCTGCCACGGGCCAGGGACCTCGTCGTGCTCACCATTGCCGCCATCATCGAGAACTTCGGCTACCGGCAGCTCGCCAATCTGTGGCGGATCCAGGGCCACTGGCAGTACTGGCGCGGCGCCGCCCACTGGGGCACGCAGAACCGCCGCGCCTTCGCCTCTGCCTGAACAACAGTCAACAGCCCGGCTTGTCGGCCGCATCCTCGCACCGCCGGTCGCTCACCAGTGCCAGCTCCTTCGCCAGAGCCCGGAGCGCCGTCCTCAGGCCCTCCTCGAGCACCGGATGGTAGAAGGGCATCTCCAGCAGGCGCGGCACGCTGAGCTCCTGCTGGCAGGACCAGGCGAGGAGATGCGCCATGTGCTCGACCCTGGGGCCCAGCATCTCGGCACCGAGGAGCGTGCCGCAGCCGCGCCTGGCGTAGAGGCGCACCAGTCCGCGGTCCTCGGCCATCACGCGCGCCCGGCCCTGGTCGGCATAGGACACGGCCCCGACCGCCACCGCACTCCGGTCCAGATCGGCGAAGCGCCGCCCGACGATGGCCATTTGCGGATCGGTGAAGGCGATGGCGAGCGTCGTTCGGCGCTGGTGTGGTTCGACCTTCGGATAGAGCAGGGCGTTGGCGCCGGCAATCCGCCCCTCGTCGGCGGCCTCGTGCAGGAGCCCGCTGCCGCCGGTGACATCGCCCGCCATGAAGATCGGCAGGTCGCCGCATTGCGTGGTCTCCGAATTCCACTCGGGGCGGCCCTTGTCATCGAGGGTGAGGCCGGTGGCGGCGAGGTCCAGCCCCTTCAGATTCGGCCGCCGACCGGCCGCGACGAGTACCTGCGCGAAGCGGCGTTCATGGCTGGTGCCGTCGGCCGCCCGCCAGTGCAGGGTGAACCCGGCAGTGTCCGTTTCAACGTCATCGATCTCGGCTTCGAGATGCAGCTCCAGCTCTCCACCGAGCGTATCCCGCGCGGCTTCCTGGAGTTCCGGATCCGAGAACGGTCCGAGATCGGCGAAGGGGTTGAAGAAGGCCACGGCGACGCCGAGCTGCGCCATGGCCTGGCCGAGCTCGAGTGCGATCACGCCGGTGCCGATGACCGCGAGGCTCGCCGGGAGGTCGTCGAGCTCGAAGATCGTGTCGCTGGTCAGGACACGGTCGGCCAGATCATCGAAGGGCGGCGGCAGCCAGGGCGAACTGCCGGCGGCGATCACCACGGCCCCTGCCTCGATTCGTTCGCCCTCGACTTCCAGGCTCGTCGGGCCGACGAAGCGGGCATGGCCCCGCAGGCGCTCTTCCTCCGGCAGGGCCTCGGTCGAACGGACCATGCCGCCGGCGAAGCGGTCGCGTTCCCGCTGCACGCGCGCCATCACCGCCGGTCCGTCGATCTCGAGCCCGCCCACCGCCTGCAGGCCGAACGTCGGCGCATCGCGAACGGCCCGGGCGCGCTCGGCGGCGGCAACCAGGAGCTTGGACGGCATGCAGCCGACGCGGGCGCAGGTGGTGCCGTAGGGGCCGTGTTCGATCAGGAGCGCGCTGCCGCCGCCCTTGACCACTTCGCTCCGTGCGTTGAGCCCGGCCGTTCCGGCGCCGATGACCGCGACATCGACCTTGCGCATGGCTTTCCTCTCCTTCGACGCTCCATCCTGCTGTCGTCAACGCTTCAGGCGGCGGCCCGTTTCGCCTCTCCGCCAGAGCGGGCAGCCTTCAGGATGACGCATTGCGTGCGCCCATAGCCCGGTTCGAGCTCGGCCAGATGCGGCCCGAGATTCTCATGCAAGGCCGGCAGGGCGTGGAACGGCACGGCCGGGATGGCGTGGTGCTCGGCATGGAACGCCATGTTCCAGTTCAGCCACTGGATCGGCCGGAGGGTCAGCACGGTGCGGGTGTTGATCAGCATGTCGGGCACCAGCGGGCAAGCGCCATGCTCGCTCATGCGGATGATCCGCATGAAGGGCTCGCCGAGGACCCGCGGCACCAGCCAGAGGGTCAGCGCCAGGGTCGAGCCGGTGGCGATCGAAGCTGAGGCGACCACCGCATAGACGCCCCACATCCAGATCGCTTCGCGCTGCACGCGGGCGCGCTGGCTCGCCGGAATGAAGGCCTGCTCGACGTCGGTGAACGCACCAAGCGGATGACGGAAGAGCGAGGAGAAGAGCGCCCCGAAATAGGGCAGGGCGGTCGCATACCAGAAATAGCCCGCAACGCTGCCGGTCGCTGCCACCATCTCCGGGTCCCTGGCAGGATCGGAGGTATGGGCGTGATGCGCCGCATGCTCGAGGCGAAAGAAGGTCGGCGGCAGGCCCAGCACGAGCCCGGTGGCCCAGAAGACCGCCGAGTTCAGCCGGCGGCTGCGGAAGGCGCTGGAATGCGCCGTTTCGTGGAACGGGGCGAAGAGATGCACGATGACGATGCCGTGGGCGACCATGGCCGGCCACAGCCACCCGCTGTGGAGCGTCAGCACGACAACGGTGCCGGTCAGCCCGAGCACCGCGAGATGCAGACCGAGAAAGACCAGCCCCGGCATGTCCCGGCGTCGGGCGAGTTGGCGCAGGCGGTCGGGCGGGACGAGAGAGTGCGGGTCGGGCAACGAGCTACTCCGCCGGCTTGGGGACCTCCGCCGCCGGCTTGCGGCGCCATGGAATGAGCCGCGTGCTGTTCTCGCGCACCCACTCGAAGCAGACATAGAGGGTCGGGATCATGAAGATGCCTACCACCGAGGCACCGATCATGCCGGCGAAGACGGAGGTGCCGACGCCGCGCCGGCTGAGCTCGCCGGCCCCGGTGGCGACGACCAGGGGAAAGAGGCCGGCAATGAAGGCGAAGCTGGTCATCATCACGGCGCGGAAGCGCTCGCGGGCACCCATCACCGCCGCCTCGCCAATGGGATGGCCCTGCTCGCGTCGCATCTTGGCGAACTCGATGATCAGGATGCCGTTCTTGGCGGCGAGGGCGATCAGCACGACGATGCCGATCTGGGCGTAGATGTTGTTGTCGAGGCCGAACAGCAGGAGGCCGAGCATGGCGGCAAAGAGGCCCACCGTGACCGAGAGCAGCACCGGCACCGGAATCATCCAGCTCTCGTAGAGGGCGACCAGGAAGAGATAGGCGAAGAGGATGGCAAGGCCGAGGATGGTCCCCGTCTGGCCGGCGGCTTCGATCTCCTGCAGCGCCGTGCCGGTCCACTCGTAGCCGTAGCCGGCGGGCAGGGTGTCGGCGGCAACCTCCTCCATGGCGGCGATCGCCTCGCCGGAGCTGTGCCCCGTGGACGGCGTGCCGGCCACGGTCACGCTGCGAAAGTTGTTGTAGCGGGTGACGAACTGCGGCCCGAGCGTCAGCTCCGGCTCGGCGAAGGCGCGCACCGGCACCATCTGGCCGGCATCGTTGCGGACGTGGATGCGGTAGATGTCGTCGACCACCGCACGGTCCTGCTCCCGGCCCTGGACGAGGACCTGCCAGGTCCGGCCGAAGAGGTTGAAGTCGTTGACGTAGTAGCCGCCCAGCGTCGACTGCAGGGCGTTGAAGACGTCGCTGACGTTGATGCCGAGGGTCTGCACCCGCTCACGGTCGATATCGAGATAGATCTGCGGCGTGGCGGCGGAGAAGGTGGTGTAGACGCCCGTCAGCCGGTCATCCTGGTTGGCGGCGACGATCAGGCCGCGGGTGACCGAGGCGAGATCGGCCGAGCTGCCGCCCTGCAGGTCCTGCAGCTGGAATTCGAACCCGGCGCCGGTGCCGAGGCCGATGATCGGCGGCAGGTTGAAGGGAATGACCAGCGCCTCGCGGAAGCCGGCGAATTCGCGCCGCAGGTCGGGCAGGAGGTGGTCGACCCGCATCTCCGGCTCGGTGCGCTCGGCGAAATCGGCGAGCGTCAGGACGAGGAAGGCCGAGTTGGACTTGGCGAGACCGTCGATGAAACTGTAGCCATTGACCACGGTGACGTCCGCCACGCCGGGCTTGTCCCGCACGACGTCCTCGATCTTCCGCGAGGCGGCGATGGTACGGTTGAGCGAGGCGCCCGCGGGCAGCTGCATCTCGATGAAGAGTGCGCCCTGGTCCTCGTCCGGCAGGAAGCCGGTCGGCACGACACCGGCGAGCCAGCCGGTGCCGGCCATGAAGCCGCCGAGCAAAACGAGGCTGACGATGGCGACGCGGACGAGGCGGCTGACGATGCTGGCATAACCGTCGCGGGTCTTGTCGATCGCCGCCATGACGTAGCGCATGGGCCCGCGCTTGGGGCCGTGATGGTGGCTGAGGAAGACCGCGCAGAGTGCCGGCGAGAGCGACAGCGCATTGATCGCCGAGATCACCATCGACACCGACACGGCAACGGCGAACTGCTGGTAGAGCTGGCCGGAGATGCCGGGGATGAAGGCGACCGGCACGAAGACCGAGAGCAGGACCAGCGTGATGGCGATGATCGGCCCCGTGATCTCGCCCATCGCCTCCTTCGTTGCATCGGCGACCGAGAGCTCGGGCTTGGTCTCCAGCTTCGCCTCGACCGCCTCGACGACGACGATGGCGTCGTCGACGACGATGCCGATCGCCAGCACGAGGGCGAGCAGCGAGACGGTATTGGCGGAGAAGCCGAGCGCCAGCATGACGGCGAAGGTGCCGATCAGCGAGACCGGTACGGCGATCAGCGGGATCAGCGTCGCCCGGAAATTGCCGAGGAACAGGAAGACGACGATGATGACCAGCACGAAGGCCTCGACGAGGGTGTGGATCACCTCCTCGATGCTGGCCTGCACGAACAAGGTCGTGTCGTAGGGGATGGAATAGTCGACGCCGGCCGGGAACCGCGTCTTGAGCTCCTCGAGCACCTCGCGGACGCCGGCGGCGGCCTCGATGGCGTTCGAGCCCGGCAGCTGCTGGATGGCGATGACCGCACCGTCGCCGCCGTTGAAGCGGGCGGCGACGTCACTGCTCTTGGCACCGAGCTCGACCTCGGCCACGTCGCGCACGCGGACATACGACCCGTCCGGATTGGCCCGGATGACGATGTTCGAGAACTCGTCGACGTCGGTCAGCCGGCCCTTGGTGGTGAGGTTGATCTGCAGCTCGGCATCGGCCATCGGCTGCGCGCCGATCCGGCCGACCGCGGCCTGGACGTTCTGCGCCTGGATCGCCTTGGTCACGTCACTCGGGGTCAGGCCGAGCGCGGTCAGCCGCTGGTCGTCGAGCCAGATGCGCATGGCGTAGTCAAGGCCGCCGAAGAGATAGGCGTCGCCGACGCCCGGGATGCGCTTGATCTGGTCGATGATGTTGATGGTGGCGTAGTTGGAGAGGAAGAGGACGTCGCGACTCTGATCGGGCGAGTAGAGGCTCACCATCTGCAGGAAGGCCGACGATTTCTTCTTCGTCGTGACGCCCTGCCGCTGCACCTCCTGCGGCAACTGGGAAAGCGCCTGGGCGACGCGATTCTGGACGTTGACGGTGTTGATGTCCGCGTCGCTGCCGACCGCGAAGCTGACGGTCAGCGTGTAGCTGCCGTCGCTGCCACTGGTCGACTTCATGTAGAGCATGTTCTCCACACCGACGACCTTGGCCTCGATTGGCTGGCCGACGGTCGCCTCGACGACGTCCGAGCCGGCGCCTGGATAGGTCGTCGTCACTGAGACCTGGGGTGGCACGATGTCCGGGAACTGGGCGGTCGGAATCGCCAGCATGGCGATGAGGCCCGCCAGCGTGATGACGATCGATATGACCATCGCGAGCCGGGGCCGGTCGACGAAGACGGCGGAGATCATGGGCTCAGGATCCGCTGTCGGGGCTGGCCACCGGCTCCGGAGCGGCGTCGGGGGGCGGCCCAGGGTCGACCACCATCCCGGGCCGGACGCGCTGAATGCCGTCCGTAATTACCTGATCGCCCTCTTCGAGGCCGTTGGCGACCACATAGCTGGCGCCCTGCGTCTGCCCGACCTGGATCGGCCGCTGCTCGACCTTGTTGTCGGCGTCGACAACCAGGACGAAGCGGCCGCCCTGGTCGGAGAGCACGGCCTGCTGCGGCACGAGGAGCGCCGTCTGCGGGGCGGCCGTTTGGACGACGGCGGTCACGAGCTGCTGGTCGATCAGAAGCGAATCGGGATTGGGAATGACGGCGCGCACGGTGATCGAGTCCGTGCCCGTGTCGACCACGACGTCGACGAAATCGATCGTGCCGACCTGGTCGTAGAGCCTGCCGTCGGCGAGGCGGACCTTGACGGCGATCGTCGAGGTGTCGCCGCCCGCGGCGCTCTCACGGAAATTCAGCAATTGGCGCTGGGTGACCGGAAAGGTCACGTACATCGGATCCTGGCTGACGATCGTCGCGAGCGAGCCGCTGTTCGGGCCGACATAGGCGCCGACCGACACCGATGCCAGGCCGATCCGGCCGGTGAACGGCGCGACGATGTCGGTATAACCGAGATTGAGCTCGGCATCGGCCCGCGTGGCCTCGGCGCTCTGCAGGGCGGCCCGGGCCTGATCGGCCTGGGCCGTCACCTGGTCGAGCACGGCCTGCGCGGCAGCCTGTCGTGCGACCAGGGTGGTCTGGCGGTCGACCTCGATCTGGGCGAGCTTCAAGGATGCCTGGGCGGCGGCGATCGAGGCATCGACCTCGCCAAGACGTGCCTCGTAGGGACCCTTCTCGATGGCGAAGAGCAGGTTGCCCTTCTCCACCATGTCGCCCTCGGTGAACGGCCGCGCCTCGAGGAACCCGTCGACCCGGGCAATGAGGTCGACCTTGTCGATCGCCACGATGCGCCCGGTGAACGAGACGGAGGGTGTGATGTCGCTCGATTCGACCGCGACCACGGTGACGGCAGGCGGGGGGGCTGCCGGCTGCTCCTGGGCGGCGGCTGGAGCCATGGCCAGCGTTAGGCCGGCGATCAGCAGGACTGGTCTGAGCACCTTGGCTCCTTTCATGGTCAATTCGACCTAACTCGCTGCGTTGGCGGCCTGGGCGCGAACCACCGCCGAGGCGGCACCGGCGCTCTCGTCATGATCCGCGCCGGCCACACGGACGATCGGGAACGCGAACTCGATGCCGTTGTCCGCGAATGCCTTCTGGATGAGTGCGTTGGCCCGTCGGCGGATCGGGAACTGCTGCCCGGGAATGGCCGTGAACTTGACGCGGATGACGATGCCATGGTCGACGATAGCGTCGGCACCCTGTGACTTCAACGGCTCGATGAAGGACGGCCCGAGCTCGGGATCGGCGAGCAGCTCCTTGCTCACCTCCTTGACGACCTTCTTGATCTTGGAGACGTCGCTGCCGAAGGGCACGGTGAAGGTCAGCTTGTCGATCACCCAGTCGCGGCTCATGTTCTGCACCGCCCCCAGGGCATTGAACGGTATCGTGTAGAGCGGGCCGCGGTGGTGGCGAAGCTTGATCGAGCGCAAGGAGAAGCTCTCCACCGTACCCTTGTAGCTGCCGGCGACGATGTACTCGCCGACCCGGAACGCATCGTCCAGCAGGTAGAAGACGCCGGACATGATGTCAGTGACCAGCGTCTGCGAGCCGAAGCCGACGGCGATGCCGACCACGCCGGCACCGGCGATGAGCGGGGCGATCTGCACACCCAGCGCCGAGAGGATCATGAGGACACCAGTGACGGCGAGGACCGCCAGGAGCGCCGTCCTCGCGATCGGCAGGAGCGTGCGCAGGCGGGCACGGCGGCGCGCCTCGTCGGCGTCGGCTGGTGCCGTCTCCGCCGCCTCGCGGATGTAGCGGTCGATCGCCGTCTTGGCGAGGTGCCAGATGAAGTCGAAGCCGATGACGATGAGGGCAATGTTGAGCAGGGCGCGGGCAACGGGCGCCATATCACCCTCGCCGCGCATCAGCTCGGCGAGATCGAGGTCCCAGGCCCAGAGCAGCAGCCAGGCGGCGCCGGCGATCAGGAGCGCACGCGCGCCGCGCTCGATCGCCGCGGCGAGGACGCTGGGCGGTCCCGCAGTAGGGGCGGGTTCGGATTCCGGCTCCTCCAGCACGGCTTCGGCTTCCGTGCCGGCCTCGGCGCCGGCAGCCGGTTCGGCGATGGTGCGTTTCGCGACCGGACGCAGCAGATTGTTGACCGACTGATTGGTGACGTAGATCGCCATCGGCAGCAGGGACGCCACGAGCATGAGCCACATCAGCCGCTGCGCGCCACCGACCCAGAGCAAGAAGACGACAGCGGCGATCACGGTCCAGGCGATGGCCGCGAAGGTGCGCGTGCCGAGCCCCGATCGCGCCAGACGGGCGCGGCGCTGCCAGATCGTCGCGACGGTGATGGCGAAGAGCGCCAGACCGAAGAGGTAGCCGATGATGAGCGAGTAGGGGTGCCCGGCGCCGAGGATTCGGAGGCTGGTCGCGGCCGCCCAGCCGAACATGTAGACGCCGGCAAGGAGCGTGAGCCGGTGGAACCAGAAGGCTGCCGAGGCATCGTCGATCGGCATGACGCGCAACCGCGGGGCGGTCGGTGCCAGCACCAGGCGGCAGAGGTAGAAGATCAGGCGGAAGAGGATGATCGCGAAGAGGAACCGACCGGCGACCTGACGCAGGAGCGGTGGCAACTCGAGCAGGAGGAAGGCGCCAAGGCTGGCGACGGCGAAGACCAGCACCGTGCCGAGCACCAGGGCCAGGCGCAGCGCCAGCTTTTGCAGCCGGGCCTTGATCGTCTCCTCGCCTGCTGTCAGCACGCTGCGGCGCAGCGGGCGGGTCACCCGGCTGAAGACCCATTCCGCGACGAGCCCGGCGCCGACGAAGATGGCGACCAGCAGCAGGACCAGCAGCGTTCCCCGGTCGGCCGCCTCGGCGGAAAGGCGGCCGAAGGCGGCGGCGACGGCACCCGGCAGTTGCGGCAGGGCATTGGCGATGGTGGTGCGGTGCTCGGACCAGCGCTGCAGGGCCTCTTCGACGAACGCCTCTTCCTCGGCGACGAGGGACTGGGATTCGCCCGGCGCCGGGGTTGCCGCGGCCGCGGGCACCGCCTCGCGCAGCCACTCCTGCACATCCGGCTCGGCGAGGAGGCGCTGCAGCTCGATCACCCCGGGTGGCGGTGCATCGCTCTGGGCGTGGACGATGTTCGTCGGTGAGGCGATCAGCATGCCGGCCAACGCCAGCACCAACAGAACGATCTGGCGCATCAACCCGACCTTTCACCTCATGATTGTCTGACGCCGCTGGCGATACACGCAAGCTGCCTTCTTGGCCAGCGCCGGCCCGCGACGAGCGGCCCGAATCAGCCGTTCCAGGCCACCAGGCCGGCCGACTCCAGGTCGTAGCCGCCGAGACGCTCCGCTTCCGCCGCGAAGGCGGTCGAGCGCGCGAACGCGAGGAGTCGTTGGAGCGGCGGCTCGAAATAGTCGCGGCGGCGCATGACGAGATCGAAGGCCTCGGTGCCGAGTGGCACGAAGCCCGTGCCGAAGCGGCGGGCGACGGCCTCGATGCCGAGGCCGCAATCGGCCCGGCCGTCGGCGACCAGGGCGGCAAGATCGGCCTCGGTCCGCGCCAGCAGCTTCGGGTCCGCAGGCACCGCCTCGGCACCCGCGGCCTCGAGCAGCCGGCCAAGCAGGACGCCGCTGCCGCTGTCCGGCGGCCGCATGGCGCAGCGCAGGCCCGGCTGCAGCAGGTCCGTGACCCGCTCGAGGCCCCGCGGATTGCCGGGGGCGACCAGGAGGCCCTGGCGCCGCACGGCCCAGCGGATGGCGACCACATCACCAAAGGGCAGGGTGGCGCGCAGCGCTGCGACGTTGCCGGACGAGGCCGGGTCGACGGCGGCACTGCCTTCGTCGGCGATCGGCGCATCGGCCGCAACGAGGGGTGGCAGATGCAGCCCGGCCAGGCGGGCGGCGCCAGCGGCGAGCTGGCCCAGCCCGGCAAGGCTGCCGGCTGCGAGCACGGCGAGACCGCTGCCGGATTCGCGCAAGGCCCAGTCCAGCAGCGGGTCGCTGGAGCCGGCGTAGATCAGCGGCGCCGCGATGCCCGGATCGGGGCTGCCCTCGGTGCGCGCCTCCAGCCAGCGATCGAGCAGGTGCAGCGGGAACAATAGCTTGCCGGTGGCACGCGTGCAGGGGATCTGCCGCCGCGCCGCAAGCTCGTAGAGGCTGCGCTCCTTCAGCCGCAGATAGGCCGCGCATTCGGCGGTGGTGAGCAGCTTCATCATCGCAAAATCCTGCAACGTACCGCAACAATTCCATGGTTGTCGAAATCCGCGGTCCTGTCCATCCTTCAGCGCAATCGAGGGAAACGACATGGCAGAAACGAGCGCGTTTGCTCTCGCACTGGAGCTCATCGGTGCGGCCGATCCGGTGCTCGTCGAGATCGTGCTCCTGTCGCTGCGCGTCACGCTGACGGCCCTGGCCCTGGCCGCCCTGATCGGCCTGCCACTCGGCGCGACGCTGGCGCTGGCCCGTTTCCCCGGACGCGGCCTCGTCGTCGTCCTGGCCAACGCGCTCATGGGCCTGCCGCCGGTCGTGGCGGGACTCGTCATCTATCTCATGCTGTCGCGCTCCGGCCCGCTCGGCGCGCTCGGCATCCTGTTCACGCCGACCGCGATGATCGTGGCGCAGACGGTGCTGATCCTGCCGATCGTCGTCTCGCTGACGCGGCAGGTGATCCAGGATCTCTGGGGCGAGTATGCCGAGCAGCTCCGCTCGCTCGGCTCCTCGTCGCTCCGGGCCGTGCCGACGCTGCTCTGGGACGGCCGCTTCAGCCTGATCACGGCGCTCCTCGCCGGCTTCGGCCGGGCCAGCGCCGAGGTGGGGGCGGTGCTGATCGTCGGCGGCAACATCGCCGGCCACACCCGCACGATGACCACCGCGATCGCCCTCGAGACCAGCCGCGGCGCGCTCGTGCTGGCGCTGGCGCTCGGCCTCATCCTGCTCGGCCTGACCGTCACCCTGAACGCTCTGGCCTATCTCCTTGCCCGTCTCGATCGCGAGGGAGCGACCGTGGCATGAGCGCCGTCCTGGCGAGGCTCACGCCGCTGGACGGTGCCGGTGCCTCGGGCCGCTCGGGGCCGGCCTCCATCCTGCCCTTGCGGCTGCAGGGCCTCGGTTTCGCCGTTGGCGGCAAGCCGTTGCTCGACGATGTCGACCTGGTGCTGGAGGCGGGCGGGCGGACGGTGGTGCTCGGGCCGAATGGTGCCGGCAAGAGCATCTTCCTCCGGCTCTGCCACGGCCTCCTGCGCCCGACCAAGGGCCAGGTGGTCTGGGCCGGCAGCGATGGCGGGGCCGGGCGCCACGCTCTCCTCTTCCAGCGGCCGGTGATGCTGCGGCGGTCGGCCCGGGCCAACGTGCTGCACGGCCTGGCGCTGGCCGGCCATGGCTGGCACGAGCGGCGGGAACGGGCGCGCGCGGTGCTCGCGCGGTTCGGCCTCGCCGACCTTGCCGAGCGCCCGGCGCGGACACTCTCGGGCGGCGAGCAGCAGGTGCTGGCGCTGGCCCGGGCCGCAGCGCTCGAGCCCGAGGTGCTCTTCCTCGACGAACCGACCGCAGCCCTCGATCCGGCGGCCACGGCCCGTATCGAGCTTCTGCTCCAGATCATCGCGCGTGACGGGGTGAAGCTCGTGATGGTCACCCACGACCTCGGCCAGGCCCGCCGCTTCGCCGACGACGTCGTCTTCCTGCATCGCGGTCGGCTGGTCGAGCACCGTCCGGCCGCCGCCTTCTTCTCCAACCCGCGCTCGCCGGAGGCCCGTGCCTTCGTCGCGGGCGAGCTCATCTGGTGAGGTTTTCCATGCATCGTCGATCATTCGCCTTCGTCGCCCTCGCTGCCGCCTGCGCCATGGCGCTGCCGGCGCTGGCTCAGGAGCGTTTCATCACCGTGGCCTCGACCACCTCGACCGAGCAGTCCGGCCTCTTCGCCCACATCCTGCCGCAGTTCGAGGCGGCTACCGGCATCGAGGTGCGGGTCGTGGCCCAGGGCACCGGGCAGGCGCTCGAGACCGGCCGGCGGGGGGACGCCGACGTCGTCTTCGTCCATGCCCGGGCGGCCGAGGAGGCGTTCGTCGCCGACGGCGCCGGCGTCGCGCGCCATCCGGTGATGTACAACGACTTCGTCATCGTCGGGCCCGGCGACGATCCGGCGGGCATCAAGGGCGGGGACGATGTCGTCGAGGCGCTCACCGCGATCGCCGATGCCGGCGCCACCTTCGCCTCGCGCGGCGACGACAGCGGCACGCACAAGGCCGAGCTGCGGTTCTGGGAGAAGGCCGGGATCGCGCCTTCCGGCGCCTGGTACCGGGAGCTCGGCTCCGGCATGGGGCCGACGCTGAACACCTCGGCCGAGCTGCCCGCCTACACGCTGACCGACCGCGCCACCTGGCTCAATTTCAGCAATCGCGGCCCGCTCGAGATCGTGGTCGAAGGCGACGCGGAGCTCTTCAACCAGTACGGCGTCATCCTCGTCAATCCGGCGAAGCACCCGCACGTCAAGGCGGCGGACGGTCAGGCTTTCATCGACTGGCTGATCTCGGAGGAGGGTCAGGCGGCGATCGCCGAGTACAAGATCGACGGCCAGCAGCTCTTCTTCCCGAACGCCAACGACGCGGGCGTCTGACGGCGGCGGCCCGCGGGCCAGGAGCTCAGACCAGGGCCATCACCCGGCCGATGCCGCCGGTCGCTCCCTGGATCTTGGGCGCGCCCACGACCAGCGTGGCGCCGACCGGCGGCAGCGTCGCGAGGTTGGCGACGCATTCGACACCCCAGCGGCCGCTGCCGAGCCAGGCATAGTGGGTGGCGAAGTCGGTCGAGCTGCCGCGGTCGAGCGAGAGCGTGTCGACGGCGATACCGAGGACGTTGCCCGCCTCGAGGAGGAGGTCCGTGGCCTCCGGGTGGAAGCCCGGGAAGTGCATGACGCCGTCCGCGTCGGCATTGCGGAAGCGCTGTCCCGTCACATGGGCGTCCCAGCCCGAGTGCATGGCGACGCAGCAGCCATCGGGCAGAGCGCCGTGCCGGGCGGTCCAGGCCCGGATGTCGTCCGGGGTCAGCTCGGTGTCGGGGTCCGCGGCCGCGCGCTCGGCGATGTCGATCACGACGAGCGGCACGACCAGGTCCTGCAACGGGATCTCGTCGGCGCTGGCCCCGTCGGCCGAGAAGTGGCTCGGCGCGTCCATGTGGGTCCCGGTGTGCTCGACGATGTGCCAGCGGTACATGTTGTAACCGTCCTCGGCAAAGCTCACGAGACGCTCGAGCTCGATGCCGGGCGGGCCGTCATAGGTGGGAAAATCGGCCGGCATGGTGTGGGTGAGGTCGATCACGCGGGTGAAGCTGCGCGGCCCCCGGGCGAAGGCCGGGGCCCGCGGCGCCAGGGCGGCGCCGGCGGAGGCCACGGCGGCTGCACCGCCGACCAGCCGGCGCCGGCTCAGCTGCTGGCTCACCTTCTCGCGGCATCCCGGCACGCACATGATCGCTTCCCCGCATGGCTCGAAGCCCGGAGCATGCGCGGTCGGGCGGCCGCTGTCGAGCCCGGCTCAGGCCACCTTGCGCGCTGGCGCCGGCTCGCGGGCCAGCCGGTCGATCAGCCAGCCCTGGTAGTGGGTGATGCCGAGCTTCCGGCCGAGGTCGAGGGACAGGGGGTCGTCGCACTGGGCGAGCACCACCCGGTCGGTGCGGCAGCGGCGCAAAGCGCCCAGATGGTCCGGCTCGAGCAGCAGCGGCAGGCGGCGCTTGTCGAAGACGAGCTTGAGGTGATCGGCCTCCAGCCGGTCGAGATTGAGCAAAGGCAGGCTTTCGATGCCGATGCGGTCGATGGCGATGCGGATGCCGGCGGCACGCATCTCGGCCATGGCGGCACCGCCCGTCGCCTGGTCGCGGAGCGCGTCCATCCAGTGCAGCTCGATCGTCAGCCGGCCCCGCTCGGCGGCGTCGAGGCAGCCGAGCAACCGGCGGTATTCCTCGGTCGCCCAGGCGGCATGGCCGAGATTGAGGCCGATCCGCTGCTGCCGCCAGGGCCGGTTCAACAGGAGCGCCAGCAGCATCAGCCGATCGAGATGGCGGCAGAGCTCGAAGAAGAGCGGCTCGTCGGGGCGCAGCTCGACCTCGGGGAAGAGCGCCACCTTGAGCCCGTCGAGGCTGGTGAAATGCTCGGTATAGGCGACCTCCCAACCCTCACCCCGGCGATAGACCGCCTGACGGCGGACGAAGGGGGCGAGGTCGATGCCGTCGAGCCGGTCCTCGATCCGGGCGAGGAGGGCCGGCGTCAGCGGCCCGGCGAGGCGGTCCTCCGGTGCCGCGCCGTCGGCCGGCACGTCGCCGTCGAGGCCGTGCCGGGGAGCGTGCTCGAGCAGGTCGAGCCGCTGGCGCAGCTCCACGTACTCGTCCGGCAGGCGGAAGCTTTCGAGGATGTCCTCGAGCGAGCGGCCATCGTTCCAGGCCTCGGTCTCCAGCTCGAGCAGCCCGCGCAGCGCCCGGCTGGTGGCATCGGCGGCGTCGGCGGCCACGAGGCAGAGCCGGCTCTCGCCCAGATCGTGCAGCTCCGCGCCGTGCGCCGCCGCGAGCTCGGCGATGCTGTTGCGGAAAAAATGGTAGCGGGCGGCGTTCGCCATGATGTAGGGCGACGCGGCGAGATGCACGAGGCTGACCCCCGCCGGCTGCTTCTGCCGGGCCAGGCGGCGGGCCTGCTGGATGAGGTCGTTGATCTGCATGACCGTCCGGGCTCGGGGCGGGGCGAACGGACCGAGCATCGCACGCATTGATGAATGCCGCGTTAAGCCTGCGGCCACAGAGGGAAGGGAGGACGCCATGCCGGCCGAGCGCTGGACCGCCGACGCACTGATCGGCTTCGCCGAGGCCTTGTGCCGCAAGGCCGGGTTCGACGACGAGAAGGCGGCGGTGACCGCGCGCCTGCTGGTCGAGGCCGACCTGCTGGGCCACACCACCCACGGCCTGCAGCTCCTCGCCCCCTACCTCGCCGCCGCCGAGGCCGGCACCATGCGCACCACCGGCGAGCCGAAGGTGCTGGCCGACCGGCCGGCGG
>CAZGUW010000027.1:0-3084 GCA_964528705.1 uncultured Geminicoccaceae bacterium
ACCTTGCCGTCCAGTGGCCAGGTGAACGGGTCGGTGGGTCCCGCGACCTCGGGAAGCGCGAGTCGGCCCGTCAGGTCCTCGGTCCGCCAGGACGGCGGCGGGTTCCATTTCCTGGTGGCGGCATTGTACTTGCCGGGATCGTAGGCCGGGTGGCTGTTTGGCGCGTCCCAGCCGAAGAACCGGAGATTCCGGCGAATGCGATGGACCTGCCCGCCCGTGGTCGCCGCCGGCGCTGGCGGCAGGTCCTGGGCGAGCGGCGGCGACCAGACGAGCCGGCGTAGCCCGTCCTCCGGCACGACCGCGACGACGCGCTTCTCCTCGAGTGCCCCGGCGGTCCAGAAGGCCAGACGGTCGCCCGCCGCTATCGAGGGGCCGCCGTCCAGCAGCATGCCCCGGTCGCGCCCGGCAGCGAGCGGCCGGTCCGGCACTGGGACCGGCCGCGCACGGAGGCGATTGAGAGCGGCGTGGCCGTCGCACGGGTCGAGCGTCTCGAAGGTCTGCGGCTGCTCGCCGGCACCGGGCAGGCTCATCACCCTGACCCCGGCGGCGATGGTCAGCGCCGCCCCCTCATCCAGGGCGAAGGCGAGGTCGGCCTCGGCCGAGAGCCCGGGCCGTGGCTGGTAGTCGAGGAGGGCCGCCAGCATGCGCACCGACGTGCGGTGCGGCGCCGTGCGCAGATAGACCTCGTTGGCGATCCGCTCCTGGTAGAACGTAAGGACGTCGGCGACGGCGGCCCAGAGCTCGAGCAGGGTGATCGAATGGTCGTCCCTGGCCCGGGTCGCGAGCTCCGGCCGCTCGCGGGCAAGGGCCGCCAGCATCGCCGAACGGAAGCTCGCGAAGCTGCCGACGCGCCCCTCGATCGACGGCAGTCCCGGGCGGTTCCAGATGCGCACGGGCGTGGCACCGACGGGAGGCGCGCAGCAATGGCAGATGTCCAGGCCGGCCATGCTCAGAGCCCGCCCACCGCGTCGAGCTCGAGCACGCCGTTCTCCGGCAGGCTCGGGTCGTTGTCGAGCCGGGCGATCTCGAACGAGCCGAGCGGCAGCGCGCCCGATTCGAGCTCGCCATTGGGCAGCCCCCAGTAGCGATGGAAGGCGGTGACCTCGAGCGAGGCGACGCCCGGCAGCTCCTGCACCGCCGCGATGATCCGGCTGAGCCGAATTGCCGAGCCGAAGCGCAGCTTCGAGACGTGGAAGAAGCCGGCCCGGCCGTCGGCGAGGCGCCGGTTCGACAGGCGCTCGGCAACGGCGGCCAGCACCTGGCCCCGGAAGTGGCCGGTGGCGACGCAGAGCCGGATCGCGAGGCGCAGCGGCACGTAGGTGGCGGTGTCCAGGACGAGATCGTATCCCGCGAGCCGCACCCGGCCGAGCGCGGCCCTGGTCCGGCTCGCGAAGCCTCTGGCGAGCCGGACTCGGCCGCCCGGCAGGACCACGAGATCCGCCGGTTCGACGGGATGAAGGGCGACGAAGATTGTATGCCAGCTGCCGGTCCAGCGGAAGGTCGCCCTCGCGTCGGCAACCCCCGGTACGGCGAGCGCGCGTTGCTCCCAGTCGGATTCGGTGACCGCACGGAACTGCACGGCGCGCATGGCGGCACCGGCGAGCTCGCGCACCTCCCTGATCGTCTCCGGCTCCTGGCCGTGCGCCAGGGCGAGCGGCTGGCGCACGGCCGAGATGTCCGGAAAGCTGTCGGGAGCTGCCGCCGGGGCGATGAAGACGGCATGGGCAATGGCGTCCCGGCCGACATTGCCGGAAGCCCCGTTGCCGATCCGGGCATGAGCTTCGATCGACGTCGCACCCGCCGCACTCCGCCCGTGCACGCCGTCGCCGAAGCGCAGCGTGGCGGCACCCGCATTGTCGATCTCGGCGACGAAATGCTCCTCGAACGGGCCACTTACAAGGAGATCGGGCACGGCCTGCCACCAGGCCGGCGGCGCGCCCGGCAGGGTGAGGCGGAGCCGCACGGCCGGCAGGCACGCGCGGACGTCGCGGTCGAGCCCGTGGCGGCCGGCGAGCGGCCGGTCGGCGGCATCGCGCGGGCCCGGCTCGGGCGGCGCCTCGACGGTCAAGGGCGCCAGCTCGAGGCGAAGCGTCGCCGCCCGCGCGAAGCCCGGCAGCTCCGCCGGCAGGTCGCCCAGGTCCAGGCGCACCGTCCGGCCGTGGTCGACCGGCACGACGTTGCCGCGGACGATCGAGACATGGGCGATCGCCTCGCCACGGGCGGTCGTCGTGGAAAGACAGAAGGGCATGGTCAGGTCATCCGCCTCGCGCCAGACCGTCCGGACGAGCGGCAGCCGGGGTGCCGCCGTGTCGCCGGCCTTGACCGGCTGCAGGACGGGCTCCGCCGCCGTGCCGCCGACGCTCCGCTTGAAGACCGGGTCGGTCAGTGGCGGCGACACGGCCGGCGGGGTGGCGGGCTCCGTTTTCTGCACCTCGACGAGCCGCACATATTGTCGCCTCGCCGGATCGAGGTCGATGGCAGCCCCGCTGGCCACGCCCTTGACCTCCTCGATCAGCAGCCAGTCGCCGGCCTCGAGCGGTGGTGCAAATGCCTCGAGCCCCGCATCGACGCCGAAGAGGAAGGCCTGGCGCGCCCCCTTCGGCAGGCAGCATTGCGCGTCGCCCATCTCGTGCACGAAGAGCCGGTTGAGGGCCGGCAGCACGCGGGTGCGGGCGCTGGCCTCGAAGACCAGCACCTCGCGCAGCGCCGGATCGTCGTCGTAGGCGCTCTCGGCGAGGCTCGTGATGACGGGCCCTGGTGTGCCGGCCTGGCCGCGCAGTGGCCGTCGCAAGCGGGTGAGGAAACGCGTACCGGCCGGCACCACGCCATTTGCGGGCGAGCCGTCCTTCGCCTCGAGCACGACGAAGCCCGCGGCGTTGCGCCCGTCATGCATGCGGTAGTCGACCAGCCGCGCATGGCGCCTGGCCGAAACTCTGAGCCGACAGGTCTCGAGAAAGGCCTCCGTGGCGACCGCGTCCTGCGACCAGCTCAGGAGATCGCCCTTGTAGGCCAGAAGCTCGACCAGGGTCGTGCCGAGCTCGGCCGGGAGGGCCTCGTGCCAGCGCGGGTTGCGGCTCCGGGCGA
>CAZGUW010000027.1:3094-20864 GCA_964528705.1 uncultured Geminicoccaceae bacterium
CAGCATCAGCCGGCGAAAGCTGGCGAAGTCCTTGGCGAGGGAGTCGAGCCTCGGCTCCTCCAGGGGCTCCGGCTCGCACGGCCGGACCGCCCGGCAATCCAGCTCGCTCGGGCAGCCGGCCTTGAAATTGAAGGTCGCATGGTCGAGCCGCCGGTCGAGGTTGTGGTGGCGGACGGTCACCATGTAGTTCGAGAAATCCCCCGACCCGTCGAGCTGGACAAAGAGCGTGTGCGGCGGCTCGGGCGGAGCGGCCGCCGCCACGAGCGGGCCGGGCAGGGCCTGGATACCGGTATTGCGCACCCCGCCGGTGATCGTGAGGTCGGCGCCGGTGAGCCCGGCGGGCGGCACCTTCAGGAAGGTGATGGCGAGCCGGTAGCGCTGCGCCGCAGGGAGTGCCGGGAACTCGTCGTACTCGACATAGTCGATGCCGTTCAGCGTCGGGTGCTCGAGCAGGAGGGCGCGGCGCTCGTCCGCCCGACAGAGGAGGTCGCCATCGAGGCTCATGCGGCGACCTCGCGCACGAAGCGGCCGTCCTGGCGCTCGCCCGTGTCCAGCTTGCGCCAGATAACGGTGACCGCGATCGAGCCGTCGCCGATTTCGCAATTGACGGCCTCGACGGCGATGACCCCCTCGAGCCAGCGCATCAGCGAGCCCTGGACGAGCTGCTGGGTGGAGGCGGCGAGCGCGTCGGAGGCCGGCATGAAGACGAGCTGCTTCAGCCCGCAGCCGAAATCGGGGCGCATCACCCGCTCGCCCGGGCTCGTGAAGAGGATCTGCTCGATCATGTCAGCGATACGCCCGTCCTCGGCCACGACCGCCGTCCGCCCGGTGGCGTCCAGATGGTAGGGATGATCGAGCCAGACCGGCCCCGCGTTCATGGCGCCCTCTCGATCCTGAGCAGGGTCTGGCGCGGCGAGTCGCGGAGCACGAAGGCGTCGGGGTTGGCGTGCAGGTGCTCGACCACGGCCTGGGCGATCGCGAGGAAGAGGTGCCGGCGGCCGCGCACCTGCTCCTCCGGTCCGTCCGGCAGGCCGGGCAGGCCGTCGGCGAGCAGCAGGGCCTCGAGCCGCTCCTCGATCAGCTCGGCGAGGCTGCCCGTCCAGTCCGCCTGCGTGCCGGCTTTCAGTGCCATGGCATCTACTCCAGCAGGACCTTGGTGGAGAGGATCGAAGCCGGCGGCGGCGGGAACGGTGCCACCGCCGGTGCCGGCGTCACCGGCAGCACGCCGAGCGCCAGCTCGCCCGGATGGACATGGGCGTTGAACATGGCGACCAGTGTGGAGAGATAGGCCATGAGCTGGTCGCCGAGCACGGCCGGGTGGGCAGCGGTGTCGCTGCCGTGCTGGACGAGCGGGGCGGCGCTCACCACCCGCGCCATGCCCTTCAGCTTCACTGTGCCGGTCGCCAGGCTGACCTCCACCTGGTTCGTGCCGACCGCATCGCTGATGACGACGGTCTGGCCCAGATCGTCGAGCACGATCGAGAAGCCGGTATCGCTGCGCAGCACCTTGTCGGTGGTCATGGCCGGCGCCGCCCCCGGCTTGGGCGGCAGCTCGCCGGTCGCCCACCAGCCGCCGACCCAAATCGGCCGCGAGACGTCGCCCGCCTCGAATTCGATCCAGACCCCGGCACCGGGCGGCGGCACGGCGTAGAACCCGGCGAGCGGCCCGGCATAGGGCGTGCAGGGGCTCGCCCAGCCGGACGGAATCTCGCCCAGCACTTCCGGGATCATGGCCTGGATACGGCCGAGCCGGAGCGGGTCCTGGTTGTTCAGGACGATGCCGCGATACTTGCCGAAGAGCCGGTCCTGCGGGTCGCATGCGCCATCCGGGTCCATCGTCTCGTCGAGCATCGTCCTCGTCTCCTTCAGCTGGCGAGAGCCATGGGGTCGATGAAGAGCTCGGCACCGGTGAGGCCGACGGCGTTGCGCCACGCCTCGAAGCCCTGCTCGTAGCTGCCGCGCCGGATCGTGTGGGTGACCCGGGTGACGTAGTAGTTGCCGCTGTGCTGCCGGCCGGCGCCGCGGATCGCCACCGGCAGCCCGGCCCTGAGGATGCGGCCGAACTTGAGCCCGTCCACCGTGCCGCTCGCCTTCAGCGCCCGGCTGGTCCGGTTGGCGAGGCTGCGCGCCTGCAGGATCGCCTCGGCCGGATTGGCGGCGTCGCACATCAGCGGCCGGGTGACGGCCGGCGGCAGCACCCTGAGATGCGCCGGTTCGAGGCCCATGGGCGGCTCGCTGGCGATCGGTGCGACCGCCGGGATCGGCGCCTTGGTCCGCGCATCCACGGCGACGCCGAGCGCCATGGTCGGCCGCAGGGCGTCATAGGTGACGTTGAACCCGGAGAGATTGGTGGCAGCCCCGAAATCGGCCGACAGCACGCCCTGCGCCGGCAGCGCCGTGAAGGGCGGGTGGAAATGGGCGACGTCGATGCCGGAGAGTGGCTCCGGCTGCACGTAGAGCTCGTGGCCGTGCAGCCGTGCCGCGCGCCGGAGATAGCGGATGTCGGGTGCGCGTACCGTCGTCTGCGTGTCGAGCACCGTGCGGGTCAGCGGTACCGGCCAGACGGTCACAGGCGTCGCGATGATCCCGTAGCGGGCGAACATCTGCATGGCGACGACGTTGTCGGGCTGGTTCGGGTAGGGCATCGGCTGCTCGACGTGGTTCATCAGCGTCGCCGTCGCGTCGAGCGCCACCACCTCGAGCCGCGCCTGGCCCGGCCGGTCGCCGTTCAGGAGCCGCGTCTCGCGGACATAGCCGTTGACCAGGGTCTCGGGCACGAAGCTGCCGAAGGCGAGCCGCACCGAGACCGGCAGCATCGGCCGGAAGAGGTCGAGCGCCAGGAGGTCCCAGTCGCCGAGGAAGTTGCGCGAGAGCGCGAAACGCAAGCGGAGGATCGACGCCGCGTCGGTCGAGCACTCGACCTCGATGCTCTCGAGCGCGTCGACGAAGGGCCTGGGCAAGGGCGCCTTCAGTACCTGGACGATGAAGTAGGAGGGGATGAGCTGCACGGGGATGCTCAGCGCACCGGCAGTGCCACGGCGAGCACGCGGCCCGGCCGGTCGGTCAGCCCCTCGGCCACGAGATCGGCATTGGCATCAGCGATGCGCCACCACATCTCGGGGTCGCGAAAAACGTTCCAGGCGACTGTGTCGATGCTGTCGCCGTCCTGCACGACATAGGCCATCTGCGCCGGCTCGGCGGGCACGAATCGCAGCCTCTTGTAGCGAACTTCCCCGCCGTCGGGGCGCCTCAGCGTCGCCGTCTCCACCGTCTCGTAGCGACTGCCGCGAAAGAACATGGCTCGCCTCCCGCTTCAGAAGGGCAGGGCACGGCCGAGGGCACCCGTGCCCTGGCCGAGGTTGAGCGCCGCCATGACCTCCTTCTGCGTGAAGGACGCCATGTAGGCCCAGTAGGCCGGATCGGTCGTCTCGAGGTCGCGGTAGGTCAGGACCCGAAGCCCGAGATCGGCCTTGGCGTTGATCGGGTTCAGCCGCGTGTCGAACGCCTGCTCGGTGATCGAGAGGCTCTGCACCCGGACCGGCAGCACGCGCGCCGCCCCCCAGACCAGGAGCGCCAGCGGCACGGGCTCGCCCAGGATGAAAGCGCCGCCGAAGGCCGACAGCACCTGGTTGGCGACCACCACCGGGAAGGGCGGGTACATGAGCCCCTCGAGGGCCGCGAGCACCGGGTGCAGGCCGACCTCGACGGTGGTGGCGTTGTCGTCCGGCCGCTCGAGCTGGTCGGCCGCATCGATCTCGACCGCCAGCGTGATGGTCTCGTCCGGCGGGCCGTCGGAGCGGTGCGCCTCGCCCCGCCCGGCGCCCGCCCCGGCCTCGGTGGTGCGCGGGGCGAGGGAGCGGCTCACCTGCTCCGGATTGTACTGAAAGACGATGACCCGGGGCACGAGCGCCGGCAGGGTGTAGGCGACGATGGCACCCTTGAGGATACGGGGGGAGCCCGGGAAGGTGCTCATGGGATGCTCAGCCTACTCGTCGGCAGGTGGTGGGTGGTTTGGTCGAGGGATTGCCGGACTTGCCGTCATGCTTGGCGCGCAGCGTGAGGAGCGCCTGCCGGCGGCTCGCATACTGCTTCTGCAGGTCGGCGCTCAGGCAGTTGAAGTAGCCGAGGGCACCATCGACCAGCGTCACCCGCATGGCGTTCGGCATGGTGCCCGTGCCCGGCCGCTCGGTGAACGCCGCCTCCTCGGCGAACGCCAGGAACTCGCGCTCGTCGCTGCGATTGGCGCCCGCCATGCCGGCGCGCTGCTGCTCGATATGGGTGATCTCGTGGTCGAGCTGGGCGACACGCCGCGCGATCAGCCGCTTGGTCGTGCCTTCGACGAAGTTGCGGCCGACGGTGATCAGGCCGACACGGCTCGCTGCCTTGCCGCGGAAGGTGACGCTCAGCCCCGGCTCGGCCTCGTCGAAATGCACGCCCGCGACCATGCTCGCCTGCTTCGGGAAGTAGGTGGCGAGCATGCGCGAGACCAGCTCGAGCGCCCGCCATTTCAGCGTCTTGGAGGTGTCCTGGGCGAGGTCGATCAGCGCCTGCGCGTCCTTGTCGATGGGGTTGGCCTGGCGCTGCACCCAGGGTCTGGCGGCCATGCCCTGCTGCACGACATGCACGAGCTCGTGCGCCAGCAGCCGGCGGCCCTCCGGCGTGCCGGGTCGCCACTCGCCGGGGGCGAAGGCGATGTCGCGGCCGAGCGTGAAGGCGCGGGCCCCGAACCCGACCGCCGAGGGCGCCTCCCGGTGCAGGCGAACCGCCGAGAGGTCGCGGCCGAGGCGGGGCTCGAAGAAGGCGCGCTCGACCGGTGGCAGCGCCGTGCCGCGACCGAGTCCGGCACTGGTCGAGGCCGCAGGGGTGCTCGCGCCGGCAGCGCACTTGCGTCGCACGTGATCCGGTGTTGCCGGTGACGGGAACAGCGGTTCGACGGCGCTGCCGTCGATCAGCCTCGTTGCCACCCGGTCGGCCTCGCGCTCCAGCGGGTCGTCCACCGGCCCGACCTTCAGCTTCGCCTGCAGCCACTGGTTCGAGCCGGCGGCTGTCCGCGCCGGCTTCGCCCGACGGGGCGGGGTGGTTCGCCCGGCGCAGCTTCGCGAGGTGCGTGCCCACATCACAGCTCGAAGCCCAGGGTAAGGCCGGCGCGGAAGGACCGGGTGAAGGCGGGATCCCGCTCGATCTCGGGGGTGATGGGCCCGATGACACCGGTGCCCATGGCACCGCCGACCGCAGCCTCCGCACCCAGCACGAGGCGCTTGGCACCGGTGCCGAAGCGATAGCCGAGACCGAGCCCGGCCTCGCCGTGCATCGACGTCACCGTCTTGTCGTAGAATGCCCCGGAATAGTCGGTGGAGGTGAACCTGCCGTAGCCGAGCTCGCCGAAGGCGCCGAACCGCAGCCCCCCCTGGCCCGGCGAGGTCCGGTACTCGAGGCCCAGCCGCAGACCTGCCGTGAACGCCTCGCGGCTCTTCCGGTTGCCGATGTCGCTGAACATCATCGCGGCCCGAGGCCCGACCGTCAGCTGCCAGCGGCGCACGCGGTCGAGCGGGATGCCCAGCTCGAGGGCGAGATCGAGATAGGTGGCGTCGAGCTCGTTCAGGGACCCGCGACCAAAGCCGAAGGTGAAGCGATAATCGGGTTTCGTCGGTCGCCGCAATGCGACGAGGGAAGCGCGGCAACCCGGATAGAGGGCTTCGAAGAAGGCCGGCACGAACTGGAAATGGCGTTCGTGCAGCAGCGCGAAGCGGCCATGTTTGTGGTGCAGGCCGGCGAGCGAGTAGTCGTCCTCGATCTCCCGCTCCGGGCTGTAGTGGCCGCGGGGCGCCCGTGCCGTTTTGGCGGCGTCCCGCTCCCGGTACTCGTCGCCGTGCCCGAGCGCGAAGTGGACGCCCTCGTGCGGGATCGTCGCGTCGATGTCGCCGCTGCCCATGCAGAGCACAATGTCGTTGCCCCGCACATAGGATCGGCCGGGCCGGTTCACGGGCGTCACGGTCGAAACGGGTGCCTGGCCGACGTTCCATCCGGCGGAGCTGGTGCCGACGCGGACCCGGATCGGCAGGTCGGTGCCCGCGCAATGCGCCGGGCAGCCGGTCCCTGCCAGCCGGATCGCGTACCAGCCGTTGAGCCGTTCGTTGAGGATGTTCAGGAACTCGGTCTGAAATCGGGCGAAACGTGCCGCCGTGATGTTCGGCACCGGTGCCCTCTGCGCGGCCGGCGGCTGGCACGAGCCCCAGGTGCCGGTTGGCGGCTGCTGAAAGCGCACCACATGGGGCACGGTCAGGGCGCAGCGGATCGGATCGTACGATACCAGCACCGTGTCGCTGTGGACCACGCGCGTCGCATCACCGCGCACGTAGGAACGGCGATCGACCCAGCCTTCGGTGGTCACGCTGCCCGTGCTCGTCGAGGGCGTTTGCGGTGTCTCCTCGAAACACATGTCGTCCACGCAGCGCGTCCGCTGCCCGGGCGCCGGCTGGCGGCGAAGCATCCGCCCACCGCCGCCGGCGCCCTGCTGGATGACATGGGTGAGCTCGTGCGCCAGCAGCCGGCGGCCCTCGATCGTGCCCGGCCGCCACTCGCCGGGCGCGAACGCCACCCGGTGGCCGAGCGTGAACGCCCGGGCGTTGATGGCGGATGCCCCCGTGGCCTCGGGATGCACGCGCACGGCCGAGAGGTCCCGGCCGAGCCGCCTCTCGAAGAAGCGGCGCTCGCCGGCGGGGAGAGGGGAGCCGCCACCGAGACCCGCGACCGCCGCATCGGCCGAGCCGCGCGCCGGCCCCGCCGCTATCAGCCGCACCGTCTCGTCCTCCTCCTCGCGGGCGCAGGCCGCACATTTGCGCTGCACCACCGCGTCGGCGACGCGATCGGCTTCACGCTCCAGGGGATCGTCGACCGGCCCGACGCGTAGCTTTGCCTGGAGAAGCTGGTTGGATGCGGCGCGGCCTTGCCGGCGTGGAACGGCACGGTGTGCCGCCACGGCGGGCACCGCGACCGCCGGGGTCCGGGCGCGAATCACCTCCGGCCTCCGGCGAGCCGGGCCACCGCGCCCGCCACGTCGCCCGCCGCCTGGTCGAGCGAGCCCGTCCGACCGTCGAGCCGGAGCGTTCGGGCCGAAGCCGGGCGCAGCGGTGCCGCCCGGCGGAGTCGGGCCTCGAGCGCACTGCGGATCGCCTCCCCGAGTGCTGCCGGCGTCGTCCCGGTCGGCAGCCCGTCGAGCACGAGGCGGTCGATATGGATGCGGGTTCTCATGGGCCGGCCCCCCGCACGGCCACGCCGACCGGCAGCTTCTCGAGCTTCTGGTGCTCGCGCCGGGCGGCGTGGGCGATATGCGCCATGCTGACCGGCACGTCCTCGGCGGCGGCGAGGCTCGCCGCGTTGAGGGCGATGTTGCGGATGCTGCCGCCGGCGAGGTCCATGGCGGCCAGTGCGTCGAAATCGAGCTCTGCCGTGGGCGTCGCCTGCGGGAAGCTCGCGGCCCAGATCCGCCGGCGCGCGGGCGCGTCGGGCAGTGGGAAGGGCACCACGTAGCGCAGACGGCGCATGAAGGCCGGGTCGAGATCGCCCTTGCGGTTCGTCGCGAGGATGGCGATGCCGCGGTGCCGCTCGATTCGCTGCAGCAGGTCGTCGACCTCGATATTGGCGAAGCGGTCGCGAGCGTCCTTGACCTCCGCCCGCTTGCCGAAGAGCGCGTCCGCCTCGTCGAAGAAGAGCACGGCACTGCCGCCGTCGGCGGCATCGAAGATCTTTTTCAGGTTTTTCTCGGTCTCGCCGATCCACTTGCTGACGGTGCTCGCGAGGTCGATGCGCCAGAGGTCGAGATCCAGCTCCTTCGCCAGCACCTCGGCGGCGGTGGTCTTGCCGGTGCCGGAGGGGCCGGTGAAGAGGACGGCCAGCCCGCGGCCGCGGCTGCCCTGCGCCATGCCCCACTCACCCATCACCCGGACCCGGCTGCGGGCGGCGGCGGCGATCTCGTGCAGGAGCGCCATCGTGTCCTCGGGCAGGACGAGGTCGTTCCAGCCAGCTGCCGGCGTCAGCCGCTCGGCGAGCCCGCCCATGGCGGCCGCCGCGTGGCGCCGGGCCGCGAGACGGAGGACTCCGGCCGAAAGGTCCGATGCCGTCGCCGCCGCTGCCGGCGCGACCTGCGCAATCTCCGTCGGGCCGAGCTCGATGGCGCCGGCAAGCTCCGCGAGCGCCTCGTCATGGACGCCATGACCCGCCGGTAGGGCCGCCTGCCAGAGGCCGAGCCGCCGCACGAGGCCCGGATCGCCGAGCTCGGCCGTCACCGTGCCCGGGGCAATCGGGGCACCAGGCGGCTGCAGCGTGACCAGGAGTGCTTCGAGCCGCCGCTGCAGGAGCCGCCAGAGAGCCTGGACCCCGGGCGGTGCTGTGTCGCCGGCCGGCGCTTCGACGAGATAGGCGAGATCCAGGAGGGCGCCGTCCCGGCCGAGGCTGGCGACGAGGGCACCGGCCAGCTCGCCGCTGGCCGCCAGCGCCTCGAGGTCGAGCTTCACCAGCCGCAACCCGAGACGCACCGCCATGGCCGTCGCCACCGCCCGCCGCCCGGCGCGCGGCGGCCCGGCGAGCGCCACCCGCAGCGGTGCTGCCGGCTCGGCGAGCCGATCCGCGAGCCCTTCAGCCAGGGCATCCAGGGGTGCGTCGAGCAGAGGCGGCGGCAGCTCGACCAGGGCCGCCGCGGTCAGCGGGTCCGGGGCGTAATGCCCGAGCAGCCAGCCCAGCACCCCGGCCTCGAGCCGCATCGGCCGCTCCGGCATGAGCCCAGGCGCCGTCTCGTCGAGCGCCACCACGCGCAGGCGCAGGAGCGGCGCATCCGGCAGGAGGGCCCGCCGCACGCTCTCGGGCGGTGCGCCGAAGAGCCGGCCCGCCAGCGCCAGCGTCGGCCAGGGGCGGGCGGCGTCGTCCTGCACATAGGCCATGGCGGCGCCGAGCTCGGGTGCCACCTCGCCGGCCAGCAGCAGCAGCACGAGGTCCGTGGCGAAGGCGTCGAGCCCGAGCCGTCGGGCGAGCTCGGCGAGCGGCGGCCAGCGCGGCTCGGGCGGCGGCTCGGTTGCCATTGGCTCCGGCGGCTCGTCGACCAGCCGCGCGAAGGCCGCATCGCTGATGACGAGGCCGCGATGGGCGGCGAGCAGGTCGTCCTTGTGCGCCAGGCGCAGCCGCTCCCCCGCCTCGCCGAGGAGCCGCCGGAGCCGCGCGAGCTCGTCCGCGAGTTCGGCGGGCCGCGGAGCCGCCTCCGGCGCCAGCCGGAACCGCCGGGCACTCATGGGTCGAGCCTGAAGGTGAGCGCCGGGCCGGGGGCACCCGGCGCCCCGTCGACGATCACCCGCAAGGGATCAGGGGTGCCGCCCGGCGGCGGTGGCGGCAGGTCCCGGGCGAGCCGGCGGAGCGGCACGGCCGTCCGGTCGTCCGGCGGTGGCAGCCATTCGCGGGTCGGGTCGAGCACGACGCGCTCGCCGTCGAAGGCATGCTCGCCGACCAGCACGATGGTCGCCCCGCCCGGCTGGAAGAGCCGCCTGCCCGTGAGCGTGAGGTGACCATTCGAGGCGCCGGCCGCCGCCACCGTGATATTGGCCGGGCTGGCGCCCAGGAGCTCCGGCAGGAGCTGCAGCACGCCCGTGTCGGAGAACACCCGCGCCGTGGCGGTGCCGGGCGTACCCCGGTCGTCGCGCCCGCCCGCGACCGCCTCGCGTGCCTGCTCCACCAGCACCTGAACGGTGAGCGGGCCGGCACGCAGCCGCTCTTCGGGCGGGATCGGCCGCGGCCCCGGCGGCTCGGCCGTGGCCGGATAGGCTGCATCGGGCAGGGCGATCTCGAGCCGCTCGCCGGCGCCGTCCGGCTCCACCGCGATCGGGTCGAGCCCGCCCAGCCGGACCAGCGTGCGTTGGCCTGCGAGATTGTGCCCCCTGATGGTGATCCGGTCGCCGAGCACGACCCTGGGCTCGGCCACGGGATCCGTCGGCAGGACGGCGGAGCGGAAGACCGAGGTGAGCATCGGCCGCCGGCCGAGATCGGCGATCAGGCGTCGCGTCGCCACCGGGCGCGGGCTCGGGGGCGGCACGCGCGCCTCGATCTGCACGACCGAGACTGCCAGCACCACCGAGCGGCGAAAGGCGCCCTCCGGCAAGGCCGTCCAGATCTTCGTGTAGTCCTCGAGCCCCGCCGGGTGCAGGGTGACCTTCAGGCTCTCGTGCTCGTCGAGCAGGGCCAGGTCGAGGATGGGCGCCCCCATGGGCCGGTCGTTGGCGGTGACCGCCAGCAGCTTGCCCGTGACGACCGGCCACTCGTGCAGCACGCCGAGCGCGTCGCCGAGCATCCGCTGGCAGCTGAGATCGGCCTCGATGGCGGTCTCGGTCGGAAAGACGGTCGTCAGGAGATAGAAGAGCTCGAGCGAGAGCGGCGGCTTGCCGAAAGAGCCGGCGTGCCCCTCGCCGGGCGGCATCTGGTTGGCGAGCTCCGCCTGCCGCTTCACCTCGAAGAGGTAGAGGTTGACCCTCGGGCCATCGATGTCGGCGGGCTCCACATCGGGCGGCAGGAGGGTGACCGGCACGGGCTCCTGCATCCGGTCGCGCAGGAGCGAGCGCAGCGTCCGGCTCGCCCCCTCGATGGCACGGTAGCCGGCCATGCCTAGCGCCTGCCCCGGGCGAGGCCGGCCCGCAGGGCGGCGTAGGCGGCAAAGCCGGTGGTCACGGGCGCGGCCCGTTTGGCCGCTGGAGGCGCAGGCGGCGGCGCCGGCGCGCGCCATTCGATGCGGCCGATGCTGACCTCGATCATCGGCTCGGGCTTTGACTCGGCAACCGGCTCGGACGGCGGCGGCGTCACCGGGCGGGGCCGGGGCTGGGCGGGCTGCGTCGCGCGCAGTGCGGAGGCCGGTGGTTCCGGGCGGGCCACGATCACGGCCGGCGTCACGACCTGCCGCACCTCGACCACGGCCTCGGGCGGCGGTGCCGCAACGACCGGCGCGTTCGGCGGCGTCGGCGCTGCTTCCGGTCGCAAGGGTATCGCGGGTGGCGCCGGCATCGCCTGCGGCAGCGGGATGCGGCCGGTCTCCGCGACAGCGTGTGGTGGTGGCCGGTCCGGCACGGATGGTGCTGCCGGCTCCAGTACCGGCGGCGCAGCGACCGGATAAGCTCCTGGCCTGACAGGCGGCGACGGCGCAGCGGGCCTGGCCGCCCTTTCGGCAGTCGGTGGCGGGGCGGGCACGGCCGCCTCCTCCCGCACCGCCAGCTCGCGCCCGCGCCAGACGTCCGGCCGCAGCGCCGCCTGTCCGACCGCAGCACCCCGCGCCGCCAGCCCGGCGAGGAAGGGCGTCCCGCTCATGGCACCATGGCCAGGGCGGCATAGGCCCGGCGGCGCGGACGCGGCAGGCCGAGGATGTCGCCCTCGCTCCAGTGGCAGGCGCGGCCGATCGCCATGACCTCGCGCAGCAGCTGGTCGGTCTCGGCGGCGAGCTCCGCGAAGAGCTGGCCGGCCGCGTCGAAGGGGGCGAAAAATCCGTGCCGGCAGGCCGGGCAGACGAGTTCGAGGCGGATCTCCGCCATGGGATCGAGGCGGCGCATCGCGTCGTCGAGCGCGTCCGTCATGCCGGGGGATAGCCCCTCGAGCGGCCAGGAAACACCGTCGCCACGGGTGAGGCTCGAGACACAGCGCCCGAGCATGAAGGTCGCGGGCTCGGCCGCATCGAGTGCTGTCGTCTGGTCGGCGCCGGTGACCGGCCGCATGACCGCCCGCCAGCCGGCGCCCTCCGCCTCCAGCTCCATCTCGACCCGGGCACTCGCGTCGGGTGCGCCGGCCAGCAGCTCGGCGGTGACGAGTTCGAGATCGAGCGTCTCATCGCAGCGCGGACAGTTGACCACGGCCTCGATCCGCTCGCCGAAGGCGCTGCGGCGCAGCTCGAGCAGCAGCGTCTCGCGTTGTCCCACGGTCAGTGCCAGCGCCCGCTCCTCGCCGCCCTCGTCGAGGCAGGCGCCGAGCAGGCGGGTCGTGACCACCACGCGCGGCTGCCCGGCGGCCACGGCATCCTGCACCAGGAGCTCGTCGCGCCCGGTCATCATCCGCAGGCCTGGCGAGGGTGCGGCCGCCACGCCGGTCAGCCCGGCGGCTCGTTGAAGCCGGGCTCGGCCGGCTCGGTCACCTCGTAGTCGCGCTCCCAGCCCTCGTTCTCGAGCCTGAGCGTCTGGATGGCGATGGCGTTGGCCGAGGCGTCGAGGTCCGGCAGCGCCTGGAACTCCGAGACCCAGCAGCGATAGATCCTGTAGGAGAGCGCCTTCTGTCCGGCCTCGTTGAAGAGGTCGATGATGATGTCCTTGCGGAAATCGCGCAGCGACACCTCGGCGCCGAGGCCGCTGCCGTAGTTCCAGACCTTGTTGGCCCAGACCTCGAACTCGATGTCGTGGGTCACGCCCCGCTCGAGCGTCACCGGCTCGAATTTGGCCCGGCCGGGCGAGACCCGCTCGAGCGACGGGTCGCCGCCCTCGCGATGGCGGACCACCTCGATCGACCGCTTGAGCGCCCCGACCTTGCTGATCCCGGCGACGTAGCGGCCGTCCCACTTCACCCGGAACTTGTAGTTCTTGTAGGGGTCGAAGCGGGTCGCATTGACGGTGAACTGCGCCATCGCCCTCTCCTCAGGTCTGGATGTCGCCGGCGATCTGCTGGATCTGGATGATCACGAACTCGGCCGGCTTGAGTGGCGCGAAGCCCACGAGAATGTTGACGATGCCGTTGTCGATGTCGTTCTGCGTCGTCGTCTCGCGGTCGCACTTGACGAGATAGGCGTCGCGCGGGGTCGTCCCCTGGAAGGCGCCCTGGCGGAAGAGCGTGTGCATGAAGGCACCGACATTGAGCCGGATCTGCGCCCAGAGCGGCTCGTCGTTGGGCTCGAAGACGACCCACTTCGTGCCGCGGTAGAGGCTCTCCTCGAGGAAGAGCGTGAGCCGGCGGACGGGTATGTACTTCCACTCGCTCGCCTGGGCGTCGGCCCCGTCCAGCGTCCGCGCGCCCCAGCAGATGTTGCTGTAGACCGGAAAGCTGCGCAGGCAGTTGACGCCGAGCGGGTTGAGAGCGCCGTTCTGCGGGTCGGTCAGCTTGTAGTCGAGCTCGAGCACGTTGCGCAGCCGGGCGTCGGTGCCCGCCGGCGCCTTCCACACCCCGCGGTTGGCGTCGGTGCGGGCATAGAGCCCGGCGATTGTGCCGCTGGCGCCGATATTGCGCGCCCGGCCGTCGTCGAGCGGATCGCTGATCCGGGTCCGCGGGAAATAGACTGCCGCATTGCGGTGGCGCAGCTTGTCGTTCGCCCCCATCCACGTCTGCATCTTCGTCAGCGAATCGACGTCCGGCGGGATGTCGACGATCAGGAAGGCGCGGCGCCGCTCGCAATAGGCGGAAGCGGTCATGTAGAGCGTCTGCATCTCGCCGGTCGGCAGGAGGGGGGCCGAGGGCAGCGAGAGGATGTTGAAGAGGTCGACATCCTCGAGCGCGTGGATGCCGCTTTTGTCGGCCTCGACGCCGACCATGTGGGCGAGCTTGAGCGCACCGCCGTCCTTGCCCCCGGTGAGCTGGAGCTGCTGCACGTTGGGCGTGGCGTCGAGGCCGAGGGCCGCGGCACCGGCGCCGGCCACGGTCAGCTTCTCCGTTCCCTTGAAGCCGGCGCCGCCGCGGCCGGCCAGGATCTGATAGCGGTGCGGGCTCGCCGCCGTGCCCTTGCCGATCAGCCGGACCACGGCACCTTCGAGGAGCGCCCGCTCGTCGTCGGTGGTGGCGGTGCCGGCTGCGGCCCGGATGGCGGCCTCGAGGAGCGGGCGGAAGGCGGCATGGTCCTCGGAGCTGGCACCCAGGGAATGCGCCACGGAGACCGTCCGCGGACCGCCGCCGGCATCGACCGTGAGTGCCACCGGCGTGGCCGGAATCTTGGTCCCGGCCGCGATCGCCGCACCCATGGTCCCGGTGGCGGCCGGCAGGTTGCCAGGGAAGCCGGCCCCGGCGGCCAGCTGGATCATCGACGAAGCGGCGTTCACGGTTTCAACGGCATTGCCGGGCCCGCTCGCCTTCAGGGCGAGGCCGCGGTGGCTCTCGCTGCGCTTCGTCACGCGACGGCCGTTCAGGCTGACGATCTCGCTCACGGTGAGATTGAAGGCGGCCGTCGGATCGGCCGTGTCGTAGTCGATCTCGAGGTAGAGGTCGTTGCCCCAGATACCCGGGTCCGGGGCGGCGGCCTCGTCGACCTGCCGGCCGGCGCTGACCGTGAGGACGGTCGCACCGGCGCCCGGCTGGGCCCGGAGCGTGGCGCTGGCGGCGGTCGCCGGGGCGGTCGACGAGGTCGCCGAGGTGGTGTCGGCGACCCGCACCGCCCAGCATTCGCTGCCGCCATTGATGAAGAACTGCTGGATCGCGTAGCTGGCCTCGCTCGAGGGGTCGAGTCCGCCGAACTCGCGCTCGAGGTCGGCCATGCCGAAGAGCTGCACGGGCTTGCCGAGCGGCCCCCGCGCGAAGCGGTCGACGAACGCGGCGACCGAGGTGGCGACGCCGGTGATGGTGCGCACGCCGCTCGGGATCTCCTCGATATAGACGCCTGGATAGGTCGGCTTGACCGGCATCGGTGAGGCTCCCGTTCCCTGGGGTGGCGTTCAGTCGGCCGGCCGGCGAATCACGGCACGGCACCGCGGCCGACGACGATGTCTGCCGGGGGCGTGCTCGCCGCCGGTACTGGCGAAGATGCTGGGGGTCGGTGCCGCGCTGCCGCCGGGCAGCGGCGGATGCGGTTCGCCGCCTCGGTCAGACGGCTCGCGCACCGGTGCCGCCCCGATTCGAGGGCGACCGACAGCTCGCAAATCATTGTCTCCGGCAACCGTCGCACTCCCGCTGACGCAGGGCCAACCAACCGAAGAACTAAGACGCTTTTTAGGCGCTTGCTCCCTGCACTATCGACTACCAGAATGCGAGGGGGCTCTCAAGGGGAACAAAGCGGGAGCCCGCAGCGAGAACTTGCGTGGAGCACCACGAGTTGTTGCCGGTTACCTGACGGCACTGGCCGGCCCTATGGGGTCGCCTGGTTGTCCGCTGTCGTGACCAGCCGGTCGAGCAGCCCGCCGAGCCGGAAGGCGTCCTCATCCGACCCGAGCTTCTCGCCGACACGCCGCTGGATGGCCGCCCGGTAGACGGGCCACATCCGCGCCAGAAGCTCGCGCCCGGCCGGAGTGATGGCGGCGAGCTGGCCGCGCCGGTCCTCCGGGCAGGGGCGGCGCTCGACCAGACCCGCCCGTGCCAGCCGCTCGAGCAGGCGCGAGACATTGGGCTGCGACAGCAGCAGCCGCTCCTGCAGGACGACCGGGCGCAGCCCCGCTTCACCCTCGCGCCGCAGCTCGAGCAGGGCGTCGTACCAGCCGAGCGGCGGCAGCCCGGCCGCCGCCAGCTCGCTCTCGACGGCCGCCAGCACGCGCTGCTGCACGGCGACCAGCCGGGTCCAGGCCCAGATGACGGCTTCGGAAGGAACGGCTTCGCTCATCCGCGCCCTATGGCAGAAACATACAGATGCATCAAGCGTAGACAATAAATGCGAGTGCATGTATGTATATGCAATCGCATTCAATTGGAATAGAGGAGCTCCCCCATGGGCGCCGAGCTGACCCTGATCTCCCATGCCCTCTGCCCCTACGTGCAGCGCGCCGCCATTGCCCTCGCCGAGAAGGGCGTGCCCTTCCGACGGCGCGACGTCGACCTGGCGCACAAGCCCGACTGGTTCCTCGCGGTCTCCCCCCTGGGTCGGACCCCGGTGCTGCTGGTCGGCGACCGCCCGGTCTTCGAATCGGCTGTCATTCTCGACTATCTCGACGAGACCGCGGCACCGGCCCTCCATCCAGCCGAGCCGCTCCAGCGCGCCGACCATCGCGCCTGGATCGCCTTCGCTTCCGCCGTGCTCGACGATATCGCGCGCCTCTATGCCGCCCCGGACGAGCCGGCTCTTGCCGCTGCCCGCACCCGGCTCGCCGGACGTTTCGTCCGGGTGGAGGAACGGCTCCAGGCGGCCCCGTGGTTCGACGGTCAGGCATTCTCGCTGGTTGACGCCGCCTTCGGGCCGGTGTTTCGCTATCTCGATGCCTTCGAGGCGATCGGCCTCGGCGGCTGGCTCGACGGCCGGCCGAAGCTCGCCCGCTGGCGCCGGGCCCTGGCCCTTCGACCCTCCGTGCGCGAGGCCGTCGACGCGGGCTATTCCGGCCGTCTGATGGCCTTTCTCGAAGCCCGCAACTCGGCGCTCGGCCGCCGGCTGCGCCGCCCCGAGCCCGAGCGGTCGCTCGTTACGGCAACGTGAGTTCCACCGCATGGCCGCTTCTGCCATGGTTCATGCCGGTCGTTCCGAATCGTCGGACGGCCGGCACGATCCGGACAAGAAGCGCCTCATGGACGTTCTCGACGACATCCTCGCAACCCTCGACCTGAAGGGTGCCCTCTATTTCCGCACCGACTGCACGGCGCCCTGGGCGGTGGCCGTGCCGGAGCTGAACCGGGCGGCGCGCTTTCATCTGGTCGTGCAGGGGCGCCTGCACGTGGCTTTCCCCTCGGGCAAGGCCGTCGATCTCATGCCGGGCGATCTCGTGCTGGTGCCGGGTGGCCGTGCCCATGTGCTGGCGGATGCGCCGGGACGCCCGGCGCCGCCCCTGCAAACCGTGCTCGCCGATGCCGGCTATGACGGGCGTGGCGTGCTGGTGCTCGGCCAGGGCGATCCCTTGGCCAGCACCCAGACGATCTGCGGCCACTTCACCTTCCGCGACGGCTCCGACCATCCGCTCTTGCGCGCCCTGCCGGACCATCTGGTCATCACCAACTCGCTGCGGGCGAGGGAGCCCTGGCTCGACGAGCTCTTGCGCCTCGTCGCCCGGCGCATGTTCACCGATGGCATCGGCCTCCCGGCCGCCGTGACGCGGCTCTCGGAGGTGGTCTTCATCGAGCTGCTGCGCGTCGGCATCGGCCAGGTCGACGGTCTGCGCACCATCCTCGACGCCTTCCGCGACCGGCAGATCGGCCGGGCGCTCGAGCTGATCCACGGGGCACCCGGCGACGCCTGGACGGTCGACCGTCTCGCCCATGCCGTCGGCATGTCGCGCAGCCGCTTCGCCGAGCGGTTCAGCGACCTGCTCGGCACCGGGCCGATGGCCTATCTCGCCGATTGGCGACTGCAGAAGTCGCTGGCCCTGCTCGACGAGACGCGGGCCAGCATCCAGCAGGTGGCACGGCAGGCCGGCTACCGCTCGCCCGCCGCCTTCACCCGCGCCTTCGCCGGCAAGTTCGGCGTGGCGCCGACCGAATACCGCCGCTCCATTCCATAAACTTTGCCTATCGTCCCAAATGCTTTGCCAATCAGCCGGAGTTTTCGGCAGATGATTGATCGATCGTCCGGCCAATAACAGGTTCCCTGGCACCGGCGGCCAATCCCGGCCATCGGCCATCCAGGGAACCATCCAATGACCCGAAACCTGTCTTTCGCGACGCTCGCCCTCGCCGGGCTCCTGGCGTTCACGCCGTCTGCTTTCGCCGCTGACGAGCATAACGTCTCGGCTGGTCTCACCGCCGCCGGGGCGCCCCTCGGCCTGCACGGCGTCGATCCCGTGGCCTTCGTCGACCTCGGCAACCGGATCGAGGGCACGGCCCGCTTCACCGCCGTGCACGACGGCGTCGCCTACTACTTCGCCTCGGCCGAGAACCAGGCCACGTTCGAGGCGTCGCCTGCCGCCTACCTCCCCGAGAACGGCGGCTTCTGCAC
>CAZGUW010000027.1:20874-27830 GCA_964528705.1 uncultured Geminicoccaceae bacterium
ACCTTCGGCGTCTCGGTCGGCAAGAAGTTCGACGGCGACCCGCAATACGCCGCGGTGATCGACCGGAAGCTCTACGTCTTCCTCAACGAGGCGATCTTCAACGAGTTCCGGAAGGATCGGAGCGGCACCATTGCGCGGGCCGAGGCCAACTGGCCGGGGATCGAGCACACCGCCGCCGCCGACCTGATCTGAGATCCTGCCGGGGCGGCCGGTGTCGGCTGCCCCGGCTTTTCCATGGAAACCGACCTATGACTCTCATCGATCACCTCAGCCTCGGCGTGCCCGCGATCGAGCCCGCCCGCACCTTCTACAACACGTTGCTCGCCACCCTGGACTGCCGCTGTCTGGCGGTGTCCGACAGCCTCGCCGCCTACGGCAGGGACCGCGTCGAGTTCCTTCTGCTGAAGCCCTTCGACGGCGGACCCGCCAGGGGCGGCAACGGCACCCACGTCGCCTTCGCGGCAGCGTCGCGCGCCGCGGTTGACGCTTTCCACGCCATCGCCGTCCAGAACAGCGGCGCCGACGAGGGCGCGCCGGGGATCCGCGATGCCTATCCCATGGCCGATGTCTATGCCGCCTATGTGAGGGATCCCTTTGGCAACAAGCTGGAGGTGGTCCACAACGGCTTCACCGTGCCCCGGTGATCGGCCCGGCTACGGTCAGGCGGCGAGCAGGTCGCGCCTGGTCGCCGCCAGCGCCGCCTCGAAGGGCTCAGGGTCGCCGAGAGCCCGGGCCAGCACCAGGGCACCCTGGAGGCGGGCCAGGGCGTCCGTTGCGGACTTCTTGGCCGCGGCCGGCTCGGCACCGGTCTCGACGAGGGCATTGGTCAGGGCATCCAGCCAGTCGCGCACGATGGCGCCGACAGCCGTGGCGAGGGCCGTGTCCGGCGGTCCGACCAGCATGCTGGCGATCAGGCAGGGCCGCCGGCCGCCCTGGTAGAGCGCCTCGACCGCCTCGAGCATGGCGTCGATCCGGGCCTCGCGCGGGCCGGGCCCGGCAAGCGGCTCGACCACCGCGGCACCCGCCCAGGCCCTGGCCCGCTCGATCACGGCCGCCGCCATGTCCGCCTTGCCGCCGGGGAAGTGGTGGTAGAGGCTCGACTTGTTGAGCCCGGTGGCCCGGCCGATATCGGCGAGGCTGACCCCTTCGAATCCGCCCTGACGGAAGAGCTCGAAGAGCCGGTCGATGATCTCGTCCTTCGTCGCCGTCGCCCGCATCACTTGTTCGCTCGTGTCTCCGGATCCGCGCCCGCCGCCCGCAGTGCCGCCAGCTTCGCCTCGAGCGCCGCGATCCGTTCGTCCCGCTTTGCCAGTGCAGCCGCAACGTCGGCCGCATCGAACTTCTGCGGGATGTGCTGCGGGCAGTTGGCGTCCCAGGCGAGGACCTCGAAGACGATCACTTGCTCCGGCTTCGCCCGGTAGCCCTCGGGCATCAGCTGGGCCTGCAGTTCCGGATCGTCCTCGACCACCCGGGCCCGCCCCCAGATCTTGATCCGCCGCCGATGGGTATAGTCCATCAGGAAGAGATAGGCCTTCGGGTTCTCGGCGAGGTTGCCGGTCGTGATGTACTGCCGGTTGCCCTTGAAGTCGACGAAACCGATCGTCCGCTCGTCGAGCACCTTGAGGAAGCCGGGCGGCCCACCCCGATGCTGCACATAGGGCTGGCCGTCGGCGCTGGCCGTGGCGAGGTAGGCGCTCTCCCGGCTCTCGACATAGGCCTTGAGGCTGTCGTCGATCACCTCGCCCATGCTCCGGCCCGCATAGGCACGGCGCGAGCCCTTGCGCGTCTGCGCCGCCTTGATCGCCGGGCTGAAGGCGAGATCGATGCCCTGGGTCATGGTCGGTTTCCTGTCATGGAGCGAAGAGGGGAGTGAGCGGGGAGGGGCCGGCGCGGCGGCCAGCCCCTGCCGCCGCTTCAGGCCGCCCGCGCGGCGCCGGCGTCGATCGCCGGGAAGTCGACCTCGGTGCCGAGCGCCTCGTTGACGTAGTTGGTCAGCGTGTTGAGCGCCACGTGCACGATGATCTCGACGATCTCGGCATCGCTGTAGCCGGCTGCCCGGACCGCCTCGACCGCCGCCTCGCCCACCCGGCCCCGCGCCTCGGTGAGCGCCACGGCGAAACGCACCGCCGCATCCGCCTTGGCATCGGTCGACCCGCCCGCCCGGTTGGCCGCGAGCTCGCTGGCATCGAGCTTCAGCAGCTTGCCGCCGACGAAGCTGTGCGCGGCGAGGCAGTAGGAGCAGCCATTGACCCCGGCGACCGCCAGCGCGATCCGCTCCCGCGTCTTCGGATCCAGGGCACCCTTGCCGAGGGCGCCGGAAAGCCCGAGCCAGCCTTCGAGCGCTGCCGGGCTGGTCGCGACCAGCCGGAACAGGTTCGGCACCGAGCCGAGCTGCTTCTTAACCCCCTCGAGCAGCGGCCGTGCCGCTTCGGGTGCATCCTCGATGGTCCTGGGCGTGGGTACGATCGACATTACCGGTTCCTCCTTGCCAAACGATCGGTCCGCTATTGAACCGAACGTTCGGTACATAAGGCGGGCAAGACGCTGTGCAAGGCGTGCCCGACGATTTTTTCAGAGTGGCAGGACGGCGCCGATCAGCTCATGCGGCTGCCCGGGCGCAGAAGCAGGAGACGCCGATGGTGCGGTCCGCCCGGGCCTCGGCCAGCGCCAGACGCTGGCGGATCAATCGGCCCTCGAGCGTCTCGCCGGCCCCTTTCGCCACGAGACAGTCGTTCAGCCCGCGCAGGCTCCAGACATTGTCGGGATGGATCTGCGCCCGGCTCAGCGTGCCGCCGAGCCCGAGGTCCTCGCGATAGACCGCCTCCGCCTCCTCCACGCGGCCCTGCTCGAGCAGGAGGGCGCCGAGCGCATGGCGGGTCGGCTGCATCCAGCCCCAGGGCTCGTCGTAGGGCAGGGCATCCTCCAGTGCCACGGCATCGCGCAGCCGCGCGAAGGCCCGATCGAAATCGCCCTGGCGATAGGCGATCTCGCCATCCAGCATGGCCTCGGCGACCTCGAGCTGCTCGTGGCAGAGCACGTTGTGCATGCGCCGCGCCTCGGGGATCCGGTCGCGCGCCGCGAGAAAGAGGACCTGCTCCGCCTCGGCCCGGTCGACCTCGCCGAGGGCGGCGTGGGCGACGCCCTTGGCATAGTGCAGCGTCGCCGTCAGGTTGCTGTAAAGCTCCCGGTCATCGGGCAGCTGCTCCTCGATGATCTGCCGCCAGCGGCCGAAGCGGATCAGCACGTGCACCCAGATCGCCATGTAGCTCTCGAAGAAGTCGGCAAAGGGCGGCGATGGGACGCGCAGGAGGTCCTCGGGCGTCACCTCCACGAGCTCCCGCGCTGCGGCCCAGGCCGGCTCGAACCGGCCGAGGAACATCGCCCCGTAGGCGGCGAAATGATAGTTGTGGATGCGATAGCCCGTGTAGATCGTGAAGACGCCGCGCCGGTCGAGCGCCTTCCTGTCGACCTTCGTCGCCTCCCAGTTCCAGTGGAAGACGTCCCGGTAGAATCCGCACTGGATGTCGATATGCGTCGGCATGTGGATGAGGTGCCCGGCATCCGGAACGAGGTCGCGCAGCACGTCCCCGGCCTTCAGCGCCTTCTCGGGGAAGGGCGACATCTCCATCAGGTGCACGTAGAGGTGCAGGAGCCCCGGGTGGCGCATGGCGGCCGGGTCGTTGTCGAGCGCCGCCTCCAGCACGGCCGCCGCTTCCAGCGTGCCGGCTTTCTCGGCCGGCTGGCCCGTCGCCTGGTCCCACATGCGCCAGGGTGTGCGGTTCATGATGGATTCGGCGAAGACCGCCCGCACGTCGAGGTCGTCCGGGAAACGCTCGTGCACCGCCCGCATGGCGTTGGCGAAACCGTCGTTCCAGGCGCGCATCACGTCGCGCTCCTCGGGCTCGCGCTGCGGGTAGCGTGCCGGAAGCGCCTCGATCAGGGCGCGCTCCGCGGCACCGACCGAATCGACGAGCGCCAGTGCCGCCTGCGTCGCGTCGAAGGCCTCGGCGAGCGAATCCCGCTGCATCCGCTCGTCACGCAATTCCCAGGGCAGGTTGTAGTTCGGCCCGACCGCATAGGCGACGCCCCAGTGCGCCATCGCGCAGCCCGGGTCCGCCACCAGCGCCTGCTTGAAGCAGTCGATCGCTTCGTCGTGGAAATAGGCGAAGCACCAGACCAGCCCGCGATCGAACCAGAGCTGTGCGTCCGGCGATGTCGTCGTCACCTCGCGCGAATAGACGTCGACGTCATAGTAGGCCATCTGCATGTCCTCCGTGTTTTCGTCAGAGTACTGCAAATCGCGGGCACTGTCGCATGGACGGCCCGGCCGTCAGGCCGGCTGCCAGAGCTCGATCGGGTTACCCTCCGGGTCGTTGAGCCACGCGAACCGCCCGTTCGGGTAAGACTCGGGATCGCGCCGCACGGCGATGCCCGCGGCCTCGAGCTGGGCAATCATGGCGTCGAGATCAGCCACGCGGAAGTTCAGCATGAACGGTTTCTCCCGGTCGCCGAAATAGTCGGTGATCCGCTCGAACGGCGCGAACACCGTCTCGCCGGCCGCCTGGCGCCAGCACGGCTTCGCATAGTCGCCCGGCGGAGGGTCGATGCCGAGATGGGTATGATACCAGGCGGCCAGGGCCGCCGGATCGTCCGCCCGAAAGAAGAACCCGCCAAATCCCAAGACCTTCTCCATCGCCCGATCTCCCAGGTGATCCTGTTCGTGACCAAGAGAGTGTCGCCACCATTCAGCCTGTGGTGGCGCTCACTGTCCACGGCCAGTCGTTCCGGCATCCCGCCCGCCGGAATGCGCGGCGGCTGTTCAGCCGGCCGGTCGCGGGCTATGGAGGGGCAAGGCAGCGATCGCTCGAACGTCGAGCCGAACAGGGAGCACAGCCATGACCGGAATTCTTCGCCCGACCCGTCGCCAGTTCACGAGCGCCATGGCCCTGGGTGCCGCCGGCCTCGCCCTGCCGCTGGGCTTCGGCCGTGGTGCCAGGGCCGCCGACCGGCGCATCGCCATGGTCGTGAAAAACCTCGGCAACAGCTACTTCGATGCCTGCGCCAATGGTGCGACCGAGGCCGCGACCGAGCTCGGCGGCACCGAGATCATCTACACCGCCTCGACCAAGCCCACCGCCGAGGACCAGATCGCGGTGATCGATTCGCTGATCGCCCAGCGGGTCGACGGCATCATCGTCTCGGCCAATGACGCCAACGCGCTGGTGCCGGTCGGCAAGAAGGCGATGCAGCGCGGCATCAAGATGATGTCCTTCGATTCCGCCATCGCCCCCGAGGGCCGTCTCGTCCACCTCTCCGCCTCCTCGACCGACCTGATCGGCGCCAAGCAGGTGCAGATGATCGGCGAGACGCTGAACCACGAGGGCGAGGTGGCGATCCTCTCGGCGGCCTCCACCATGACCAACCAGAACGCCTGGATCGAGGCGATGAAGGTGGAGTGGCAGAAGCCCGAATACGCCAACATGCCCTTGGTCGCGACCGTTTACGGCGACGACCAGGACGACAAGAGCTACCGCGAGATGCAGGCGCTGGTGAAGGCGCACCCCAACCTCAAGGGCGTCATCTCGCCGACCACCATCGGCATCCGCGCCGGTGCGAAGGCGATCATGGACGAGGGTCTCGTCGGCCAGGTCTACATCACCGGCCTCGGCCTGCCGTCGGAGATGGAAGCCGCGGTCCTGGCCGGCGCCTGCGACAGCTTCGCCATCTGGAACCCGGTCGACTACGGCTATGCGTCCGCCATGATCATGGGCGCCATCCTCGACGGTGCCGGCACCGCCGAGGGCGATACCCTGCCCATGGGCCGGATCGGCGAGACGGTCGTCGGTGCCGCGGGCGAGGCGGTGATGGGCGAGCCCTTCGTCTTCGACAAGAGCAACATCGAGGAATACGCTCAGATCTTCTGAGCCGTCGCCGCAGGGCCGGCGGTGCTTTCGTGCCGCCGGCCCGTCTTCGTTCGCCCGGCACCGCATACAGAGCCCATGGCACCCGTTCTCAGTCTCGGCCACATCTCCAAGGGCTTCCCCGGCGTCCAGGCGCTGGACGATGTCTCGCTGGCGCTGGAGCGTGGCTCCGTCACGGCGCTCATCGGCGAGAACGGCGCCGGCAAGTCGACCATCGTCAAGATCCTGACCGGCATCTACACGCCCGATGCCGGCACGGTGGAGGTGGAGGGCGCGGCCCGCCGCTTCGCCACCCCCCGCGACGCCTGGGCCGCCGGCATCGCCGCCATCCATCAGGAGACGGTGATGTTCGACGAGCTCTCGGTCCAGGAGAACATCTTCATGGGCCACATGCCGGGCGGCCGGCTGATCGACCGGGCGGCCATCCAGGACCGGACGAAAGCGCTCCTCGCCCGGATCGACGCGGACTTCGCCCCGGAGACACCGCTGAAACGCCTCTCCGTGGCGCAGAAGCACATGGTCGAGATCGCGCGCGCCCTGTCGCACGAGGCGGCGGTGATCATCATGGACGAGCCCACCGCCTCGCTCTCCAGGCACGAGATCGACGAGCTTTTCACCCTCGTCGACCAGCTTTGCGACGAGGGCCGGGCGATCCTCTTCATCAGCCACAAGTTCGACGAGATCTTCCGCGTCTCCGACCGCTGGGTCTGCCTGCGCGACGGCCGGAAGGTCGGCGAGGGCCTAACCTCGGACGTGACCGAGCCCGAGCTCGTCCGCCTCATGGTCGGCCGGCCGATCGACCAGGTCTTCCCCAAGCGTGACGTCGCGATCGGCGAAACGGTGCTCGAGGTCGAGGGTCTCGCCAATGCCACCGAGTTCGCCGACGTCTCCTTCGAGCTCCGCCGGGGCGAGATCCTCGGGCTCTACGGCCTCGTCGGCGCCGGCCGCTCCGAGGCCATGCAGTGCGTCTTCGGCCTCTCGCAGCCGACCCAGGGGCGGATCGTCATGGAAGGCCGCGCAATCGCCCCTCGGGTC
>CAZGUW010000028.1:0-27453 GCA_964528705.1 uncultured Geminicoccaceae bacterium
AAGCGCCCTTCCGCATAGCCGAGATTGGCGACCGCGTTGAGAGAGATGTCCGGCACGCTCTTGCCGAAGACGACGTGGAAGGCGAGAAGATCGTCCACCGGCATGGCATCCGCGCCGTTGGCGAGGGCTGCTGGCAGGGAGCACTGGGGCAGGAAGCGTGAGCCGGTGAGTGCGAGATGAAGCGTGGCATCGGCGGCACTGACCGTGCGCGGTGTCGCATGGCGAATCACCTCGCCGAGGCGGAAGTCCTCGAAATGGCGGCCGAGTGTGGCCTTGGTCATCCTCGCCCGCTCCTCATCGCCGTCATCCAAGACCTGCTCTCGGTCATTCATCCGCTCCGGCGCCATTCACCATCCGATCCAGTCAGGCCCTTTCTCTACCTCTGGTCAAGAGTGTCGGCCGATCGCACCATCAAATGGATAAGGTTGGTCGCCATGGCCGCCTTTCCCGGCATTGCGCCTTGCCGGGCGCGGTGAAACGTGCTTGATCCTCGGTTGTGTCCCGTTGGGGAGAACGAAGTTGAAGTATGCCGTATTGATCGCCGGCGTCGTGGGGTTCGTAGCAACTAGCGCGCCGGTTCATGCTTGGAGCCTGTATAGCTCAGGTCCCTCCGTAAATCAGGCATTCGGCTACAGTGGGGCGAGTGTTCCCACTACCAGGCGGGTGCCGACTGTTCCGACCGTGCCCACGGTCCCCACCGTGCCGTCGGTGTCGCCGGTACGGACATTGCCGACCGTACCCACGGTGCCGACAGTGCCCGAGTTCATTTATTGGTGGCAGAATCGCTGACGGAGCAGGCGCTGGCCGTGCCCGTCTGAGCTACCTGCGGTGATGGCTGGGCGAGTGGTAGTGCGTGCATGCGATTGGTTTTTTTCGTGTGCGTCCTGGCTGCCGTCGTTGCCCTTCTGTGGCTGGCATTGCCGAGATTTGCGGCGTCGATCGCCCGCGCACCCGGCAATCAGGCGGTAGATCTGGCGTCTGTCGGCGCCGATATCGGCTACCGATCCTACGAGCGCGTTGTTGCTGCGCTGAACCGGTCGCTGCTGTTCATCGATCAGCGGCGCACTCATGTCGATCTGGCAATTGCCCACCACAATATCGGTCAGCAGAGCGAAATCGATCCCTTCCGGCGTGCTTCGGCCAATCAGGCTGCCGTCGACACGATGCGCCAGAGCATCCCCTTCTCACCGGTCGAGCCGGCTGGCTGGTTGCTCGCCGCACAGAGCCTCGCGGCGCTGGGCGACCTCGAGGGAGCGGCGCGGGCGCTCGACTGGTCATTGCTCACCGGCCCCCACCTTCATCATCTCGCCTGGCCACGAACCCTGCTGGGCTTCCGCCTTTGGGAGCGCCTCGAGGAGGAGACGCGCGACCGCCTGATGGGCAGCATCGTGGCGACGCTCGAGGACGAGCCGGCCATGGTGGTCGTCGCCGCGACCGAAGCCCGTGTCGAGGATGACATCGAAATCAGGTTGCGGCAGCGAGAAAACCTCGACGAGATCTCTCTCGCGAGGTTCGTGATCGCGCAGCTGCGGCTGCGCTACGCGGACAGTGCATCACCCGCCGAGAGCCTGGAGCCGATCGACATGCGAAGACTGCTGGCGGCGAGCACCATTCTGATGACGGCGAGCTTGCCCACCTTCGCCGACGCGATGACCGTCGAGCAGTATCTCGCGATCACCCGTGACGAGGTGCCGGGTCAGCCGCCCGAGAGCGTGCTGCCCTATCTGACCGGAGCGCTCGACGGCCTCCTGATGCTCGGCACGATCGACGCCCGCGATGGCACGCCGCTCTTTTGCATGCCGCCCCAGGAAGCGGTCGACATCGATCTGGCGACGTTCAAGCTGTCGCTCGACGCCATGCTCGCCGAATTCCAGCAGGAGCAGCCGGATTTTCAGGAGCTGGCGCGGTCGCGCAGCATCGGCCTCGCTGCCCTGCAGCTGCTGGTGGTGATGTATCCCTGCGAGGCAGCTAGCGGAGATTGACCGCCGCGTCGTCCCACATGCCGATCTCGCGGGTGCGGGCGAGCCGCTCGAGGGAGTGGTAGTAGGCCGGCGCCTCGGGCCGGACGAAGGCCCAGCCCTCGCGCAGCATCTCGGCGGCGAGGTCGATGCGGTCGTCGAGCATCCGGCGTCCCGCCACGGTGCAGCTGGCGGCGGGCAGGCCGGATGGGTGGCGGCCGAGCACGTCGCAGTGGACGAAGCCACGGATCTGCTCGGCCAGGATCAGGACCGCACGCGGACCGCACGCGGCCGGTGACACGGTCGTCCGGCACGTCCGGTCGTAGGTCGGCAGGTCGATGCCGAAAAGCGCCAGCTCGCGCCCCTGGACCACGAGATGACCGTCATCGGTCACCCGGGCCGGGCCCTCGAGGGTCTGGCCGAGCGCCTCGCCGGGGTCCGCAGCCGGCAGCAGCGCCAGCGCCAGCGTCAGGCTAGTAGATCGGAAAACGCGCGCAGAGCGCCGCCACGCGCCCGCGCACGACCGCCTCGACCTCGCCATTGTCGTCAGCTCCATTGGCGGCGAGACCATCGAGCACGTCGCTGATCGCCATGCCGATCTCGCGAAACTCGGCGATGCCGAAGCCGCGCGTGGTGCCGGCAGGCGTGCCGAGACGGATGCCGGAGGTGATCGCCGGCTTCTCGGGGTCGAACGGCACGCCGTTCTTGTTGCAGGTGATCCCGGCCCGCTCGAGCGACTGCTCGGCGGCATTGCCCTTGACCCCCTTGGGGCGGAGATCGACCAGCATGAGGTGGTTGTCGGTGCCGCCCGAGACGATCTCGCAGCCGCGCTCCCTGATCACCGCCGCGAGCGCCTTGGCATTGTCGACCACGCCCTGGATGTAGGTCTTGAACTCCGGCTCCAGGGCCTCGCCGAAGGCCACGGCCTTGGCGGCGATGACATGCATCAGGGGACCGCCCTGCAGGCCCGGGAAGACCGCCGAGTTGATCTTCTTCGCGAGCGCCTCGTCGTTGGTCAGCACGAGGCCGCCGCGCGGGCCGCGGAGCGTCTTGTGGGTGGTGGTCGTCACCACATGGGCGTGGCCAAGCGGCGAGGGATGGTGACCAGTGGCGACGAGCCCCGCGATATGCGCCATGTCGACCATCAGCCAGGCGCCGACCTTGTCGGCGATGGCGCGGAACCGCTCGAAGTCGAGGACGCGCGAATAGGCCGAGGCGCCGGCGATCAGCATCTTCGGCCGATGCTCCAGCGCCTGCCGCTCGAGCGCATCGTAGTCGATGAGGCCGTCCTCGGCGCGCACGCCGTACTGGATCGCCTTGAACCATTTGCCCGAGAGGGCGGGCCGGGCGCCGTGGGTCAGGTGGCCGCCGGCGTCGAGCGACATGCCGAGGATGGTGTCGCCGGGTTCCAGCAGCGCCAGCATCACCGCACCGTTGGCCTGGGCGCCGGAATGCGGCTGCACGTTGGCGAAGCCGCAGCCGAAGAGCTCCTTCGCCCGCTCGATGGCCTGCGCCTCGGCGATGTCGACATATTCGCAGCCGCCATAGTAGCGCTTGGTCGGGTAGCCTTCGGCGTACTTGTTCGTCAGCACCGAGCCCTGCGCCTCGAGCACCGCCCGGCTGACGATGTTCTCGGACGCGATCAGCTCGATCTGCTGCTGCTGGCGGTCGAGCTCCTGGTCGACGGCGCGCGCGATCGCGGGGTCGGCCTCGGCGAGACCGCGGGTGAAGAAACCGTTGCCACGCGTCGCGACCGGCTTTGCCTGGGCCATGCTCAACACTCCACCAGATTGACGGCGAGACCGCCCTGGGCGGTCTCCTTGTACTTGGCACTCATATCGCGCCCGGTCTCTCGCATGGTGTCGATGACCTTGTCGAGAGAGACATGGTGCCGCCCGTCGCCACGCAGCGCCAGCCGGGCGGCGTTGATGGCCTTCACCGCCCCCATGGTGTTGCGCTCGATGCAGGGAATCTGCACGAGCCCGCCGATCGGATCGCAGGTCAGGCCGAGATTGTGCTCCATGCCGATCTCGGCGGCGTTCTCGACCTGCGGGTTGCTGCCGCCCATGACGGCGCAAAGCGCACCGGCCGCCATCGAGCAGGCGACGCCCACCTCGCCCTGGCAGCCGACCTCGGCCGCCGAAATCGAGGCGTTCTCCTTGTAAAGCTGGCCGATCGCCGCCGCGGTGAGGAGGAAGGTCCGCACCCCCTCGGCGCCGGCACCGGGCACGAAGCGCGTGTAATAGGCGAGCACCGCCGGGATGACGCCGGCGGCCCCGTTGGTCGGCGCGGTGACGACGCGGCCGCCCGCGGCGTTCTCCTCGTTGACCGCGAGGGCGTAGAGATTGACCCAGTCGAGGACGGTGAGGTGGTCCTTGAAGCCCGCTTCGGGCCGCGCGCAGAGCTCCTGGAAGAGCCGGGCCGCACGGCGGCGGACACGCAGCCCGCCGGGCAGCTCGCCATCCTGGCGACAGCCGCGCTCGATCGAGGCTTCCATGGCCTGCCAGAGCGCATCGAGGCCGGCTTCGATCTCGGCCGGCTCGCGCCAGGCCTGCTCGTTGGCGAGGACGATTTGCGCGATGCTCGTCCGGTGCCGCTCGCCCAGCGCCAGGAGCTCCGCCGCCGTGGCGAAGGGGTAGGGCGGGGCGGCGTTGCGGTCCTCATCCCGTGGCCGCTCGGTCTCGGCGTCGCTCAGGACGAAGCCGCCGCCGACGGAGAAGTAGACCTCCTCGAGCAGCACCGCACCGTCGCCGTCATGGGCGAGGAAGCGCATGCCGTTCGGGTGCTTGGTCATCGTCTCGAACTGGCGGAACTGCAGGTCGAGCGCCTCGCTGAAGGCGATCTCGCGGCGGCCCATCAGCCGGAGCGCACCGGTCTCCCGGATGGCCTGCACCAGTACCGCCGCCGCGTCGGGATCGACCTTGTCCGGCACCTCGCCGGCGAGGCCGAGCAGGATCGCGCGATCCGTCGCGTGGCCCTTGCCGGTCAGCGCCAGCGAGCCGTAGAGCTGGACCTCGACCCGCTCGACGCGCTCGACCAGCCGCCGCGCATCGAGCGCCAGGAGGAAGCGGTGGGCCGCCCACATCGGCCCCACCGTATGCGAGCTGGACGGGCCGATACCGACCTTGAAGAGGTCGAAGACGCTGATCACCATGGGCGATTCCCGAGCTGACCGGGCACCGTACCAGCCGGACGGCACGGCCGCCAAGCCCGGGGCGGCGGTGCTATGGCGGGGCGCCGGTCAGCCGGCCCCGAGAATTGCGGAGGCGGATGCGTATTCCTCATCGGTCATGGCCGCGCGGGCCCGGCGGCGCATCTCGATGGCCGGCAGATGCCCGCCCGCCACTGCCCGGCTCAGCCAGACATAGGCCATGACGCGGTCCGGCGGGCCCGTCCGACCCTCGAGCAGCAGCGATCCCAGGTGAAACTGGGCGAGCACCTCGCCTTCGGCGGCGGGCCTCGACCAGAGGCGGGCCGCCTCGTCGTAGTCGCCGGCCTGGTACGCCTTGATGCCGTCCGCCACGGCGGTGCGCCGGCCGTCGAGGATCACCAGACGCCCGCCTCGGTCGCCGGCGGGTGCCTGGCCTGCGCGTGTGTCCGGCGTGAGGCTCGGCCCCGGCAGCAGGTCCGTGGCCGGCGGCGGTGTCGTTGCCGGTGCCGACGGGGGCGCCTGGCTCGCCATGAGCGCGGCCAGCTCCGCCGCCAGGCGTTCGCGGATCCGGGTGATGGAGCGGACCTCGACGGCCAGCCGGTCGCGTTCGGCCGCCATTTCGGCCAGCTGGCGCTCGAGCGCGGTCCGGGCCTCGGCCTCGGTGGTCAGGTCGCGCTCGAGACCCGCGACCTGCTTCTCCAGGCGCTCGACATCGGCCTCGGCCGTCGCCAGGGCCTGCCGCGCCGTGGCCAGGCCTGCGGTGAGCCTGGCCTGCTCCACAAGGAGCCGGTCGCGCTCGCCCGCCAGATGGGCGAGGCGGGCGTCGGGCGGCGGCAGCGGCCCGGTGACCGGAACCGGGCGGAGCGCTGCCTTCTGCCGCTCGCCCAGCACGACGAAGCCGAGCACCGACGCGAGCAGCAGGGCGAGCAGCGCCAGATAGCGATCGAGCCGGATCGGTGGCACGGCATCGTTCGCGGTCATGCTCTCGGACTGGCTCCCGGGGTCCCGGCTGGTCAACCGGCGACATGTCGCCAAAGCCCGATGGCCGACGCAACGGGACCAGACGGCCCGGCGAGCGGCAACTGCGTCGATCGATACTCGAATACGAGGAGGCTAACGCGCGACGCTGATTCGAACGATCCCCGGCCACCACCGGGTTGATCGGGGCGGCTAGGAGGAGGTCCGGTCGAGGTCGCCCGCGAACCCGGCGGCGCAGAACGTGCCGCCCTGGAAGAGATCGCCGATCGGGTCGGGCGGCAGCTTGGCCTGGGCGGCCAGGGCCAGCTCGACATGATCCTCGGCCCGGTGCTTCGGCTCGTAGCCGAGGCGGTAGGCGGTTCGGTTGTCCCACCAGGAGCGCTCGTTCCTGCTCTCGCCGTAGACGATCGCCTGATGCAGCTCTGGATGCTCGAGCCCGATGCGGATCAGGGCGAGCAGGTCCTCGGGATGAATCCAGATCGAGAGCCGGCGCCGGTCGAGTGGCACGGGTCCAACATTGCCGATGCGGATCGAGAGCACCCTGAGCCCGAACTTGTCGGCATAAAAGGAGCCGACCGCCTCGCCGAAGGCCTTGGAGACGCCGTAGCGGCTGTCGGGCCTGACCGGCTCGTCGACGCCGATCCGGTCGCGCCGCCGGTAGAAGCCCATGGCGTGGTTGGAGGAAGCGAAGACGACGCGCTGCACGCCCGCTTCGCGAGCCGCCTCGAAGAGGTTCCAGCAGCCGACGATATTGGCGCTGTGGATCGCCTCCCATTCGCCCTCGACCGAATGGCCGCCGAGATGGATGATCCCGTCGATGCCGGTGCAGGCGGCGGCCAGCGACGCCGGGTCGCCGAGGTCGGCTGCCACGAACCGTTCGTGCGATGCCAGCGCCTCGGGCGCCTGGCGGTCGCTCAGCACCACTTCGTCATAGAGTCCGGCGAGCAGGGGCCGCAGCATCGTCGCCACCCCGCCGGCTGCCCCGGTCATCAGCACCCGCATCACAGCGCTCCTTGTTGTGTGGTCCGGGAGTAGGGCGCTTGGCGGTCGCGATCAACTGCAGAACCGGAAAACCCCGCGGGCGCACGCGACCGAGAGGCGAGGAAAGGCTTGCCTAGGCGAAGCGAAGCCCGCAAATCGGCTGTGTAGCGACGGAATCGAGACGATTCAGGGAGAAGAACGACATGAGCTACACGATAGAGCATATCGAGGGCATAGGCGGCGCCTACGGCAACAAGCTGCGCGAGGCCGGCATCGCCTCGACCTCGGCCCTGCTGAAGGCGGCCGCCGAACCCAAGGGCCGACAGCAGCTGGCGCAGCAGACCGGCATCGATCCCGCCCGGATCCTGCACTGGGCCAACATGGCCGACCTGATGCGGATCAAGGGGGTGGGCAAGCAGTATGCCGAGCTGCTCGAGGCGGCCGGCGTCGACACGGTGAAGGAGCTCAAGACGCGCAATGCCGCCAACCTCGCCAAGCGCATGGCGGAGGTGAACGCCCAGAAGAAGTTGACGCGCGCCGTTCCGGCCGAGAGCATGGTGGCACGCTGGGTCGTGGAAGCCGGGACGATGCCTCCCCTCTTGACCTATTGAGCGCCGGCGACAGTTCGGGAGCCGGGCGCCATGCCTGAACAGGGAGTAAGTCGATGCTCGGCGGGCTGATGAAGAAGCTCTTCGGTGGAAACGAGGCAGGCGGCGGCGAGGCCGGTGCCGGCAAGGCGCTCGGCGATGCGGTCGAGCACAAGGGCTGCCAGATCCAGCCCACGGCGATGAACAAGGGCAGCCAGTTCCTGACGGCCGGCACCATCACCAAGGACTTCCCGGATGGCCCGCGCGAGCACCGCTTCGTCCGCGCCGACACCCATGCCTCGGCCGATCAGGCCCGCGACTTCGCCATCGTCAAGGGGCGGCAGATCATCGATGAGCAGGGTGACCGGCTCTTCGACCATGCGCCGCCCGGCTAGCAGCAGGGCGTGATGCTGCCCGGCCGCGGCCGGGCAGTCAGGGGGCGAGGGACGGGACCCTAGTCCTCGATGTACTCGACGTCGTCATCATCGTCGTCTTCGTAGTCGTCCTCGTACTCTTCCTCGTCCGCATCGTCGCTCGGAGCCGGGCGGGGCGCGTGGGCGCGGGCGATGTGCTCGGTGAGGTCGGCGAGCTCGACGTAGAAATCGGCCTGGCGCCGGAGTTCGTCGGCGATCATCGGCGGCTGCGTCTTGATGGTGCTGATCACGCTCACCTTGACGCCGCGCCGCTGCGCGGCCTCGACGAGGCGACGGAAATCGCCGTCGCCGGTCATCAGCACGACGTGGTCGACGGCGCTCGTCACCTCCATGACATCGACCGTCAGCTCGACGTCCATGTTGCCCTTGAACTTGCGGCGCCCGGCCCCCTGGCTGAATTCCTTCAGGGGCTTGGTCACCATGGTGTAGCCATTGTAGTCGAGCCAGTCGACCAGCGGCCGGATCGGCGAATACTCCTGCTCGTCGAGCAGCGCCGTGTAGTAATAGGCGCGGAGCAGCCGCCCGCAGCCCGAGAAGACCTCGAGCAGCCGGCGGTAGTCCACGTCGTAGCCGAGGGCCTTGGCGGTCTGGTAGAGATTGGCTCCGTCGATGAACACGGCGAAGCGCTCATCGGGGTGAAAATGCTTGAGGGCTGCTGGCCTGGCCATATTGCCGACTCCAGAGTTTCGTGCGGTCGTTGCCGCGGTGCATTGAATCGTGGCCGGGCTTTTTAATGCCGGACCGAGGGCGCCGGTTCCATGTGGAACCTGCAAACAGGGTAACGGCTTCCGACCGGCGCTCCAAGCAAGGTTTGCGCATGGTTCGCCGTCGAAATCCGCCGGCAAAAAGTAAATCCGGGAGACGAATAGCCGCTCGGCACACGGGGCGTTGCCGCTTGCGCCGCGCCGCAGCATGACTAGTTTGTAGGGACGAGCAACGGACAAACGCTGAACGGATGATCGATGGCACGAATTACGGTTGAAGACTGCGTCGAGCGGGTGCCGAGCCGCTTCGAGCTGGTTATGCTCGCGGCGCAGCGCGCCCGCGACATCTCGGCCGGCTCGGGGCTCACCCTGGAGCGCGACAACGACAAGAACCCCGTGGTGGCGCTCCGCGAGATCGCTGATTCCACGGTCGATCTCGACCACCTGCGCTACGAGCTTATCCACGGGCTGCGCCGGCATTCCGACGATGAAGGCGATCTGTCGGACGACCTCGCCCAGGAGCTCGAGGCCCTCATCCCGAGCCGCCAGCCCGGCGAGGACGACATGATGCCGGCAGGCGTCGACTACGGTGACGAGGACGTCATCGACGAGGACTGATGAAACCCTCGCGTTCAACCCGCTGCAGGCCGGCGGCCCCCGGCCGTCGGCTTCGGCGCGGGTTGATCCCGGGCTGGCGACGATGACCGAGATGGCGGCGGTGACGCTCGACCCGTCGCCAACCGTGCCCGTGGCCGAATCGAGCGACAATATGTCGCAGGAGGCCAGGCCGGTCCAGCGCCGCAAGGTGATGCGGCAGTTCCAGCTCGTCGAGCTGGTCAAGAGCTACGATCCGGGCGTCGACGAGGACCTGCTGAACCGCGCCTACGTCTACGCCATGCGTGCCCACGGCTCCCAGCTCCGGGCGTCGGGCGATCCCTATTTCCATCACCCGGTGGAGGTGGCCGGCATCCTGGCCGGCCTCAAGCTCGATGCCGCCTCGATCGCCACCGGCCTGTTGCACGACACCATCGAGGACACCGGCGCCACGCTGGCCGAGATCCGCCGGCTGTTCGGCGACACGGTCGCCCGCCTCGTCGACGGCGTCACCAAGCTCAACAAGATCCAGCTCCAGTCGGCCCAGACCGCGCAGGCCGAGAACTTCGGCAAGCTGCTCGTGGCGATGTCCGAGGACATCCGCGTGCTCCTGGTCAAGCTCGCCGACCGGCTGCACAACATGCGCACCCTGCACTTCATCGCGGCACCCGAGCGCCGCCAGCGCATCGCCCGGGAGACGATGGAGATCTATGCGCCGCTCGCCGAGCGGATCGGCATGGACCAGCTCAAGGCCGAGCTCGAGGACCTGGCCTTCGCCGAGCTCTCGCCCGACGCGCGGACAAGCGTCATCACGAGGCTCAGGCAGCTGCGCCGCGACGACACCGACCTGGTCGAGCGGATCGTCGCCGGGATCAGGGGGCACCTCGCCGAGTCCGGCATCGAGGCGGACGTCACCGGCCGGGAGAAGTCGGCGCTCTCGATCTGGCGCAAGATGCAGCGCAAGAACGTCAGCTTCGAGCAGCTCTCCGACATCATCGCGTTCCGCGTGCTCGTCGACAGCGTCAACGAATGCTACGCGGCGCTCGGCGTCATCCACGCCGGCTACAAGATGCTGCCCGGGCGCTTCAAGGACTTCATCTCGACGCCCAAGCCCAACGGCTACCGCTCGCTGCACACCACCATCATCGGCCCCGAGCAGCGCAAGATCGAGCTGCAGATCCGCACCCGGCAGATGCACGAGGTGGCCGAGCTCGGCGTCGCCGCGCACTGGGCCTACAAGCAGGAGAGCCGGGTCACCGAGGGCCGGCAGTACCGCTGGATCCGCGAGCTCCTGGAGATTCTCGAGCACGCCGCCGAGCCCGAGGATTTCCTCGAGAACACCAAGCTTGCGATGTTCCAGGACCAGGTGTTCTGCTTCACGCCCAGGGGTGACCTGATCGCCCTGCCGCGCGGCGCCACGCCGGTCGACTTCGCCTATGCGGTCCATTCCGAGGTCGGCGACCATTGCGTCGGGGCGAAGGTCGACGGGCGCATGGTCCAGCTGCGCCACATCCTGCAGAACGGCGACCAGGTCGAGATCATCACCAGCCGCAACGCCTGGCCGACGGCGGCCTGGGAGCGATTCGTCGCGACCGGCAAGGCCAAGGCGCGCATCCGGCGGGCGCTCAAGGTCCGCCAGCGCGACGACTACATCACGCGCGGCCGCGAGATGCTGGCCCGGACGGCCCGGGCGGAGCTGATGCAACCGACCGAGAAGCAGCTCTCCCAGGCGGCGAGCGAGCTCGGCCATGCCAGCCTCGAGGACATGCTGGTGCAGGTGGGCGAGGGCCAGCTCGCCGCCCGGCTCGTGCTGCAGGCCATTCCCGCCCCGACGCTCCGGCTGCCGTCCCGGGACACGAAGCCGACGGAAGGTGAGAAGGGCGAGGATCTCGACAATATCGTCCTCTTCAAGCGCCCGCCGGCCGAGAGCGACGAGGGCCGCTCGGGCGTCATCGCCGGTCTGCCGAGCGGCATCGCCTACCAGTTCGCCGGCTGCTGCCGGCCGATCCCGGGCGACCCCATCGTCGGCATCGTGCGCACCGGCCGGCCGATCTCCATCCACTGCCGCGACTGCGCCACCGTCGAGCGGATGGGCGAGAGCGAGCACCGCTTCGTCGACATCGGCTGGAGCGGCCAGGGCGAGGCGCCGGTGACCGCCACCCGGATCTCGGTCATGGTGACCAACCAGCCGGGGGCCTTGGGCACCATCAGCACGATCATCGGCAAGCACGAGGGCAACATCGTCGACGTCAAGGTCGGCCGCCGCTCGCCCGATCTCTTCGAGATGCTGCTCGATGTCGAGGTCAGGGATGTCGAGCAGCTGCAACGCATCCAGGCGGCACTGCGCGCCAACCCCATCGTCAGCACCGTCGAACGGAGCCGCTCTTGAACCTGACCAGAGACGCCGTGCTCGACGAGTTCCGCGCCGCCGGCGCCCTGCTCGAAGGCCACTTCATCCTGACCAGCGGCCGGCGCAGCCCCTTCTACCTGCAGTGCGCCCGTGTGCTGATGGACCCGGCCCGTGCCGAGCGGCTCTGCACCGCACTGGCGGCGCGCATCCGGGACGGGCAGGCGGGGCAGGGCATCGACGCCGTGGTGGCGCCGGCCATGGGCGGCATCCTGGTCGGCTACGAGCTGGCCAGGGCGCTCGGCTGCCTCTCGCTCTTCACCGAGCGGGTCGAGGGCAGCTTCACGCTGCGCCGCGGCTTCGCCCTCGAGACGGGTGACAGGGTGCTGATCGCCGAGGACGTGGTGACCACCGGCCTCTCCTTGCGGGAATGCGCGGATGCGGTCCGTGCCACAGGGGCCGTCGTCGTCGGTGCGGCGGCGCTGATCGACCGCAGCAACGGCAAGGCCGATATCGGCATGCCGCTCACCGCCCTCGCGACGGTCGACTTCCCGACCTACGCAGCGGACGACGTGCCGGCGGACCTTGCCGCCATCCCTGCGATGAAGCCGGGCTCGCGCGGGCTCAGGTAGCGGCCGGCGCCGGGCCGAGCCCCGCCTGGACGGTGGCTAGGTGCTCCCGCCCTTCGCCTCCGGAAGCTGTCCGATCTCCGTCACGACCTCGTCCAGCGCCGCCAGGAACTTCGGCAACGCCGCTGCGGCCGGCTGGCGCTGCTGGTCACGACAGGCCTCGTTGAGCTCCTGGGCGAGGTCGTGCAGCCGCTTCGCGCCGACCATGCCGGCCAGCCCCTTGATGGTGTGGCTCTCGCGCTCCAGGACATGGATGTCGGTGGCGTTCTCCGTGATGCGCTGACGCCCGGCGGAGAGGTCGGCGACCATGCTCTCCTTGAGTTGCGCGACATTGTCCTCGCCGACGGCGTCGATGACCTCCTGCAGCACGTCGAGGTCGATGCTGCCCGGACGCTCCGGCGTCGGCGACGCCTCCGTCGACGGTGCCGGGTCGGGCAGGAGCACCCCCTGCAGCGCCTCGCGCAGCGTCGCCTTCACGATCGGCTTGGTGACCCAGCCGTTCATGCCCGCCGCCCTGGCGGCCTCGAGGTCGCGGGGCATGGCGTAGGCCGTGACCGCGATGATGGGGATGGCCGACACCTCGCCGGGCATCCGGCGGATCTGCCTCGTGGCCTCGTGCCCGTCGAGCTCCGGCATCGAGACATCCATCAGGATGGCGTCGTAGGGGCGGGCGCGCACGGCGTCGAGCACTTCCAGGCCATCGCCGACGAGGTCGACCGTGCAGCCGAGGCTTTCGAGCATGGCACGCACGACGAGCTGGTTGGTGGGGTTGTCCTCGGCCACGAGAATGCGCGGCCGGCGTCCGGCGATGAGCATCGGGTCCGTGCTCCGGGTCGGTTCCTGGGGAGCCACGGGCACGTCCCGGGCGACCGCGAGACGGACCGTGAACCAGAACGTGCTGCCCTCGCGAGGCCGGCTCTCGAAACCGATCTCACCGCCCATCATCTCGGCGAGTCGCTTGGTGATGGCAAGGCCGAGGCCGGTGCCGCCCGAGATCGTTCCTTCGCCGGGGGTGAACTGGGCGAAGCGGCTGAAGACCTCGGCGTGCTTGTCGAGGGGGATGCCCCGGCCACTGTCGGCCACCGCGAAGCGCAGGGTCACTTCCTTCGGGTCATCCCCGGGGGCAAAGTTCACATGCAGGACGACATGACCGTTCGCGGTGAACTTGATCGCATTGCTGATCAGGTTGTGGAGCATCTGGCGAAGCCGCCCCGCGTCACCCTCCAGTCGCTGCTCGCGGTCCAGGCTGATGTCCGCGACCAGCTGCAGCCCCTTGGCGGAGGCCTGTGGCCGCCAGAACTCCATGACGCTGTCGGTGAGCTCGGCGATCGAGAACACGACCGGCTCGAGGCTGAGCTTGCCGGCTTCCATCTTCGAGAAGTCGAGGATGTCGTTCAGGATGACGAGCAGCGACTCGCCGCTCGATCGCGCCACCCTGATCAGGTTCATCTGTTCGGGATCGAGCTTCGTATCGGCCAGCAGGCCGAGCGTGCCGAGCACGCCGTTCATGGGTGTGCGGATCTCGTGGCTCATCATCGCCAGAAACTCGGATTTGGCGGCGTTGGCATTCTCGGCCGCCTCCTTGGCGAGGATCAGCTCCTGCTCGGCGAGCTTGATCTGGCTGATGTCCTGAACCGTGCCGCGCGCGATCGTCGCGACCCGGCTGGCATCGAAGACGACCTCGCCCTGTCCATGCACGTACCGTATCTCGTCGTTCGGCAGGGCGATCCGGTAGTCGACATGGAATACGCGGCTGTCGCCGTCGGGCGGCGGGCGCCGGGCATCCTCGAGCGCTGCCAGCACCCCCTCACGATCATCCGGATGAACCCGCTCCAGGAAGATCTCGAAGGTGAGGGGGATGGCGGAATCGATCCCGAAGATGCGGTAGACCTCGTCCGACCAGCTGATTTCGTCGTTCGACAGGTCCCAGATCCAGTTGCCGAGTCGCGCCATTTGCTGGGCGCTCGCCAGACGGGCCTGGCTCTCGCGGATCTCGGCCTCGTCGCGCACCCGGCGCGAAATGTTGCGGAGATAGGCGGTGAAGAACCGCTCGCCGTTGACATCGATCGCGTTGATCGAGAGCTCGACCGGGATTTCGCTGCCGTCGGCCTTGAGCGCCGGCACCTGGAGCCGGGTGCCGAGGATCTTCGAGGCGCCGGTCGCCATGTAGCGCTGTAAGCCCTTGTGATGCGCCTCCCTGAGGCGGTGCGGGATGATCGTCGAGGCGAGGAGCTTGCCCAGGACCTCCTTGCGCGTGAAGCCGAAAGTGCTCTCGGCTGCAGGATTGAATTCGATGATCCGCCCGGCATCGTCGATGGTCACGACACAGTCGAGCGCCGTATCGATGACCGCACGACGCATCGCATCGAGGCGGGCCAGGTGTTGCTCGCGCTTCTTCCGCTCCGTGATGTCGACGCGCAAGCCGACGATGCCGCCTTCGCGCGTGCGGGCTTCCTGGACCAGGAGCCATCGACCCGATCGATGATGCTGCTCCTGCGCCGGCCCTGGGTTCGCATGGTGCTGCAGGCGCTCGCTGATCCACTCTTCCTGGTCCTTGCCACCTAGTTCGATTTCGCCGGCGGCCACGCCGAAGCGGATGATCTCTTCGAAGGTGCGCCCCGGCTCCATCCGGCTCGCCGACAGCGGGTACATTTCCCGATATCTTTGGTTGCACGTAACTAGTCGATCTTCCCTGTCAAAGAGAACAAATGCATCCGGTACTACTTCAATCGCATCGAGGAGCCGCTGCTCGGCGCGCCGGCGTCCCGTCACGTCGATCTCGTCGACGAGGAGCAAGGCATCGCTCGTGACCGGATCGCGGAAGGGGGTGGCGGCTATCAGGTGCCATCGGGGGCCGTGCTGCGTGGCTACCTGGACCTCGGCGCGATAGGTCTCGTCGGCTGCCAGCGTCTCCAGCGCTCGACGGCGCTCATCCTCGGAGAGGAAGCGGTCACCGAAACGCTCGGTGCGGTCGCCGTCGGCGTCGCTCGCGTAGATCGAGCACGCGAACGGGTTGCGCATGACGATGCCGCCCGCAGACCGCACCAGCGTGATCGGCAGATTGGCATGCCGCAAGGCCTCCAGACTGCGCAGGGCATCGGCGTTCTCGCTGTCCTCGTCGATGACCTTGCCTTCGAGCAGAAGTGCCGGCCGTCCGTCGATCAGGTCGATCGCCTGCAGGCGGCAGCGGACGGAACGCGCCTGGCCGCCGGGATAGAAGGTCCACTGCTCCTCGATGATCTCCCCGCCCGCCGTCCGACGCTGGTAGTCGGCGAGGCGGCGGCGCGTCGCCGGCGAAGCATCGCTGAAGTCACGCGCGAGCAGCTCGTCGGCGTCGGTCGCGGCCCAGAGGTCCGCGGCCGCCTGGTTCGCATAGGCCATGCGCTGTTGCGCCGGGTCGAAGACCCAGATGGGCGTGTTCAGCCGATCGAAGACGGAAGCCTCGGCGATCTGCGGCCCGGTCGTCATGATGCCTTGCCGAGCCACGCCTGCCGCTTGCGGTAGAGGGTCGAGGGACTGACCTCAAGGAACGCGGCGGCCCGGGGAACGTTGCCGCCGCAAAGGGCAATCGCTTCCTCGATGGCATGGCGCTCCACCGCCGCGAGCGGCTGGATCCTGGTGGCGGCATCCGCCGCCGAGGTCGGCAGCGGGCCGGTGTTCGCCGCGGGCCGCAGCGGCTCGACCGGACGGTCGGCGGCCCCGAGCGCCGGCTGCAGCAGCTCGGCCGTGAGCAGCTCACCATCCTGCAGCACGACGGCGCTGCGGATCACGTTCTGCAGCTGCCGGACATTGCCGGGCCAGTCGTAGTCCCTGATCAGCCGCTCGGCTTCGGCATCGAAGCCCTTGAAGGCCTTGCCTTCCTCGCGCGCATAGAGGTCGAGGAAGTGGCGGGCGATGATCAGGGTGTCGTCGCCGCGCTCGCGCAGCGGCGGCAGGTGGATCGGGATGACATGCAGGCGATAGTACAGGTCCTCCCGGAAGCGGCCCGCCGCCACCTCCTCGCGGGGATCGCGGTTGGTGGCGCAGACGATGCGGACATCGACCTCCTCCGGCCTGGCGCCACCGACGCGCTGCACCGTCCCGGTCTGCAGGAAGCGGAGCAGCTTTGCCTGCAGGTTGATGTCCATCTCGCCGATCTCGTCGAGGAACAGGGTCCCGCCGTGCGCCTGCTGAGTGGCGCCGACACGCTCGGCGATGGCGCCCGTGAAGGCGCCCTTGACGTGGCCGAAGAGCTCGGATTCGATCAGGTCCTTCGGGATCGCCGAGCAGTTCAGGGCGATGAACGGCTTGTCGCGGCGCGGGCTGGCCCGGTGGACGGCCTCGGCGCAGACCTCCTTGCCGGTGCCGCTCTCGCCGGTGATGAAGACGGTGGCTTTCGACGCGGCAGCGCTCTCGATGATCCGGTAGACGGCCTGCATCGGCAGGGACGAGCCGATGAAGCCCATGAACCCGCGCCTGTCGACCTCCTTGCGGTAGGTCTCGACGATCTCGCGCAGCTCGCTCGTCTCGAGCATGTTGCGGGTGGTGACGACCAGCCGGTCCGGCTGCACTGGCTTCACGATGAAGTCACGGGCACCCCCCCGCATGGCGTCGATCGCGATGCGCATCGAGGCGTTGGCGGTGATGATGACGACCGACGCCGGCAGCTTCCTTTCCTGGACGATGGCGAGCAGGTCGAGACCGTTCATGTCCGGCAACTGGAGATCGAGCAGGATGACGCGCGGGCACCGCTTCTCGATGGCGGCGAGCGCCGCCTTGCCGGTCGCGACGTGCGCGACCTTGATCCCGGCTTTCGCGAGCGCCCCCTGATAGACCAGCGCGAGCGACGCCGTGTCCTCGACGAGCAGGACTTGAGCTTCCTTCCCGTCGTGCGGGACGGAATCAGGGCCGGGCATCAAGCATTCCCGATGTCAGCATGCTGCCAGAATGGCGGTATCCTTGATCCGCGTAACCGCACCAGTGTCAACCCGGATGAGGGTCGCGCCATCGACGATGGCAGAGCGCACGATCAGTCCGACACCCAGATAGGTGTCCGGCATGACAATCGTGTCTTCGACCCGCGTGCCTTCGTCTACCACGGTCCGGTCGCCGATTGCGACCCGGTCCCCGAGCACGGCGCGCCTGTGCACCCTGGCGAACTCACCGAGCTGGACTCCCTGGCCCGGGGTGCTGATCGTCTCGCAGGTGGCCCCGCGGCCAGCCAGCACGCCCTCGGGGCTGCGCTGGCCCGCCAGCTCAACGCCGTAGCGACCGGCGATGGCGTCGAGGGCCGCCGCGTGGAACTCCCGCAGGCTCAGCAGCGCGGCGGACGGGCAGGCCGGGTCCGCCGCCGCCCGGTGCTCGACGACATGGGTGAACGCCAGCGGCTGATCACGCAGGCTCGCGATGGTCGCCATGATGACGCCGGCGGCGATCTGGCGCGGCGCCGGCGGGCTCCCGGCAGCGCTCCAGAGCGCCCGCTCCAGCGCGTCAGGATGCCACAGCATGTCGCCGCGCACGAGCAGGACCGGATCGTGGCTCGCGCCGGCATGCGGGGTGGCGCAGGGCCGGATCGTGAGCGTCATGCCGAAGCGCGTTCCGTCCCCGAGCCGCTCGGCCAGCGCAGCGCAGTGCCGGCCGCCCACCACGACCGCCTCGCGGATGCCGTGCCGGGCGAGCGCGATCAGGGCGTGCTCGATCAGCGGGCGCCCGCCGATCGGCAACAGCGCCACCGGTCGCGTGTCGGTCAGGGGGGCGAGCTCGGCGCCACTGCGGTCGGCGAGAACGAGAATGTGCATGGCGGTCATCCGTGGTCCGAAGTTCAGTAGGCGCCGCGGGCGGTGAGCACGGCCGGCACGGTTCTGAGGAGCAGGCTGATGTCGGTGAGCAGCGAGGGCTGCTGGACGTAGTCGAGGTCGAGCTGCACCTGCTGCTCGAACGGGAGATCGGCGCGCCCGCTGACCTGCCAGGTGCAGGTGATCCCGGGCTTCGCGGCAAGCCGGCCGCGCTCCGCGAACGAGTAGGCGGCGACCTCGTCGGGCAGGGCCGGCCGCGGCCCGACCAGCGACATGGTGCCGTTGAGGACGTTGAGGAGCTGCGGGAGCTCGTCGAGGGAGGTCTTGCGGATCAGCCGGCCGACCCGCGTGATGCGCGGATCGCGCTTGAGCTTGAAGGCGCCGGTGCGCTCGCTCGTGGCGGCCAGCGCCGCCTTGCGGGCCTCGGCATCGGTGTACATCGAGCGGAGCTTCCACATGGTGAAGGGCTGCCCGTCCTTGCCGATCCGGGTCTGGCTGAACAGCGCCGGTCCCTTCGACTCGAGCTTGATCGCCAGTGCCGCGAGGCCGAGGACCGGTGCCGCGAAGGCGAGAGCCGAGCCGGCCACGACGATGTCCATGGCCCGCTTGGCGACAGCATAGGTGACGCCCGCCCGACCGGGGGCCGCGCGCAGGAGACGGCTGCGCAGGCGACGCAGCGTTGCGCCGATGCTCCCGGACTGCAGGAAACGAGCATTGACCGCACCGCCCGCCATCCGATCAGCGACGCTGAGAGCAAGAAGAAGTGATGCCATTGTCTTGGGTCCCGTTGGATCAGTGGGTGCCGAGCTGATCGCTGCGGCCGGTTGCTGTACCCAAGTGCAACGGCTATGCCAAAGTAGCTAAAACGTTGTAATCAAGAGATTCCTGTCTGCGACCGCGGTGCTGTCGCGGTGGTCGATCCAGGAGCATTTTGCAAGCGGCGTTGCAAAATGCAAAGCAGGTTGGGGAAAGGGGCACGGCGCGGATACGGCGCCGCTTTCATAAGTTGTTGAGACGAAGCGGGTATTTCAGCGTCGGGCAACGGCACGTGGGTTGCAGGAAGGCTGTTCATGCAGAGTACCGAGCCTCGCGGAACACGAACGGTGGGCCTTCTCAATCCCTCCTCGACCAGAAGTCTGGGAAATGGTGCCATCTACAGCGCGATCGGCCAGCTCAGTCCGGACGGACAGGTGCTCGCTCTCCTCGGCGATGCGGAGGCGTCACGGATACCCCGGCTCCGGCCGGCCAGAGACCTCGCGCGATGCGACGTGCTCGTCGCGGTGGACGACGAGACGCACCATGACCTTGAACGGCCGCAGCACGCCGGCGCGCACGACGACACGCTGCAGCACCTGACAAGCCGACCGGCGCGCACATTCGCGTTCGGTCATTCGCTCAGGGGTGCCGCACTGCAGGGTGCGCCCTTCGAGCACGCCCTGAAGGCTCTCGGCACGCTGAGCAGCGTGGTGGTGCGCGATCGCGACAGTGCCGAGCGGCTGATCGAGCGGGGCGTTGCGGCCGAGCTCGGCTACGATCCGGCCTTCGTCCTGCAGCCGACACTGGCCTTCGAGGCGGCCGCCGGGCTCGCCTTCGCGCGGGCGGGGCTGGTGGCGGAGCGGACGGCGCTGATCGCGGTCCGGGATCTCGATCGCGACGGCGTGGCGCCTGCGGCATCGTTCGCCGCCCGGGTCGCAACGCTGGCGGTGGCTCTGCGGGCGCGGGGGCATCAACCGGCGCTCCTGATCCAGACCGACCTCGGCCCCGACCGGGGAGATCGCGCCATCGCCGCCCGCGTGGCCGTGCTCTTGCCGGACATCCCGGTGATCGACTGCTTCGCGACGGCAGGCGGCGTTGTCGGCTGGCCGCTTCTCAGCGGGTTGCTGGCGCGGGCGCGGCTGGTGGTGGCGGGACGGTACCACACCGCCGTGCTCCGCCTTGGCGCGGGTCGCAAGCCCTTCATCCTCCACGCCGCGGACGACGCCGATGACCTCGCGGAACGGCTGGGTCTCCCGCAGGCCGCCGCCCGGAGCTTCGATCCGGACGCGATCATCTCCGAGCTGGAGATGACGGCGGAGCAAGCCTTCGATCCAGCACCCCAGCGTCGCGACATCGAGGATCGCTTCGCCGCCTGCGTCGCGGCCGCATCGGCCTGAGTCCAGCGCGAAGCCGACCTTCAGCTCACCAGGTTCGCGAACTGCCGGCGGCCGAGCGCTTCGACGTCCGGCTCGGGACCCGAGCCATAGTAGTCGATGCCGAACGCCGCCATGACGGCGAGCACCTCGTCCACCTGCTCCGTGCTCATCCGTCCCTCCCAGTTGATGCGCGGATCGCGGCCCTTGCGGACGTTCGCCCCCGACCCGGCCATGAAGCTCGGTGCGTCCGGGGCGACCGCGGGAGCGGTCGGCTGCGTGACCAGATCCAGCCGCCGGATCACGTCGGCGAAGCTCTCAGGTGCCACGACCAGGTGCTCGTAGAGCACGTAGGTGAAGCGCTGGCGGGCGGTGGCATCGTCGATGGCCGCCAGGAGGTCGAGGCAGGCGGTGACCGCGAGGCGCTCGACCACGCTCAAGCGTTTCTCGAGGAACCGCTGCACGACGGGATGCTGCCGATCGGCGGGATTGAGGATGGGATGCGCCCTGGTGATGATCTCCTCGGTCCAGTTCGGGTCGAGGCCGGACCCTGACGACGTCGCGTGCCGGATCTGCGAGGCGACCACCGCCAGCGGGTTGCGCAGCAGGACGCAGCCGCGGATGTCCGGTTGCTGCGCGAGCCAGGGAACGGCCCGCTGCATCTGCACGAACTTGACGACGACGGGGCGGGCGCGCGTGACCCGCGCGGCCTTGGCGAGGCGGCCTTCGTCGCCGGGCGGAATTCCGAGCCGCGGATCCCTGGGCACCCGGCCGGCGAGCGCGTCGCCCACCAGCCGGCGCAGGTCACCGTCCGCGGCGATTTCGGCACCGTCCGGTCGGGCATGCACGAGCAGGGGATTGCCCTCCTCGTGCGCTCGCGCCACGAAGTGCGTGCTCACGGGCTCCCAGTTGCGCCGGCAATAGAGTGCCCGCTCGAAGCCCTCGAGCACCCAGGTCGTGCCCGAGCGCGGCGAGCCGGTCAGGAAAACGACCTCCGGTCGCTGCGTCAGCGCGTTGAGTTGCCAGAGCAGGGTAACGGCGGCACGGGTGAGCGCAGGTCTCAGACTTCCGGAATCATTCATCGCGTTTCCACCCGTTCCTTGCTCAGCTGCATGCGCCGGCGTTACGACGGCCGCTGTGCGGCTGCGCCAGACTGCACACGATGGTATCGTTCGACGAAATGCAAGGCCCTGGCCAACTCCTGGCGACGACCGATGCGTCGGTGCACCAGAGACGAGACAACAGGAAGCGCTGCGAATGAAGATCGAGGTCCAGACCTGCTCCTACTCGGGTGATTTCGAGATCTGCCGGACGCTGTGCGAGACGATGGACCGCTTCGCGCCGGCCGACATGCGGCATCTGCTCCTGGTGCCGGCCGCCGAGACGGCGATGTTCAGCGTCTTCGCGAGGCCAGGCCGCGAGATCCGGGCCCAGCAGGACTTCCTGCCGTCCTGGCTGCATCGCCTGCCGCTGCCGAAGGGCGCCGGGCGACGCCTCCTCATGCTGCCCCGGCGCGATGTCTTCGTCTCGCTGCGCTGTCCGCCGGTGCGCGGCTGGATCGCGCAGCAGATCATCAAGATCGCCGCGGCACGCGACACCGATGCCGACATCGTCGTGCATATCGACAGCGATTCGGCATTCGTTCGCCCCTTCGCCGCCGCGCTCTTCCATGCCGACGGCAAGGTGCGATGTTATCGCCACCCGGATGCGCCGCATCCGCCGAGCCACGTGCCGTGGCACGAGGCCGCCTCGACCCTGTTCGGGCTGCCGCCGGCGCCCAATCCGGGCGGCGCTTACCTCGACGGCCGCGTGCCCGGGCGCGGCGGGGCGGGGCGGGCCCTGTCCGACCGGATCGAGGAGGTGGCGGGCCGGGACTGGCGCCTGGCGCTCGCCAGCACCAGGCACTTTTCCGAGTACATCCTCTACGGCGTGTTCTGCGACAAGGTCGCCGAGGCATCGGCCGCCACGGCCGGCAAGCTCGACTACACCAGCACGTCGCTCTCGCACACGCTCTGGACGGGCAGCCTCGCGAACGAGACGGATCGCAAGCGCTTCATCGCCGAGCTGCAGCCGCACCACATCTCCTGCCTGATCCAGTCCACCCTCGACGTGCCGGGGGCGGCCCGCGACGAGGTCATCGCCGCCCTGATCGCCCGCGCCGCCGAGCAGGACGCGCCCGGCCCGGCGTGACGGATCAGGTGCCGGGGACCCGGACGGCGTCCTCCTGCCGATAGAGCGGCATGCGTCGGCTCCAGAACGTCAGCTTGCCGAAGGGACCTGCGAGGCGGGTCGCCGCGGCTTCCGCCTTCGCCCTGCCGCCAGATGCCGCGGCCCAGAGATAGAGCGCTCCACCGACCGCCAGTTGCGCCAGCGATGTCGCGACGATACGGGACGTGGTCAGCCATCGATGCCGGCTGTTGAGGATCTCGATCCAGGCGAAGCTCTGCCCGCCGGCGACCAGCCGCCGCCTGAGATAGTCCGTCGTGCACCGGGATGCCGGCACGTGATCGTAGGTCACGGCCTCGGCCATCCAGGCAAAGCGACGCCCGAGGCGATGCATCCGCGTGAAGAGCAGCAGGTCCTCGCCGCCATTGGCGCCCAGGTAGAAATCGAAGGGTTCCGCCTCGAACAGCATCGTCGAGCGGCGAAGCACGCTGTTCGACGTACCGAGGACGAAGCCCTGGTGAAGCCGCGCTTCAGTGCCGGGTGCGACCTCGGCGAGATCGGCAAGCGGGGATTCGCGCTCGAAGATCGACTCGACCGCCGGGCTCACCGCTTCGGGGTCCGCGTAGACCGGTCGAACCGGTCCGAAAAAGGCATCGAACCGGCTGTCCGCCGTCGCCCTGAGCACTGCGCCGATCCAACCCGGCACGATCTTCTGGTCGTCGTCGATGAAGGCGACGTAGTCGGCTTGCGAGGCTGCGGCCGCGGCATTGCGTGCCACCGAGATGTTGGCGGGATGCGCCTCGAGATAGGTGATCGGGTAGCGGATCTGCGACGACAGGGTTTCGATGGTGGCGGCGGCGGTGGCCTCGTCGCTGTTGTCCACGACGATCAGGCGGAGGTCGACCGCCGGCTCCGGAACGGCGTCATCGATCGAGCGGATCAGCTCGGCCAGCAGCTGCTCGCGGTGAAAGGTGCAGATGGCGACGTCGATCCTGACCCGGGGTGTCGCATCCTGCGTCTCAGCCATTGCGCAGCGCCTCCTCCACCGCCTCTCCCACTGCCTCTTCGATGCGGCGTTGCGGTTGCCAGCCGAGGCGGGCGCGCGCCGCATCGGTCCGGCAGCGCGCTTTTCGGGCGAAGATGCGGAGCTCGCCCGGGGTCGGTGCCAGCGCAACGGCCTCGAAGCCCGGTCCGCCGAGCTGCCGCCACACCTTGGCGGGATAGGACGCCGCCACTCTGAGCTGCAACGACAAGGGACGGATCTCCTCGAGTGGCAGTCGCGCGCAGCTTGCCACGAGCCGGAAATAGGCATTCCAGGTCGGGCAGTCGTCGCCGACGATGTTGAGGGGAAGCCACCCGGTAGCGGGTGACAGGGCGGCGTCGGCTGCGGCGGCGGCAAGGTCGTCGACATGCACGAACGGCGCGATGCCTTCGCCGCGGCTGCCGAACGTGCCCCACGCTCCGGAGCGAATGCGCGCGAGCATCTTGTCGATCCAGAGAAAGCTCTGCGGGCCGTACACGGCGCCCGCCCGAAGGGCGACCGCGAGCCGACCGGGCTCCGCATGCGCCCAGGCCGACAGTCGTTCCTCGTCGGCGAGCTTGATCGCACCGTACCTGCCCAGAGGCGGCTCCGGCGGATCGTCCTCGCTGATGGCACCCTGCCTCGCGCCGTAGATCTCGATGGAGCTGGTGTAGACCACAGTGCGAACCGCTTGCCGCGACGCGACATCCAGGAGGGTCGCGAGTCTGGCGTCCGAGCCACGGTCCGCGTGTGTCGCATCGATGATCGCCGAAATCCCCTCGAGGTCGGTCCCGGCCGTGAGGCCACCCTCGAGCATGCTCACGCGGGGATCCTCGGCGAGCGCCGGGGGGAGCGCCGAGCGGTGCAGGCCGGCGCGGACCGGAACGCCGCGATCCAGGAGCGCCCGGGTTATGGCCCGGCCGATGAAGCCGGCGGCGCCGACGACCAGGACCGGTGCTGTCATGCCCCGGTCGCCCAGGGCATCGGCGCGATCGGGCCGGCGGCGGTCCTCGGCCGGTAGGGCAGGGCGAAGCGTTCCGGGTGCTGCAGAACCTCGGTCACCTCGGTGACATGCACGGCGAGCTCGGGCGACATCCGGCACGGCCGCTCCTCGCGGATGGCATCGGCCAGCTCGCGCACGCCGCGCATGAAATCCATCGTCGGGAAACGCCGCCGATTCTTCGTCGGAGGCGGGCGGACAGGCGGGACGGCCTGCGAGCGACGTATGCCCAGACGCCGCTCGACCAGCCGGTCGAGGCGGCTCGTCGACATGCGGTCGCGCCGGACGGGCGAATGGTAGGACCAGGGCTCGCCCAGGCTGAGGGTGCCCTCGTCGCCGAACAGCCGGAGCCGGTGGTCGTAATTGGCGACGATCGAGTTCGTGACCCGCGCGACAACGCCGCCATCGAACTTGAGGAGGCCCACCGAAAAGTCCGGAGCGGAGGCTTCGGGTGGCGGATCGATGCCCCTGTCGGCGATGCAGAGATCCGCAAACGCGGTGATGCTGCGCACCGGCCCGAAGATGGCGACAAGGACGCCGAGCGTGTAGCCGGCATGCTCGAAGGTGCAGCCGACCTCGAGCTCGCCCCGGATCGGCCAGGGGGCGCCGGAGCTGCTGTCCCAGTCCTGGTAGGCGGCCCGGTGGATCATGCCATCGTCCATCTCGGCATAGATCAGCCGGATGTCGCCGACCAGCCTGTCGCGCACGGCCCGCTGCAGCGTCTGCGCATGCTCGCCGAGCAGGTTGCATGGCGCCGCGGCGAGCCGGAGGCCGGCGGCGCCGGCCCGTTCCGCCAGTCGTTCGGCTGCGGCACCGGTCATCGCCAGCGGCTTCTCGCTGTAGACGTGCCTGCCGGCCGCCAGTGCCGCCTCGGTGACGGCCTCATGGCCGTGTGGATCGGTGAGATTGACGACGATGTCGATGGCGGGATCGCCGAGGAGCTCGTCCAGCGACTTCGCTGCGGCGAAGCGCCAGTGCTCGGAGAACTTCGCCAGACGCTCGGGCCGGCGGTCGTAGACGGCGTGGACTGCAAGGGCATCGTCGTGCAGCTGCAGTGTCGCAGCATAGCTGTCGGCGACATAGCCACAGCCAACAATGCCGAGCTTCGTCTTCATCCGTCCACTCCCTGCCGAAGCCTAGCCGACACGCGGTGCCTGGCAAAGTCCGCCAGCCCCTGCATTCCCTGCCGCGCCAGCGGTGAGATGGCAGCCAGCACCAGGAGATAGGCCACCGCGCCGACGACGAGCGCCGCCGCCAGCACGGTGAAGGGCGGCCAGCTGCCCCTGGCGAGGAGGGTCAGGGCGTGCACCGCGCCGCTCATGAGGAGGGCGGCCGCGAGGGCGGGTGCAATCGCCTTCAGGGTGTGCGTGACGGGGATGCGCAGCACGCGCACCTGCGCCCGGAGTGCCCAGGCCGCCTCCGCGAGGTCGGCGATCGTGCGCATCAGTGCGGCACCCGCGCCCGCGAGGCCCAGCATGACGACGCCGATGCCGGCGACGAGCATCGCCCCGAGCCCGATCAGGCGCTGCTGGAAGAGGTGGGCGGGCGCGCCCCGTGCGTTCAGGGCGGTCGCCACGAGGCTCGAGGGGATCATGACCGCCGCGCCGAGCGCCAGAATCTGGACGATCGGGACCGCCGGCAGCCATTTCGGCCCGACCAGCACTTCGAGAAGGACGGCGGCGATCGAGGCCAGCCCGAAGAAGACCGGGAACACCAGGAGTGCCGCGATCGCCACGTTGCGGAGGAAGAGCGGCGCGAACTGCTCGGGTCGCTCCGGGCCCTTCTGGAAGAAGGCGAAGCTGATGTTGTGCGAGACGGCCCGCCCGACGCCGCGCAATGGCTCGATCAGGCGCAGCGCCATGTTGAAATGGCCGACCGCAGCCAGGCTGAACCAGATCGCCACCATGTAGTTGAGGATGAGGTAGGAGCCGTCGGACACGAGCCGCTGGCCGAGCGTGAAGGCGGAGAAGCTCGCGAGCTGCCTGAGCTGCGACGTGGACCAGGCCGGGCGCAGCCCGACGCGCAGGGCCAGCACGAGACAGGTGGCGGTGACAGCGCTCGCGACCACCCGCAGGCTGACCAGCGCGAATGGGCCCGCCCCGAGCCAGGCCAGCGCCATGGCCGCGGCCGACCCGGCGAGCGCACCCAGGAAATCGGAGCGTGCGATCAGGTTGAACTGGCGGCGCCGGCGCGCGACCGAGGTCAGCGTCGTGATCACCCCGCTCGCGAAGAGCGAGAGGCAGCCGAAGGCCAGGAGATACCAGAAGAGCGGCGACCCGAACGCGGGTCCGGTGAGCCAGCCCAGTGCCAGGGCGGCGGCCAGGAGGGCGCCGCTCGCCGCCCATGAGACCGCGAGGACCGCCCCGAGATGGCTGCTGCGCAGCACCTTGCGCTGGGTCAGCGCCTCCTCGAACGGAATGCCGCCGGCAAAGACCGTGAGCACGACGGCGATGCTGGTGACGAGGCTCGCGACGCCGAAGTCCTCGGGCGAGAGGAGGCGGGCCAGGACGATCGTGGCCGCGAGCATCGCGGCGATGCGGCCGAAGGCGCCGGCGACGAGCATGCCGACCCAGCCGGCGACCCGGTTGGTCAGGCCCCCGCCGCTCACCTCGCTGAACGATCGTGCTCGGTCATCGTCCCCTGCTCGCGTTCGCCCCGGCCCTCGGGTCCTGCGAACAGGCCGCCCGGGGCGCCTGTGCCGGACACCGGATCGCCACGTTCCCCCTACGTGAACCGCAGGTTGCGAGCAAGGGTGGGCCGGCGCATCGGGTCTCGTCCACAGGATGCATTGCAATTTGCAACGCAGCATGGGAGCCGCCGCCTCGAGTCCACGAGTTGCTTGCGTCTAAATCATTGAATTTATTGATTTCAACAAACATGGCCCGGCGTTTGCGAATGATGGTGCAAAACCGATCGCCGGAGACCATCATGCTCGCTCAGCCCACAGCACCGTACGTCCACCGCTTCGAGGGTGTCTCGCGCCGCCTGCGGCGGGACCTC
>CAZGUW010000029.1:0-27055 GCA_964528705.1 uncultured Geminicoccaceae bacterium
GGGCATTCTCCTCGTCGGCCCGCCCGGCACCGGCAAGACCCTGCTCGCCCGGGCGGTGGCCGGTGAGGCCGGGGTGCCGTTCTTCTCGATCTCCGGCTCCGAATTCGTCGAGATGTTCGTGGGCGTCGGGGCGGCCCGGGTGCGCGATCTCTTCGAGCAGGCGGGCAAGACCAAGCCCTGCATCATCTTCATCGACGAACTCGACGCGCTCGGTCGGGCGCGGATGTCCGGCCAGTTCGCCGGCGGCGGCCACGACGAGAAGGAGCAGACGCTGAACCAGCTCCTCGCCGAGCTCGACGGCTTCGATCCGTCCGAGGGCATCGTGCTGCTCGGTGCCACCAACCGGCCGGAGATCCTCGATCCGGCCCTGCTCCGTGCCGGGCGCTTCGACCGGCAGGTGCTGGTCGACCGGCCCGACAAGCAGGGGCGCCTGCAGATCCTCGAGGTGCACATCAAGAAGATCAAGGGTCTCGCCCCGGACGTCTCGCTCGAGCAGGTGGCGGCCCTGACACCCGGCTTCACCGGCGCCGATCTCGCCAATCTCGTGAACGAGGCCGCGCTCCTGGCGACCCGGCGGCGGGGCGACGAGGTGACCATGGACGACTTCAACAACGCCATCGAGCGGATCATCGCCGGGCTCGAGAAGCGCTCGCGGCTGCTGCACCCGCACGAGCGCAAGGTGGTGGCCTATCACGAGATGGGCCATGCGCTGGTGGCGGCGACGCTGCCGACCACCGACCCTGTGCACAAGGTCTCGATCATCCCGCGCGGCATCGGCGCCCTCGGCTACACGATCCAGCGGCCGGAGGAGGAGCGCTTTCTGATGACCACCCGGGAGCTCGAGGAGAAGATGGCGGTGCTGATGGGCGGCCGTGCCGCCGAGCACGTCGTCTTCGGCGAGATCTCGACGGGTGCCGCCGACGACCTCGACAAGATCAGCGACATCGCGCGACACATGGTGACGCGCTACGGGATGCACGACGCGACGGCCCAGGTCGTGTACGACCCGCAGCGGCAGTCGTTCCTCGGCGAGAACGGCATGCCGACGGTGCGGCCGCGCAGCTACAGCGAGGCCACGGCGCGCGAGATCGATCTCGCCATCCGCGGCCTGGTCGAGGCGGCGTTCGAGCGGGCGGTCGGGATCGTCACCGAGCGACGCGCCGATCTCGACCGGGGTGCAGAGTTGTTGCTCGAGCGCGAGACGCTCACCGGGGCCGATTTCCCGCTGCTGCGTCGCCAGAAGCTGGCTGCCTGAGAGAGGAGACCACGATCCATGCGCAAGATACTCCTGACCGTTCTCCTGATCGTCGTCGTGCTGGTCGTGGTGGCCGTGGCACTGCCGTTCCTCCTGCCGCGCGACATGATCAAGGCCCAGCTCGAGCAGCGGGTTTCGGCAGCGCTCGGCCGCGATTTCGTGGTGGAGGGCCCGCTCACCTTCCGGCCCTGGCGGCCCTTCGCGCTGAGCCTTGCCGACGTGCGGCTCGCCAACCCGGTTTGGGCCGAGAACCCGGAGCTTGCCCGGATCGCCCTGGTCGATGTCGAGGTGGATGCGCTGGCCTATCTGGGCGGCACGGTGGATATCGTCCGCGTCGTCGTCGACGAGCCCGTGCTCGCCCTCGAGGTCGACGCCGAGGGCGTGCCGAGCTGGCGGTTCGAAGGTTCCGGCGAAGCGGAGGAGGGCGGCGGCGACACCGGAGACGGGGAGGGGCTCGACCTGCCCGACATCCGGATCGGCGAGGTTGCGCTGACCGATGGCGCCGTCACCTATATCGACCATCGCACCGGCGAGCGGCGCGAGTTCTCAGGCATCCGGCTTGGGGCCAGCACCGAGGCCGAGAGCGGCGCACTGCTCCTCGACGGTGCGGCGACGAGCGCCGGGCAGGAAGCCACGCTGGAGGGCCGGGTCGGCGATCTCGCGGCCCTGCTCGACGGCGAACCGAGCTCGGTCAATCTCGAGCTCGCCGCACCCGGGCTCGGCCTCGTCGCCGGCGGCGAGGCGTCGCCCGCCGGCACTGCCGTGCTCGCCGTGACGCTCGACATGGCACCGCGCACCCTGCTCGACTGGCTCGGCCAGCCGGTCGAGCTGCCGGCAGGCCGGCTCGAGAGCGCCACCTTCACGGTCGATCTCGAATCGGCGCCCGACAGCCTCGGCCTGCACGCGCTGAACCTCGCCGTCGACGAGCTTCTGGTGCAGGGCGATCTCGACCTGGCCTTCGGCGACCGGCCGAAGCTGAGCGGTCGGCTCGATCTCGGTGATCTCGATCTCCGCCCCTATCTGCCGGCGGCGGAGACTGCTCCCGATGCGGCCGACGAACCGGCGGCCGAGGCGGCGGCGGGCGAAACGGACGGCTAGCCCACGGAGCCGCTGGACCTGCCGCTGCCGCTGCCGCTCGATCTCGACCTCGAGCTCGCGATGAATTCGTTGCGCGAGGCCATGGTCGAGACCGGCCCCGGCCGCTTCCTCGTCAAGGCCGATACCGAGCGGACCTCGCTCGAGATCGCCGAGCTCGCCCTCTATGGCGGCAACGCCACCGGTGCCGCGGCCCTGACCGCGGGGACACCCTTGCAGGTCGAGGCGAGCCTCGACGCGAGTGGGGTCGAGCTCTTGCCCGTGCTGCAGGGCGCCGCCGATGTCGACTATCTCGAGGGCACCGGAAACCTGAAGTTCGCCATCGAGGGTGCAGGTGACAGCGTCGCCGCCCTCGTAGAGAGCCTCGCCGGCGACGGGGCGGTGCTGGTGCGCGACGGCGCCATCCTCGGCATCAACATCGCCGCCACCATCCGTCAGGTGATGACGCTCGGTGTCGAATCGGCGGCCTCGCAGCCGCAGCGGACGGATTTCGCCGAGGCCGGTGGCACGTTCACGATCGAGGAGGGCGTCGTGCAGAACGACGACTTCAATCTGCGCGCACCGGTGCTGCGGATCGAGGGTGCGGGCCAGGTGGCCCTGCCGCCGAAGACCCTGGATTATCGCCTGACGCCGCATGTGGCCTCCACCCTTGAGGGGCAGGACGCGGGCGGCGATGCCAATCTCAAGCTCGGGGTGCCGCTCGTCATCGAGGGAGCCTGGGCCAGCCCGGCCCTCAGGCTCGATCTCGGCAGCGGGCTTTCCGGCGACATCACCGACCCGACCGAGCTGGCGGAGACGGTCACCCGGCTCGCCGCCGACCCGGCTAACCTCGAGGCCCTGCGGGACATGTTCGGCGGCGACCTGCCCGATTCGTTGGGCGGCGCGCTCGATCAGCTTCCGGGCGTGCTCGGCGAGCCGCCGGCGGGTGACGACGACGCCGCGGCGCCGGCGAGTCAGCTGCGCGACGCGCTCGGCGGCCTGCTCGGCCGCTGACGCGACCCGAAGGAACGGAGCCCACATGATCGACCTGCGCAGCGATACCCTGACAAGGCCCACGCCGGGGATGCGGCGGGCGATGGCCGAGGCCGAGGTGGGCGACGACGTCTATGGCGAGGACCCGACCGTCCGCCGGCTGGAGGAGCGCACGGCCGAACTGCTCGGCAAGGAGGCGGCGCTCTTCGTGCCGAGTGGTACGATGGGCAACCAGCTGGCGCTGCGCTGCCAGACCGAGCCCGGTGACGAGGTGCTGCTGCACGAGGCGGGGCATATCGCGCTCTACGAGCGGGGCGCCTATGCGCTGCTCTCCGGTCTCGTGCTGAGGCTGCTGCCGGGCGAGGGCGGGTTGGTGACGCCGGCGACGGTCGAGGGCGCCATCCGCCCCGCCGCCATCGCCGCCTATGGCATCTACCCGCCGGCCCGCCTGCTGGCGCTCGAGAACACGCACAATGCCGGCGGCGGCACGGTCTGGCCGCCCGAGCTCCTGGCGGCGACCGCGGCGGCCGGCCGGGCGGCGGGACTCGCCCTGCATCTCGACGGGGCCCGGCTCTGGAACGCGGCGCTGGCCTGCGGCGAGAGCCCGGCCCGGCTCGCGGCACCCTTCGATACGGTGAGCGTCTGCTTCTCCAAGGGCCTCGGCGCACCGGTCGGCTCGGCGCTCGCCGGCACGGCCGCGCTGATCACGAAGGCGCGGCGGTTTCGCGGGCTCTTCGGTGGCGCCATGCGGCAGGCAGGTGTGCTGGCGGCGGCGGCGCTCTTCGCGCTCGACCACCAGCACGAGCGCCTCGCCGACGACCATGCGGCGGCGCGCCGGCTGGCGTTCGGCCTCGCCGAGCTCGGCCCGTTCCGCCTCGACCCCGAGACCGTGCGCTCGAACATCGTCGTTGCCGAGGTGGTCGGCCGGCCGGCCGCCGACATCGTCGCCGCCGCGCGCGAGCGGTCGCTCCTCTGCCTCGACATCGGGGCCGGCCGGCTGCGTTTCGTGACCCATCTCGACCTGCCCCCGGACGCCGTCGACCGGGCGCTGACGATCCTCGGCGAGGTGGTCGGCGCCGCGCGCTGAGGCGGCTCGGCCACGGCGGCGCGGCACTCCGGGGCCCCGGGTTGCGCATGGTGTTTGAACTGCTACCCGAATCGCGGCTATTGACGGGGGGGAGCCGGTTGGCCGATGCCCTTGCCGACGGGCCGATTTCGCGTCTAAGGGGAATTATGCGGTCTCTTGCTTCGTGGCTGCTCACTGCCGGTCTGGCGATGGGAGCGCTCGCTGTCGTGCCGGTCCCCTCGTGGATCGGGGTAGCGGTGGCCCAGACGATCGAGGTCGGCGGGGGGGCGGAGACCCTCGGTGCCAGCGACACGCGAATCAACGTCCGTTCGGCTCCCAGGGTGGCGAGTGGCAACATCGTCGCCAGCGCCAGGGGCGGCGAGCTCCTCCGGGTGCTGGAGCGTTCCGAGCAGGGCGAGTACGCCTGGTATCGGGTGGCCACGCTGCCTGACGCGCCGGAGCCGTTCGAAGGCTGGATCAGGGGCGATCTCCTGACCGTCGCCGACCTGCCCGAGCCCACCCTGCCGCAGGTGCTGGCGACGCCCGTGCCGCCAGCCGAGCCGCCTGCGGCGCCATCGGGGGCGAATGGCGGCCCGGCGCCGGTGCCGCTGGCGCAGCGCACCGACTGGTCACGCGATCTGCTGCGGCTCTTTCCGGCGATCGAGGGCTGTGCCGCCGTCGGCTCGGCTCCGCCGATCACGGTGCTGCGGGCCATCGGCCGCTCGCGGGGGCTCGCCGAGATCATCATGAGCGATGCCGCCGGGCGTCGCTGGGACTGCGTCATTCGCGACACCGGCGGCACGCCGATGCGCTACGATCCGCTTTCAGGAGCCGTCTACATGCGCGACCGCATGGGTAACGAGCCGTTCTTCGCGGTGGGTGACGAGCAGCCGGCGCTCGATCCGAACTGCTTTCGCTTCGAGCGGGTGACCAACCCACAGAATGGCGAGATGCTGGGCTGGCTCTATTACCGGACCTGCCCGTGAGCGGCCTCACGGCGCTCGGCGCCACGGCCGTCACCGCCGAGCTGAAGGCGGGGCGGGTGACGCCCCTCGAGCTGGTCGAGGCGGCGATTCAGCGTATCGAGCTGGTCGACCCCCTCGTCAACGCCGTGCCGATCCGCTGCTTCGAGCGGGCGCGGGCGAAGGCCCGCGCGCTGATGCACGCCGGCGTACCGGCCGAGCCCGGGCGCGGCTGGCTCGGTGGTCTGCCGATCGTCGTCAAGGATCTCTTCGAGGTCGAGGGGGTGCGGGCGACCTACGGCTCGCCGATCTTCGCCGAGCACGTCTCGACGGTGACCGACCTGCATGTGGCGCAGCTCGAGGCGAATGGCGCCATTGTCCTCGGCAAGTCGAACACGCCCGAGTTCGGTGCCGGTGCCAACACCTTCAACGAGGTCTTCGGCGCCACGCGCAACCCATGGAACACGGCGCTCACCTGCGGCGGCTCGTCCGGCGGCTCGGCGGTGGCGCTGGCCACCGGCATGGCCTGGCTCGCCGATGGCAGCGACCTCGGCGGCAGCCTGCGCACGCCTGCGGCCTTCTGCGGCGTCGTCGGCCTGCGCCCGAGCGTCGGCCGCGTGATGCGCGGCCCGGCGTCGCGCCGCTTCCAGACGCTGACGGTGAACGGCCCGATGGCCCGCGACGTCGCCGATCTGGCGCTGATGCTGGACGCCATGTGCGGCACCTCGCTCGACGACCCGCTGGCGACGGAGCCGCCGGCCGTCCCGTTCGCCGAGGCGGTGCGGCAGCCGCCGCGCCTGCAGCGGGTCGGCTTCACCGCCGATCTCGGCGGCTTCGTGCCGGTCGATCCCGAGATCGCCCGGCTTGCCGGGCAGGCCGCGGCACGCATGGCCGAGCTCGGTGCCACCGTCATCGAGAACCGCTCGCCGGACTTCGGCCCGGCGCGGGAAGTATTCGAGGTGCTGCGCGCCGCCCATTTCGCGGCCGAGAAGGCGCCCCTGCTCGAGGCCGAGCGGGAGAAACTGAAGCCCGAGGTCATCTGGAACATCGAGCGTGGTCTGGCGCTGACCGCCGACGAGATCGGCTGGGCGGAGCGCGAGCGGGCGCTGATCCAGGGGCGGGTCGCGGCCTATTTCCGCGAGCACGACCTGCTCTTGTGCCCGGCCGCCATCGTCCCGCCGTTCCCGGTCGAGCTGCGCTATCTGGAGACGCTCGGCGAGCATCGCTTCCCGACCTATATCGACTGGGTGGCGGTGACCTACGCGATCACCCTGGCCGGCTGCCCGGCGCTCTCGCTGCCGTGCGGCTTCACCGAGGCGGGGCTGCCGGTCGGCCTGCAGATGGTGGCGCCGCCCCACGGCGAGGCCGGGCTGCTCCGGGCGGCGCGCGCGCTCGAGGAGGTCCTGGCGGTCGGCTCCGCCCGGCCGATCGAGCCGCGTTCGCCGACGGCTGCGGGCTGAGCCGGGGCGGCGGGTCGGTTGCCGGCCGCGGACATTTTGCAGGAAGGCGGCCCTCGGCTCGCTTGAGACAGGAGAGGATGGATGTTGCGGATCTGGGGGCGGACGAACTCGATCAACGTGCAGAAGGTGATGTGGGCCGTGGGCGAGCTCGAACTCGCCCATGAGCGGCTGGATGCCGGCGGCAACTTCGGCGGGCTCGACAGCGACGCCTATGGCAGGCTCAACCCCAACCGGCGGATCCCGGTGCTGGAGGACGGCGAGACGGTCGTCTGGGAGAGCAATGCCATCGTCCGCTATCTCGCCGCCCGCTACGGCGTCGGCACGCTCTGGTTGGAGGATCCGGCGGCGCGATCCGTCGCGGATCGCTGGATGGACTGGCAGGTGACGACCCTGCTGCCACCGCTGCACGTGATGTTCTGGGGGTTGGTGCGAACGCCCGAGGCGGCGCGCGACAAGGCGGCGATCGCCGCCGCCGTCAAGGCGATCCAGCCGCTCTGGCAGGTCCTGGACGAGCATCTGTCACAGCGCCGCTTTATCGCCGGCGACGTGTTCTCGATGGGTGACATCCCGCTGGGCTGCGCCTTCTGGCGTTATTCGAATCTGGATGTCGAGCGGCCGAGCCTCCCCAATGTCCAGCTCTGGTATGCGGAACTCAAGAAGCGCGAGGCCTACCGCCGGCATGTGATGCTGCCCGTGACGTGACCGCCAGGGGCGATGCGGCGGCCGAACGGCCGTCGGCGGAATCACCACCGGAGGCGCCGCCGCCGAGCCTGCGCGCCAGCCTGCGCGAGCTGTATTACGGCGCCGACCGGCGTGCCGCGCGCTTCCAGTACGGGCTCCTGCTCTTCGACGTCGCGACCATCCTCTTCTTCCTGATCGTCACCTTCGTCGCCGACGCGCCCTGGCTGATCTACGCCGACCTCGTCCTCGCGGTCGTCCTCTCGCTCGATTTCGCGGCCCGGCTCTACATCGCCCCTCAGCCACGAAGATACCTGCTGCACTGGGTGACGATCGCCGACCTCGTCGTCATCCTCTCGCTGATCGTGCCGCTGCTCACCGAGAACTACACGACGCTCGCCTTTCTTCGGGTGCTCCGGGCGGTTCGCCTGGCCCGCTCCTACCATCTTTTCGGCATGCTGCGGCGGCGCCACAAATGGGTGCAGGAGCACGAGGACGCGCTGCACAGCGCCATCCACATGGTGCTCTTCCTCTTCGTCACCACCGCCATCGTCTACGTGCAGCAGTTCGGCAAGAACCCGGCGATCGGCAGCTACACGGACGCGCTCTACTATACGGTGGCGACGCTGACGACGACCGGCTTCGGCGACATCACCCTGGTGGGTGAGGGCGGCAAGCTCCTCTCGGTCCTGATCATGATCGTCGGGATCGCGCTCTTCGTCCGGCTCGTGCAGACGATCTTCCGGCCGGCCAAGGTCAGGCACCGCTGCCCGGAATGCGGCCTCATCCGCCACGACCCCGACGCCGTGCACTGCAAGCATTGCGGCGAGGTGCTCGACATCAAGAACGAGGGCGACTGACGGTCAGTCGGGCCGCTGGTGGTTGGCGCTGATCGGCTTCACATATTGCGGCTCGGTGTCCCAGGGGAACAGGATCCAGGTGTCCTGGCTGACCTCGGTGATGAAGGTGTCGACGATCTCGCGCCCGGCGGGCTTGGCGTAGACGGTGGCGAAATGCGCCTTAGGCAGGCGCTCGCGCACGATGCGCCCGGTCTGGCCGGTGTCGACGAGGTCGTCGATGATCAGCCAGCCCTCGCCATCGCCGTCCACCGACTTCAGCACCTGCGGCGCGCGCTGGGTCTGGTCGTCGTAGGAGGCGATGCAGATCGTGTCGATCACCCGGATGTCGAGCTCGCGGCTGATGATGTGCGCCGGCACGAGGCCGCCGCGGGTGATCGCGACGACACCCTTCCAGGGCCCGCCCGAGGCCAGGCGCCAGGAGAGCGCCTTGGCGTCGCGGTGCAGCTGGTCCCATGAGACGGGGAAGAATTTCTGGTATGGGTCGCTCAATGTCGGTTTCCTCGGGCGGCGGTGGTTGGCCGCTAGAGGCCGCCGGCCACGCCCGTTGTCAAGCGGCGGCTCGCCGCGCGCTCTGGGCGCCGCATGAACCCGGGACGGAGATCGCCCATGGACGAGGATTTGCCGCGCAAGAAGCCGAGCGAGTTCGCGCTGGGCAGCGAGCTGGACCGGCACTCGCTGGACGAGCTCGAGGCGCTCGCCGCCACGCTGCGCGCCGAACTCGAGCGGGTCGAGCGGGCCATCGCCGCCAAGCGCGACGTGCGGGCGGCGGCCGAGGCCTTCTTCAAGCGGCGGGAGCCGCCCGGCCCGGGCGACGGCTGATGCGCTTCTGCTCGGCCTGCGGCGGGCCGGTCGAGCAGCTCGTGCCGGCGCTCGACGATCGCCTGCGGCATGTCTGCCCGGCCTGCGACACCGTTCATTATTTGAATCCCAAGATCGTCGTCGGCAGCGTGTGCACCTTCGGCGACCGGCTGCTCATCTGCCGGCGGGCGATCGAGCCGAGGTGCGGGCTCTGGACCATTCCGGCAGGCTATATGGAGCTCGGCGAAACCGCCGAGGACGGGGCCAGGCGCGAGGCCTGGGAGGAGGCGCGGGCGGTGATCCGGATCGAGGGGCTGCTGGCGGTCTACAGCCTGCCGCGCATCGATCAGGTGCAGCTCCTCTATCGCGCGCGGCTGACCGTGCCCGAGGTGGCGGCCGGGCCGGAGAGCCTCGAGGTGCGGCTGATCGACTGGCAGGACATCCCCTGGGACGAGCTCGCCTTCACGACGGTCGGCTGGGTGCTGCGCCGGGCGCTCGAGCTGCGCGGCACGGACGGGCCGTACGTACCCGTCGGCAACCCGCCGGATTCGGGGCGGGGCGGAGCGGGGCATGACGATTGACAGCGTGCGCCCCGCGGGCTAACGCCGGGTGATGGACGGATTCTGGAAGATCGAGCGACGACGACAGGCGCCCCGGTTCGCCCGCGTCACCCCGACCGCCTGCCGGCGCTGAGCCGGCCCGGCGAACGGGGCGGCTGAGTTCAGCCCAGCTTCGATCGGTCCCGTCCATGTTCTCCATTCGCCTCGAAGAGCCGGCCGATTCGGTCGCCATCGAAGAGCTTCTCGATATCGCCTTCGGCGCCGATCGGCGCAGCAAGACCTCCTATCGCTACCGGGACGGCATCGCGCCGCTGAGCGACCTCTGCTTCGTCGCCGAGGCCGAGGCGGGGCTGCTCGTCGGCAGCGTCCGCTACTGGCCGATCCGCGCCGGTTCGCTGCCGGCCCTGCTGCTCGGGCCGCTTGCGATCGAGCCCGCCCGGCAGGGCCGCGGTGTCGGCCGGGCGCTCGTCTTCCACAGCCTCGATGTGGCGGCGCAGGCGGGCCACCGGCTGGTCTTCCTCGTCGGCGACCACGCCTATTACGAGCGCTTCGGCTTCGACCCGGTGCCGCCGGGCATCGTCATGCCGAACGAGTCCTCCGCCCGCCTGCAGTATCGCCTGCTCGACCCGTCCCTGGCGCTGCCGGAGCGGGCCGTGCTCGGGCGCAATCCGGAGGCGATGGCGCCGCCGGCCCGGCGTGCCGCGGCACTCGCGGCGAAGGCGATTGCGGGGGCATCCGGTATTCCGTAGATTGCGCCGCGTCGGGGCGTAGCGCAGCCTGGTAGCGCATCTGCTTTGGGAGCAGAGGGTCGCGTGTTCGAATCACGCCGCCCCGACCAAGTACGCAGTCTTGCGGAATCCGGGCGGGCGGGCGTCGGCGATGCGGGGCCGGGCGAGACCGGCAACCGAGCGTGAGGATGGGCATGGCGCAGCCGCCACTGCAACTCGTCATCGGCAACTACAACACCTCGTCCTGGTCGCTGCGGGCCTGGCTCGCCATGCGGCTGGCGCGGCTCGCCTTCACGGAGATACGGGTTCCGCTCCGCCGTGCGGATACGCCGGACGCGATCCGGCGCTACTCGCCCTCGGGCAAGCTGCCGGTGCTGCTGGTCGACGGCATGCCGGTCTGGGATTCGCTCAGCATCGCCGAGCTGATCGCCGAGCTCGACCCGGCGGTCTGGCCGGCCGACGCGGCGCGGCGCGCCGAGGCCCGCTCGATCAGCGCCGAGATGCATGGCGGCTTCGCCGACCTGCGGCGCCTGATGCCGATGGACCTCGTATCGCGGTTCACGGCCGGGGGCCGGATGCCGCGCGGCGTTGCCAGCGACATCGCCCGCATCTCGACGATCTGGCGAAGCTGCCGCGACCGCTACGCCGGCGAGGGGCCTTTCCTCTTCGGCAGCTTCACGCTGGCGGATGCGATGATGGCGCCGGTCGCGTCGCGCTTCGTCACGCATGCCGTGCCGCTCGATCCGGTCCTCGACGACTATGTCGACAGCGTCATGTCCTGGCCGGACATGGTGACCTGGCGCGATGCGGCCGCCGCGGAGGTCGAGGAGCTCGAGAAGCAGGGTGCGCTCGAGGTCAAGTCCGTGGCCAGAGCCGGCCGCGCGGCCTTCGACGAGCCGCCGGAGCGGCCGCAGCCGCTGGTCGTGCCGATGGTGGAGCCGGCGCCGACGCCGCCGGTAGAGCAGCCGCCGGTCGGCGACAGCGACGCAGCGGCCGATACCATGCCGGAAGCACCGGCGGCGGCCGCGCCGGCAGTCGCGGTGGAGCCGCCAGCGGCGCGGGCAGGCGAGCCGGTGGCTGAGGCCGGCCCGGTCGGTGGCGAGGAACGGAGGGAGGAACCCGCGTCCGTGGTTGCCGCAGCGCCGCCCTCGCCACCTCTGGAGCCGCCACCGCCGCCACAACCCGTGCAGCCGGCGGCAGAAGAAATCGTCCACGAACCTGCGGCCCCGCCATGGGCGGCCCGGCCACGAGCTTCCGACCGGCCGTCACGCCCCCTGCCAGAGCCGGTGCCCGAGGACGAAGGTCAGAACGAGGCGTCGCGCCGGCCCGGGGCCACGACGATCAAGCCCATAGGCAGCGGAATTCTTCGACGACGCTGAGATAGACGTCGCGTTTGAAGGGGACGATGCGGTCGACCAGCTCGTCCGGCGCCAGCCAGCGCCAGGCGCAGAACTCGGGGTGCTCGCCGTCGAGCATGATGTCCGCATCCTCGCCCCGATAGCGAAAGGCGAGCCATTTCTGCGTCTGCCCGACATAGCGGCCGCGCCAGAGCCGGCGGGCGATATCCGGCGGCAGGTCGTATGAGCGCCAGAGGGCGCTCTCTTTCAGGAGGTCGGCCCGGTTGGTGCCGACCTCCTCGAGGAGTTCGCGCTGCGCCGCTTCGAGCACGTTCTCGCCCTTGTCGATGCCGCCCTGCGGCATCTGCCAGGCTTCGGCCCGGGTATCGTGGCGCTGGCCGACGAAGACGCGATTGGCCGGGTCGAGCAGCATGATGCCGACGCAGCGCCGGTAGCCCGGCAAGGGGGACTTGCTCACCCGGCAGCTCATGGCTCGGCCAGGAACCGGCTGACCGGAACGAGCCGGATGCCCTTCGCCTCGAGGCCCTGTGCCCAGTGCCAGATCCGGTCGAAGGTGAGGGGGAAGGGCTGGGCGAAGGCGAGGGCCCGTCCGTCGCGCCGCGCCGTCGCCTCGAGCCGGGCGAGCGCCGCATCGATGGTGACTGCTTCTGGGACCGCATCGAGCGGCCCGGCGGCATTGGCGTAGGCGACGCCATTGGCGGCCGCCGTTGCGGCGAGCAGCGGCTCGCCGAGCTCGACGAAACCGAGGCCGCGTGCAGCCAGCTCGGCAGCGACGGGGCTGAACCGTTCCGGGGCGGCGGCAAAGGCGCCGCCGGCGGCGACGAGGCCGAGATAGGCCTCGCTGCGGCTGGCGACCCGGCGGATGCCGGCGACGAGGGCCGCGGGCGGCGCCGACGGATCGAGCGCCCAGGGGCCGAAATCGCTGGTCGGGTGGTCGGCTGCCTGCAGCGGCAGCTCGAGCAGCACCTCGTGGCCGTGCCGGCGGGCGTGGCGCTGCCAGCCCGGCAGATGCGCCGCGTAGGGCGTGTGGGCGAGGCTGATGGTCGGGGGCAGGGCGACGCTCTGGGTCAGCCGTTCGGCATCGAGGCCCAGATCCGTGATCAGGATGGCGATCTCGAGGGGCGTGGCACCCCCGGCGATCGGGTCGGTGCCGCGGGCGTAGACCTGTCGCGCCTGCCGCCCGTCGGCGGCGATCCGCGGCAGGGCGAGCCCGTCGAGCGTCTCGACGAGCGCCGGGTCGACGTCCAGCCGGGGGGCGGCGGGATCGGTCGATGGCCCGCTCGAGACAGGTGGCAGCGCGGCCGGGCTCGCCAGCCCGAAGAGCTCGGGCGGTCGCGGCCGCCGGGATTCGGCGACCGGCCCGGCGACGCTGGGCAGGCCGACATAGCGGTCGGGTGCCCCGTCGCCGATCAGCAGGCTGGCCGACGCCGCCAGCAGGCTGCCGCCGAGCATGGCGCCGCCGATGACGAGCGGCAGGCGGGGCGAGCGCCAGTCCAGCGCGGGCAGGAAGGCGGTTGGTCGCAGCCGGGCCACGAGCCGGGCCGGCTGGCGCATCGCCACGGCCAGCCCGACCAAAGACGCCCGACCCGGCAGCCCGGCAACCGGCCGGGCGGTGTCCTCGACCGCCGCCAAGGGTCAGCCGCGCTGTGTCGCGCGGGCCTCGTAGAGCGCTATGCCGCGCAGCACGTCGATGGCCCGGGCGAGCTGGTAGTCGGTGCTGTCGAGGGTCGGCTCGGCCTCGCCGGCAACGACCTCGTCCCCGGGCTCCTCGCCGTCGAGCCGGCCGCGCAGATCGGCCTCGCGGCGGCCGGACGTGTCGTCCTGCAGCTCGACGGTCGCCTGATGCACCTCGATGTCCGGGGCGATGCCCTTGGCCTGGATCGAGGTGCCGGAGGGCGTGTAGTAGCGGGCGGTGGTCAGGCGGATGGCGCCCTCGCCGGAGATCGGCATGATCGTCTGGACCGAGCCCTTGCCGAAGGACTGGGTGCCCATGATGATGCTGCGCCGGTGGTCCTGCAGGGCGCCGGCGACGATCTCCGACGCCGAGGCCGAGCCGCCATTGATCAGCACCACCATCGGCAGGCCGTCGATGATGTCGCCGCTCCTGGCGTTGAAGCGCTGAATGCTCTCCGAGCGGCGCCCGCGGGTCGAGACGATCTCGCCCTGGTCGAGATAGGCATCCGCCACGGCCACGGCCTGATCGAGCAGGCCGCCCGGGTTGTTGCGCAGATCCAGCACGAGGCCGCGGAACCGGTCGCCGAGCTGGTCGCGCAGCTTCGCCACCTCCTCGCGCATGATGTCGTTGGTCTGCTCGTTGAAGGTCGTCAGCCGGACATAGCCGATATCGTCCTCGGCCCTGGCACGCACGGGCGAGATCTTGATGATGGCTCGCGCCAGGTTGACCGCGAGCGGCTCCTCGCTGTTCTCCCGCACGATCTTCAGCTCGATCTCGCTGTTCACCGGCCCGCGCATGCGCTCGACGGCCTCGCTGAGCGACAGGCCCATCACCGGCTCGCCGTCGATATGGGTGATGAAGTCGCCGGCCTGGATGCCGGCCTCGAAGGCAGGCGTGTCGTCGATCGGCGAGACCACCTTGACGAGGCCGTTCTCCATCGTGACCTCGATGCCGAGCCCGCCGAACTCGCCCCGCGTCTGCACCTGCATGTCGCGATAGCGGCCGGCGTCGAGATAGCCGCTGTGCGGGTCGAGCGAGGTCAGCATGCCGTTGATCGCCGACTCGACCAGCTCCTGGTCGGTCACCTCCTCGACATACTCCTTGCGCACCCGCTCGAACACGTCGCCGAACAGCTTCAACTGCCGGATGGTGTCACCGGAGCCGCTTTGCGCCTGGGCCGAAGGCGGTGGCATCATGCAACCGGTGATCATCAGGACAACCACCGCAGCGGTGCCTATCCGGCCAGCCAATCTTGTCATCCGCGTACCTTATCCTGTCCGGCCGCCAACCACGGCAGCGGGTTCACCGGAACGCCACGTCGCCGAAGCTCGACATAGAGCTGAGCGGTGTCGCCCTGGATGGGCTCGAGCGTGCCGACCATCTGCCCGGTACGAACCGCAGCGCCGACCGGCACGGCCAATCTGGAAAGACCAGAAAGCAGACTATGATATTCGTCTCCGTGTTCGATGATCAAGAGGAGTCCGAAGCCCTTGAAGGGGCCGGCGAAGGCGACGCGGCCACCGCGTGGCGCGCGCACCAGCCTGCGGTCCTCGACCGCAATCGTGATCCCCTGATCGAGCAGGGCGTTCGGCCCCTGGCCGAAATGGCCGACCACCGAGCCGGCGACCGGCATGACCTGCCCCATGCCGGAAATGCCGGCGACCGCCGGGGCCGAGGGCCCGCCGAACAACACCGCGACGCGGGCGGGCCGGCGCTCCAGGACGGCGCGCGCCGTCAGCACCGCCGGTTGCAGCCGGCTGGCTGTCGGTGCGAAGCGGGGCGCGCTGGCGAGCCGCGCCGTGGCGGCCGGCAGGCTGGCGGTGTGCCGTGATTCCAGCACCTGCGCGTGGCGGGTGAGGGCACGCTCGGCACGCTGCCGGGCGGCGAGCTCCTGCGCCTCGGCCGCGGCGAGATCGAGGCGCACCGCGTCTTCGGCCGCCGCGAGCTCCGTCGACCGCCGTTCCAGCGACAGCTGCCGGGAGCGGGCGTCGAGGCCTGCGGCGCGCAGCTCGGCCTCCTCGCTGGCAAAGGCCTGTCGTGCGGCGCGGGCCGCCGTGAGCGCCTCCTTCGCCTCGGCGAACGGCTCGGCATAGGATGCGGCGATGGCACGCAGCTGGGCGATCCGCCGGCGGTCACCCACCTCGGACCGGGTGAGCTGCATGAGCTCGGCGAGCACGGCCTCCAGCCGGCGCTGGAGCACCAGCACCCGCTCGCCGCGATCGGCCAGCACCCTGGTGGCCTCATCCCGTCGGGCCATGAGGTCCCGGAACCCTACCGCCAGGTCGAGGAGCTCCTGCTCGACCGCCTGCAGCTCCATGGCCGTGGCGTGCCGCGCCTCATCGAGGCGCGCCCGCGCCTCGACCAGACGCTGCAGGAGGAAGCGGTGGTCGTCGGCGGTGGCCCCCGCCCTGGCCGCCGCGGCGGCGGTTCGCTCGGTGGAGTCGCGGGCGACGATGCCGGCCGCCGCGGGCTGGCCGAGGCACAGCAGAAAGAGCCCCGCCATGACGCCCGAGGCGACGGTGCGACCAGGGGACCGGAAGCGACTGGCGCGACAGTCAGGCACGATCGACGATCAGGCTGCGACCGGTCATGGCCGCTGGCTTGGGAATGTCGAGCAGGGCCAGGAGGGTGGGCGCCACGTCACCGAGCCGGCCGTCCCGCAGGCGGGTGCCGGCCGCGGCACCGACGAGGAAGCACGGCACCGGGCTGGTGGTGTGGGCGGTATGCGGACCGCCGGTCGCCGGGTCGCGCATCAGCTCGCAATTGCCGTGGTCGGCGGTCACCAGGATCGCCCCGCCGACGCCGCGCACCGCCTCGATGATCCGGCCGAGACAGCGATCCACCGTGGTCACCGCCCGTATGGCGGCGTCGAGCACGCCAGTATGCCCGACCATGTCGGGATTGGCGAAATTGATGAGGATGAAGTCGAAGCGCTCCTCGCCGATCGCCGCGACGCAACGGTCGGCCAGCTCGGGCGCCGACATCTCGGGCTGCAGATCGTAGGTCGCCACCTTGGGCGAGGGCACGAGGATCCGTTCCTCGCCCGGATAGACCCGCTCCTCGCCGCCATTGAAGAAGAAGGTCACATGCGGATACTTCTCGGACTCGGCCATTCGCAGCTGCTTCAGGCCGGCCCGCGCCACGACCTCGCCCATCAGGTCCTCGGCGGACTGGGGCGGAAAGAGGACCAGCATGCGCTCCGCCAGGTCCTCGGCGTAATGGGTCATGCCGGCGATCGCGGAGAGTGCCGGCCGGCGTGGCCGCGCGAAGCCGTCGAAGTCATCGAGGCAGAAGGCGCGCAGCAGCTGCCGCACCCGATCGGCGCGGAAGTTGAAGCAGAGCAGGGCGTCGCCGTCCGCCATGCCGGCATAGTCGCCAATCACCGTGGCGGGCACGAACTCGTCACCGACGTCCCGGGCATAGCTCTCGCGGATGGCGTCGTTGGCGCTCGCGGCGTGCCCGACGCCCTCGACCGCCGCATCCCGGCCGGATACCATCGCCTCGTAGGCGGTGCGGGTGCGCTCCCATCGCCGGTCGCGATCCATGGCGTAATAGCGACCGCAGACCGTGGCGATCCGCGCGTCCGGCAGCTCGCGGAGGACCGATTCGAGCGCCTCGATCGAGGCTTCGGCGGAGCGTGGCGGGGTGTCGCGCCCATCGAGGATGGCGTGGACCCGCAGGCGCAGGCCCGCCTTGGCCGCAGCCCGGGCGAAGGCGAGGAGATGCCGTTCGTGCGCATGCACGCCGCCGGGCGAGACGAGGCCAACGAGATGCAGGCAGCCACTGCCGCTGCGGGCCCGTTCCACGAGCTCGACGAAGGGCGGCGCCTGCCAGAGGGAGCCGTCCTCGATGGCACCATCGATGCGCGGCAGCTCCTGCAGCATCACGCGGCCGCCGCCGAGATTCATGTGGCCCACCTCGGAGTTGCCGAACTGGCCTTCCGGCAGGCCCACCGCCTTGCCGTGGGTGGTGAGGAAACAGTGGGGTGCGGTCGCGAACCACGCGTCGAACACAGGCGTTTCGGCCAGGGCCACGGCATTGTCGGCGGATTCCGGGCGATACCCCCATCCGTCGAGAATGCAAAGCACGACCGGCCGCCGCATCACGTCCCAGCCGTCACTGTCGCCTGCCACATCGCGCGTGCCACCGACCTGCTGAACTGTCCCCGCAGGATAACCAACGCTGCCCTACTCCGCCAGTCTTCTGGCGACGTTAGCGGCGCTTTCTTAACCGGGGCTTAATGTTCCGCGTCGCTTCCGGGCGGCATTGACCCGATGATCAGCCCGGCTGGCGTCGGCTGCTGCCTTCGCCGCGGCTGCCGAAGACGTTTCTGAGGAACGCCCCGAAGCCCTCGGACGCGGCCGGTGCCTCGTCCGCCGCCGGCTGGGCGGCGGTCGAGGCGAGCTCGACCGGCTGGCCGCTCGCGAGGTCGGCGACGATGCCGGCGACGCTCGGCTGGCCGGCATCGGCCAGCTGGGCGGGTGGCTCCAGTGCCGCAGCCGCTTCCACCGGCTGGTCGGAGCCGTCGATCAACGGCGCCATGTCGAGCGCATCGAACGGCGGCTCGCCCCTTTCCTTGCCGCGTACCGGGCGTGGCTCGCTGCGCGGGTCGAGGATCGGCTCGCTCTTCTCCTCGATCGCTGCCGGGGTCTGCTCGTCCGCCGGCGTGCGCGTGACCGAGATGACCTCGCGCGGGCGGGCGATCTCGAGGGTGTCGAGCAGCTCCCCGACGACGGCGAGCACGCGGTAGACGGCGAACCGCCCGGTATAGGTCGCCGTGGTCAGGCTCACCCGGTCGATGAACAGCTCGTTCTCCGCGTCGAGCAGGTCGAGCAGCTGCCGCTGGCCGATCTCGAACTGGGCGGCATAGGCGTCGCGGGTGCGGCGCTGCGCCTCGACCTTGGCGATCGACGCCTCGATGCGGTCGCGAGCAGTCTCCAGCGCGTTGTACGAGATCCGCGCCTCCTGCTCGGCCTCGCGGCGCGTGTTCTCGAGGGCGACGCGTGCCTCGTTCATGCGATGGAAGGCCTCGCGCTCGAGCGCCATGTCGGCGCCGCCGCGATAGAGGTTGTAGCGCATGACGAGCAGGGCGCGCGCATCGTTGTCGCGACCGTCCGCGCCGTCGATGTCGTGGTTCAGCCCGGCGCCGAGCTCCACGTCGAAGCGGGGATAGTAGCCGGCACGCGAGGCGCGCGTCTCGGCGGCGGCGACATCGACGTCCGCCGCCGCGATGCGCACCGTCGGGCTCGAGACGGAAGCGACGTTCGCGGCGTCCTCCGGTGACGGCGGCAGGAACTCCAGCGGCGGCTCGCCATCCTCGAGCTCGCCCGGCCGGACTCCGACGACCCGCTGGTAGACGGCGATCGCGTCGGCGAGCGCGCCGCGCGCGATGGCCAGCGTGTCGAACGCCCGGGCCAGCCGCGCCTCGGTCTGCCGGACGTCGGCGATGTCGCCGCGCCCGCTTTCCTCGAGGTCACGGACCTGGCCGATGATCCGCTCGTGCTGGAGGATGTTCTGCTCGTTGAGGCGGACGATCTCCTGGTTGCGCAGGACGTTGAGGTGCGCCTCGATGGCGTTGAGGCCGACGAACTCCGCCGCCTCCTCGACGCGGTAGGCGGCGCTGTCGACGCGGGCGCGCTGGCGATCGACCTCGCTCTGGGTGGCGAAGCCGTCGAACAGCATCTGGGTCAGCGAGAGGTCGGCCTCCGAGCGCAGCTTGGTCTCGGAGCCGCCCTCGAAGGATCGCGTGGTGAAGTTGTCCGACCACTCGGGCCCGGCGGCCCCGCGAAAGTCGATCGACGGCAGGTAGCCCGCCCGGGCCTGGCGCAGCTCCTGGTCAACGGCCCGGCGATTGTTCTGGACGATGCCCACCTCGGGGTTCGTCTCGAGCGCCAGCTGCACGGTCTCCGCAATGGTGTTCGCCGAGACGGCGCCGCCGCCGGCAACTATCGCCACGGTTGCCATCAGCGCGAGGGTCCAGGATCGTACGCCGACGGAGCCAGTTCGTGTTCGCATGTGCCCTTCCGCTGGTCTGAGTCGGTTGTCGCAGTTCAACCGTGACTTAATGCAGCTGCAACGTCTGTAATCGTTTAGGATATTGAGCGTCAACGCGATTCCGGCGGGCCCGGGGGAGGCTGAGCGCGGTGTGGTTTTTTTGCCTGAGGGATTGCCGACCGGGGTTCCCCGGTGTTGCCAGAGGGTAGAAAGTCACCGCGTGACACGAATGCTTAACTGTTGGATAGCATGCTCCGGACGGCTATCCGGACATGCCCGGCCAGAGCGGTTCGGGCGATGGCGTGATGGAGAGGCGGATGACGGACGGCGCAATGCTGTTGCGCGAACGGGAGGGCCGGGAGGTCGACGACGGCGGGCAGGCCGAGGGTGGCGTGCCGGGCGATCGGCCGCCGGCCGGGACCGCGACCTGGCAGATCCGGGAGAGCTTCGCCACCCGTGACGATTCGCTGCTGCGCGCCCTCGAGACGCTGACCCAGCTGCACGAGCGGCCGACCTCCGGCCAGGCGCTGGCCGCCGGCCTGCCGCTGCCGCCGGACGGGCTGATGACGCCGGCGCTGGCACCCCGGGCGCTGGAGCGCGCCGGGCTGAGCGCCCGCCTCGTGCGCCGCGCGATCCCGGCGATCGACGCCCTCTCCATGCCGTGCATCCTCTTTCTCAAGGATCGGCGCTGCGTCGTGCTGGTCGAGCGGCAGGGCGGCATGCTGCGGGTGCTGGTGCCGGAGACGGGGCGCGGCGTCGTCGAGGTCGAGCTCGCCGAGCTGGAGCGGCGCTATGACGGCCATGCCCTCTTCGCGCGCCCGGAGATCGGCTACGAGCAGCGCGACCGGCCGATCGCCGAGGAGCGCAAGGGGCACTGGTTCTGGTCGACCCTGCTCCGCCAGTGGCCGACCTACGCGGAGGTCATGATCGCCGCGGTCATGATCAACGCCTTCGCGCTCGCCTCGCCGCTCTTCGTCATGAACGTCTACGACCGCGTCGTGCCCAACAACGCCCTCGACACGCTCTGGGTGCTGGCGCTCGGCGCCTTCATCGTCTTCGCCTTCGATTTCCTGCTCAAGAACCTGCGCGGCTATTTCATCGACACGGCCGGGCGCATCGCCGACATTCGGCTCGCCAGCCGCATCTTCGAGCAGGTGCTGGGCATCAGGATGGCGGCGCGACCGGCCTCGGCGGGGGCGTTTGCGAACAACCTGCGCGAGTTCGAGTCCTTGCGCGACTTCTTCACCTCGGCGACCGTGACAACCCTGGTCGACCTGCCCTTCGTCTTCTTCTTCATCACCATCATCTGGCTGATCGGCGGCCCGGTGGCGCTGGTCCCGGCCGTCGCCGTGCCGGTGGTGATCGGCGTCGGCCTGATCATGCAGATTCCCCTGAACCGCGTCGTCCGGCGCACCTTCAAGGAGTCGGCAGCGAAGCACGGCGTGCTGGTCGAGGCGATCAACGGGCTCGAGACGATCAAGAGCATCGGTGCGGAGAGCCGGCTGCAGCGCGGCTGGGAGCGCTACGTCGCGGCCACCGCTGAGAGCGCCAACCGGTCGCGCTTCCTCTCCGCCATCACGGTCAACGTCGCCGGGCTCGCCGCCAATCTCGTCACCGTCGGGGTGGTGATCGTCGGTGTCTACCGGATCGGCGAGGGGCTGATGACCGTCGGCGCGCTCGTCGCCTGCACGATCATCGCCGGGCGTGCCATGGCGCCGCTCGGGCAGGTGGCCGGGCTGCTGACGCGCTACCATCAGGCCAGGATGTCGTACGACACCCTCAATCGCGTCATGGCGATGCCGATCGAGCGGTCACCGGACATGCGCTTCCTCGACCGCCCGCGGCTCTCCGGGGCAATCGAGTTCAAGGGTGTGACGCTCACCTATCCGGGCCAGAAGCTGCCGGCGCTCTCGGACGTCGGCTTTCGGCTGGAGGCGGGTGAGCGGGTCGGGCTGATCGGCCGCATCGGCTCCGGCAAGACGACCATCGAGAAGCTCGTGCTCGGCCTGTACCAGCCGGAGAAGGGGGCTGTGCTGGTCGACGGCACGGACCTCCGCCAGCTCGATCCGGCCGACCTCCGCCGCAATATCGGCTGCGTGCCGCAGGATGTCTTCCTCTTTCAGGGGAGCGTGCGCGAGAACATCACCATGGGGGCGGCCTTCGCCGACGATGCCGCGGTGCTGCGGGCGGCGGAGATCAGCGGTGTGGAGGACTTCGTCAGCCGCCATCCGCTCGGTTACGACATGCCTGTCGGCGAGCGCGGCGAGCTGCTCTCGGGCGGGCAGCGCCAGGCGATCGCCCTGGCGCGGGCGCTCCTGCTCGACCCGCCGATCCTCATCCTGGACGAGCCGACCAGTGCGATGGACAACGGGGCGGAGAACCGGTTCAAGACGCGGCTCGGCGACGAGCTGGCGGGGCGCACGCTGCTGCTGGTGACGCACCGGGCGTCGCTGCTGGCACTCGTCGACCGGCTGATCGTGCTGGACGGCGGCCGGCTGGTCGCCGACGGGCCGCGCGACCGGGTGCTCAAGGCGCTGTCCGCCGGGCAGATCAAGGGGGCGAACTGAGATGCGGGCGGCCAATGCCATCGACAGCCGGGCCCTGCGCGCGGACCCGATCACCGCGGCGGCGGCCGCCGGCGGCTACACGGTCGAGGACCTGCGGCCGAAGCGGCTCAGCCACATCCTGCTGCTCGCCATCGTCGCGTTCTTCGCCGTGTTCATCGCCTGGGCCAGCCGGGCGACGCTCGAGGAGGTGACGCGCGGCGAGGGCCGGGTGATCTCCTCCCAGCAGACCCAGGTGGTGCAGAACCTCGAGGGTGGCATCGTCGCCGCCCTGCTGGCCAGCGAGGGCGACATCGTCGATGCCGGGCAGGTGCTGATGCGCATCGACAACATCCGCGCCGCCGCCGACTTCCGCGAGCATCTGGCCCGCTCCTATGCCCTGCGCGCCGGGCTCGCCCGCCTCGATGCCGAGGTCAACGAGACGGCGCTCGAGTTCCCGCCGGACATTCTGGAGGAGGCGAGGGACATCGCCAATGCCGAGACCCGGCTCTTCCAGTCACGCCAGGAGGAGCTGCAGAGCGAGCTCGAGATCCTGCGCCGGCAGGCCGAGCAGCGCGAGCAGGAGCTGGCCGAGTTGCAGACCCGCAGCAGCCAGTACGAGGAATCGCTCAGGCTCGCCCGCGAGGAGCTGCGGATTCTGACGCCCCTCGCCGAGCGAAGGGTGGTGAGCCAGTCGGAGCTCCTGCAGCTGCAGCGCCAGGTCAACGATCTCGATGGCCAGCTCGCGCAGACCAACCTCGCAATTCCGCGCATCGAGACGGCCGTGCGCGAGGCGCACCAGCGGATCGAGAACGCCTACAGCACGTTCCGCAGCGAGGCCTATCGCGAGATGAGCGCCTTGCAGAGCGAGCTCGCGGGCATCCGGGAGGTCATTACGGCGGGCGAGGACCGGGTGCGGCGGACGGAGGTGCGGTCGCCGGTGCACGGCACGGTCAAGCAGCTCCATTTCAACACGATCGGCGGCGTCATCCAGCCGGGCGACGCCATCGTCGAGATCACGCCGCTCGAGGACACATTGCTGGTCGAGGCGCAGGTGCGCCCGGCCGACATCGCCTTCCTCCGCCCTGACCTGCCGGCCATGGTGAAGATCACGGCCTACGACTTCTCGATCTATGGCGGCCTCAAGGGCCATGTCGAGCAGATCAGCGCCGACACGATCGTCGACGAGCGCGGCGAGCGGTTTTACCGCGTGCGCGTGCGCACCGAGGAGAACTCGCTCGGCACCGCGGCGGATCCCTTGCGCATCATACCGGGCATGACCGCCCAGGTCGACGTGATCACCGGCGAGAAGACCGTCCTCGACTACCTCCTGAAGCCCATCCTGAAAGCGCGCGACCACGCCCTGCGCGAGCGCTGACGGAACTCCTCCGGCACGGCCGCGTGCGGCACCCCGCGGGCGATCGCGCAACCGCCCGCACGAGGCCGCGAGCGAGGCGACGACCACCGTCTTTGCCCGATGCCGGCGGCATGCTGCAACGCCGGGGCATTGCCGTAGTGCCGGACGCTCTTCCGTCCGGCCGGTCGCGCTTGTGTTCCACCCGTCTAGTCGCCGGGCCCGGCCATGTCTCCCTGACGGTCCCGGACTGTTGCCCTTCCCCCGACGCCGGGAGGGCCCAGGCGGTGCGGCGGCCCCGGCGAGCTCGCATTCGAGGCGTGCCGGAGCTCGGGTGTCCGTCCGGCAGCGCATGGCGCCATCACGGTGCCGCTGCGGCCGGTGCCGGGCTGCGCTGTCGTCCGCATGGCACCGTACCTCCGACACGCGATCTCGAGGGGCTGGCGGTCATGCGAACCTGCCGCGGGTGCCAGCCGATCCGCAAGCGTCGATCCCGGTGCGTGCCCTGCGGGGATGCGGAGAGCGCGCTGCTCCGGCCCGGTGGCTGCAGGGCCTGACTGGTGTTCGAGCGGCGTCCGGGTTCCTGTATGTGTCGGCTGCGGCTCACCGCGATGCCGTTGCGCCGAGTCGCCGCGGAGGGAACGTTCCCGCGTTGACGGCACTTTCGGCACTGCCGGTCGACGCGGGTGCGGTCGGCAGGCTGCCGGCACGCGGTCAGCGCGGCTCAACCCGCCTGGAACCGGCCGCCGTTCGGCGCTCGCGACCCGAGGCTCGCGACGACGACCCGGCGTCGTTCTGAATGAGATGCGGTGGGCCCGTCGAACGTCCGTGCGCATGGCGCGGGTGCCGCAGCGTCGTGTCGGGCCGCGCCCATGCCCAGCGCCTCGAAGGCAGGCGGGTGCTCGCCGTTGCCCGTCTCCCGAGCCGGGGGCGATGCGGAACTGCCGCGCCGGGCCGGCGCCGGATTGTCGGGTCTGGCGGGGGACTGGTCGGCCGAGCCGCCCTGCGTCGCGCCCGGGGCGGTCAGTCGAGATCGACGAGGACGACCTGGCGCTGCTGGTCGAGCATGACGTTGAGGACGATGCGGCGGCGCTGGCGGTCCCAGACGGGGTGGGGGTCGACGCGCCGGGCCTTGAGGCCGGGGGGGCCGCTGTCCACCAGCATGAGCTGCGTCTCCTCGCCGGCGGCGAGATCGACGAGGCGGATCGGTGCCCGGCCGCTGGCGTCGCCGTAGCCCTCGTTGAGATAGGCGTCGGTGAGGAGCAGGCGCTCGTCCGGATCGAGGCTCGGGTGGCCGCTGCCGCGGAGGCCACCGGCGAATTCGGCGAGGCCGCTGCCGTCATGGGCGAAGCGGACGAAGCGCATCTCTTGGCCGCCGGGCGGCACCAGGTTCATGAGGATAGTCGCGTTGTCAGGCGTCCAGCTCGGATGGTGGCCGCCCCGGTCCCAGAGCTGGTGCGGCAGGGCCAGGCGCACGGCGTCGCCGCCGGCCGACAACGTCAGGATCATCGCCCGCACCTTCTCGGGCGCGTCGGCGAGCCCGGTCGAGCGCACCACCTGGAAGAGGCGGTCGCCGGCGCCGTTGACCTTGGTATGGAAGAGCGAATGCTGGCCGGTGGCGAGCAGGGCCCGCTCGGGATGCGCGGCGAGGAGATCGTCCACGGAAAGCAGCAGCTCCGTGCGCCCGCTCTCGAGGTCGGTGCGCCAGATGCCCTCGTCCGTCGCGAAGCCGACGGCAGGCCGCCGGCGGCCGTAAAGGGGGTCGGGCACGCCGTAGCCGGCCTGGGTCGCGTTGATGAGGTCGAGTGCCGGGCCGTAGGCGTAGCGCCCTTGTGGGCAGAGCGCGTAGACCGGGCCGCCCAGGGGCCGCGCCCGGCGTTCGACGAGGTCGATCGCCACGCCAAGGCCCCGGCCGTCCAGGCGGTCGTTGCAGTAGAGGAGATCGTCGCGCCCGGGATGCCAGTGCAGGTTGGCGCCGAGCTGCAGCGCCCAGCCGCGGGTGTGGTAGACCGTCTCGATCGTCCGCTCGACGAGGTCGACCACGCAGACCTCCGCCATGTCGCCCGGATAAGGGCCCCGATGCTGGAAGGGCAGGCGGGTGACGGCGAGGAAGCGGCCGGAGGGGCTGATCGGCGGGACGTCGAAGAAGGTGTGCAGATAGGCGCCGTCGGGCGGGGTCACGACCATGGCACGACTGCCCGGGCGCAGCGTCGGGTAGCTGCGGAAAGCGACCTCGCGCCTGACGAAGAGGGGTGTGGGCGCTGCCTTCGCCTCGAACCCGAGACCGCGTGCCAGGGCACCCATGGCCGTGCGCAGCTCCTCCTCGCCATTGCGGGCGATCCGGCGGAGCGCCGCATAGCGGCTGCGCCAGCGCAGGGCGGGTGCCGGTGCGGCCGTCGCCAGAGCCGTCATGGTGCTGTCCCCCTTTCACTTCGCCCGTTCCGCTGCCGGCGGTGATAGCCGACCGGAATGAACGCTTGCTTAAGAGGGGGTGCTTTCGCCGGCGCCGACGAACCCGTCCCGGAACGGCGAGCGCCCCGGCCGCCGCTCTGGCGACCGGGGCGCCTTGACCGCGACCGCCGAGGCGGTCGCGGCGACAGCCGGCTCAGGCGTGACGCACGTCGATGGTGGCGAAATGCTGCATGCCCTGGCGGGCGATCAGGACGAGGACTGCCTCATGTTCCTCCTCCTCTGCCGCCTGGACGCGCTCGGCCACCTCGGCCGGGGTGGTCACGGGCCGGTTGTCCACCGAGAGGATGACGTCGCCCGGCTGCACGGTGCCGTCGGCATCCTCGGTGACGCCGACGACCAGCACGCCCTGGACATCGGCCTCGAGGCCCGCGGCCTGGCGCGCCTCGTCGTCGAGTGCTGCGAGGTCGAGCCCGAGCACCCGGTCCGGCGCCGCCTCGACCGCCGCCTCGGCGACCTGCTGGGTCGGGGCCGTCTGCAGCTCCGCCTCGAGTTCCTCGTGGGCGCCCTCGCGCCAGACGTCGATCTCCTGGGGGACGTCGATCTCGGCCGCCGCGACCAGCCTGCTGAGGTCGCGGACATCGTCGACCGGTGTGCCGGCGAAGGCAGTGACGACGTCACCGACCTGCAGCCCGGCGGCGGCGGCGGGGCTGTCCGGCGTCACCTGGGCGACCAGGGCGCCTGCCGGCTCCTCGAGCCCGAGGCTCTGGGCGATCTCCGGGGTCACCGCCTGGATCTGCACGCCGAGCCAGCCGCGGCTGACGAAGCCCTGCTCCTTGAGCTCGGCGATGAGCGGCTGGGCGAGGTTGGCGGGGATGGCGAAGCCGATGCCGACATTGCCGCCGTTTGGCGAGTAGATGGCGGTGTTGATGCCGATGACCGTGCCGTTGACGTCGAAGGTCGGGCCGCCGGAATTGCCGCGATTGATGGAGGCATCGGTTTGGATATAATCATCATAAGGTCCGGAATTACCGACGGCGATGGTCCAGTCGCCGACGCGCACCGTGTCGCTGTCGCCGAACGTCAGATAAGGCAGCTCCTCGTCGCTCTCGACCTTGAGGAGGGCGAGGTCGACCTTGTCGTCGCGGCCGACGAGCGTGGCGTCGAGGCGGGTGCCGTCGGCCAGCACGACCTCGATCTCGGTCGCATCGGCGATGACGTGGTTGTTGGTGACGACGTAGCCCTCGGCATCGATGATGAAGCCCGAGCCGAGCGAGGTGGCATCGCG
>CAZGUW010000030.1:0-27000 GCA_964528705.1 uncultured Geminicoccaceae bacterium
ACCAAGGTCGCCCACCTGACCTCGCACCACAACATCCTCGACAATCGCCTCTTCTATCGCGAATGCAGCTCGCTCGCCGCCGCCGGTTACGAGGTCGTGCTGATCGCCCAGCATGATCGGGACGAGGTCAAGGACGGGGTTCGCATTCTCGCGGTGCCGCGCTACCGCAATCGTTTCGAACGCGTGATCGTCACAAGCACCCGGGTCGTCTGGCGGGCGTTGCGTGAGCGACCGGCGATCTTCCACTTCCATGACCCCGAGCTGATCCTCTGGGGCCTTTTCCTGCGGCTCCTGGGCAAGAAGGTTATCTACGACGTCCACGAGGATTTCACCCAGGCCGCCGGCGTGCGTCCCTGGGTGCCAGGTGCGCTGCGGCCATTGCTGGAGCTGTTCACCGATTTCACCGCCTGGCTCGCGCACAAGACCATGACCATCGTCATCGCCGAGCGCTACTACGAGCGCCGGTTCCCGGGCGCCACCAAGGTGCTCAACTACCCGCATCTCGAGCGGTCCCTGGCACTCCAAGCCATCGAGCGCAGGCCCGAGGCTCGGCCCGAGACGATTCGTCTCCTTTATATCGGCAACGTCACCTGGAGCCGCGGCGCCTTCATCCATGCCGAGCTGGCCCGCCGCCTGCCAGGCTGCGAGATTCTGATCAGCGGCAGCTGCAGCGCGGACGTGGCGGCGGAGATCCGGGCGCGCAGCGGCAATGCCACCCTGGGTATCGTGGCACCTGATGGCAGCATCGCCTGGGAAAAGCGCAGCTCAGAACCTGCGGAGACTGTCTCGACCGTCATTCTCGACGGCGTCGGCTTCTACGTGCCCCATGAGCGCATGCTCGCGGCACTGCGGGAGGAGTGGACCGCCGGCATCGCCGTGTTCCCCTATACCGAGCACTACTACGAGAAGGAGCTGACCAAGTTCTTCGAGTACATGGCCGCGGGGCTGCCCGTCATCCTGTCGAACTTCCCCAACTGGCGCGCGCTCATCGAGGCGCCGCAGGCGGGACTGTATGTCGATCCGACCGACTGGGACGCCATCGTCGCGGCCGTGGAATGGCTGCAGGCCCACCCGCAAGAAGCGATCGAGATGGGCCGCAACGGCCGCCGTGCTGTCCAGGAGCGCTTCAACTGGCAATCGCAGGCCGATGAACTGCTGAAACTCTACAGCTCGCTGCTCGGTCACCCGACGCCACACTCGCGACCAGCTGCCGCCGGAAAGGCCGGCTGACAGCTTCTCCGGTCAGCACGCAGCCAGCCGACCGGGCTAGGGCCCGAAGCCGCCGAGCCGCGTGATGTCGAGGTGCGGCAACCCGTCCAGCGCGGCAGTCCGGGGCAACGACATCCGTTTGCCCTCGATGACCAGCCGGACCCCCTCGGCAGCGCTCGCGAGGTCCTGCGTCAAGCAGGAACGCAGCACCTCCTGATGCTCGACGGCAAGCGCGAAATTGACGCCGACCAGCTGCTCCGGGTCGAGATCCGGGTCGAACACCCGCAGATCGTAGCCGGCATCGAGCAGCGCCTCGGCGAGCTCGAGCAGCGGGCTGTTGCGGAGATCGTCGGTACCCGCCTTGAACGAGAGACCCATGAGCAGCACCGGCCCGGGTGGGGCGAGGCGCGCCTGCACGAGCTGGACGAGCCAGGCACCGTGCACAGCATTGCTCTCCTTGGTCCCGCCCAGGACCGGCACCTGCACCCCGGCCTCGCGGGCCATGGCCAGCATCGCCCCTAGATCCTTGGGCAGGCACGAGCCGCCGAAGGGCCCGCCGGGGCGGAGATAGGCCGGCGAAATGTTGAGCTTGGTGTCGGCCAGAAACATGTCGGCGACGAGCTGCGGCTCGACCCCCTTGGCGAGCGCCACCCGGCCGATCTCGTTGGCGAACGCCACCTTGAGCGCGTGAAAGCAGTTGTCGACGAACTTGACCATCTCGGCAGCGGCGAAGCCAACCTCGAAGAAGGGCGCATCGAGCGTGTCATAGATGCCCTTGAGCCGCTGGCTGGCCCCCTTGAAACGCTCCCCGACGACGATCTTGGGGGGCGCATGGTAGTCCTTGACGGCCGTCGATTCGCGCAGGAACTCGGGATTGAACGCCACCTCGTAACGCTGTCCGGGCGCCTCGCCCACGGCGTTCTCGAGCGTCGGCAGGACCAGCCGCTCCATCGTTCCCGGCGCCATGGTGCTGCGAAAGACCAGAAGCAGCGGCTCGGCCGCCCGGCGCTCACGAAGCTGCCGGCCGAGCTGCCGGGCCACCTCGAGCAGATGCACCATTTCGAGCTTGCCGTCGGCCCGGGACGGCGTGCCGACACAGATCAGCACCAGATCGATCCGGTCGAGCCAGGGGGCGATGCTGGACCCGCTGAGAAGCCGGCCAGCAGCGAGCCCGTCCTGCAGGAGATCCTCGACCATGGGCTCGACCACCGGCGAGCGACCGGCGCCGATCATCTGCACCTTGCCCGGGTTGATGTCGATCCCATAGACATGATGTCCGTCATTCAAGAGGCACGCGGCTGTCGTCGTCCCGACATAACCCAGGCCCATGATCGCGATGTGCAAGTCGGTCCTTCCATTTTCGGCTACGGACTCACCCCGGTCAGCCATGGGCAGACGGCCGGTGAGCGAGCGAGCTTTAGCAGCTTTCACCCGGTGAACAAGCATCCGCCCGGCCGGTGCGGCTTGCCCGTCCGCCGCCGCGAATGATACTGGACACGGACGCTGGAACCGGCCTGTAGGCACGGGGCCGACACGCGAGGAGAAGGAGCGACCACAGCCTTGGCCGTCGACCGCCTATCGCAGCCCCGTCGACCGTTTGGCCTCATGGCCGGCGTGCAGTGGCTCGTCTACCATCTCTGCTCGCTCGAGACGCTGCTGGTCCTGTTCCTTCATGCCCGGCATCTCAAGCTTGTCCTGCCCGGCACGCCAGTTCCCGAGACGTTGTTCTACGGCGCCTTGAGTGTCGCCGTCGGCAGCTGGATCATCCTGCGCGAGGGAATCTACTTGCGCGGCATCCCGATCGTCGTCGCCGGCCTCGCTTTCAGCGGCTGGATGGTCGCGGCCTATGGCTGGACCGCCGAGACGGTGCTTGCCCGCGAGAACCTGCCTTTCATCCTCGGCATCAACCTCTGGGCAGTCTTCGTTGCCGCCTGTGTCGTCGCCGGCTCGCGGGAGCGGGTTCTCCGTTTCCTTCTGATCCTCGTTCTGCTGTCCACTATTCTCGCCGTTTCCGGCAGCTACATCTATCTTGTTCATGGCAGTTTCCGTTTCTATCGCGGCAGTGGCGGCGAATGGGATCCACGAACCTACCTGTACTGGGGCAATATCATTGTCACCGGCTCGGTGATAGCCATGGCCATCGCTATTCATACCCGCTTCGGCAGTCTCAGGCAGCTGCTGCCGGTGGCCATCCTGGGCATCGGCTTTTACTTCGTCATGATCAGTGGCGCCCGGGGCGCCGCCCTTGGCATCTTCGCCGCCGCCCTGCTCGCCCTCTTCGTCGACAGGCCGCGGATCCGTGACGGGCGGATTGAGATGCCTAAGACCCAGCTCGTCGTCATCGCCATCGCCGCCCTTCTTGTCGTCTACATCGTCTACCTCCTCACGACCGGACAAACGACCAGCACCCTCGGACGCTTCCTCAAGCTTTTCGACCAGGCCAATGACCCGTTGTTGCGCAGTGGCGCCAACCGCTTCGACTACTTCGCCGGCGCCTATCGCGCCTGGCTGGCGGCGCCGCTCTTCGGCCAGGGGCTCTACGGCTTCTCGTATTTTTTCTGTGGCCCGGCCGCCAACGGCTGCTACCCGCACAATGCCATTCTGCACGTCCTCGCCGATTTTGGTCTCGTCGGCCTCGTGCTGTTCCTGGCTTTCCTCTTCACCGGCATGCGCCATCTCGGCCTCGCCCGGCTGCGGCACGATCCGTTGATGTTCACGCTCGCCATGGCCCTCGTCACCGTAATCATCAATGTCATGGTGGCATCGGATACGGCGACCAATTATCGGCTTTTCTTCTTTATCGGCCTCCTTGCGTTGCGGCCGGCACCCGAGCCAGATGACGATGACGATGACGATGATTATCCGTAAATTCCAATATGGTGACGACCCTGAACTGGACTGCAGCCTTTGGGGTGAGGCGAAAAAGGGTGTCGGCTCTCCGACAGGATGTCGCACGCGAAGACCGTTCGGCATTGTATTTCAATGGGTTCCCAGGGGACATTTTGTGTCGACATGCGGCACGCGCCCGACCGAGACGTAACCTGGAAGCGAAAAGAGGAATAATACTCCACCTTATGTGAAGCATCACCGCCGGAAACGTTGAGCTTCCCGGCCGGAGTGGGCCGCCGGCCACCGGACAACGGCTTCCCTGCACGAATCGCTGACAGGTGTTACCATAATGCCGACAATCCAAGATGGCGGGGGAGGCGGCGACGACCGTAATTGTGCCGGGCCGCCGGCTGGGCTACGTCAGCGGCATCACTTCGAGGTCGGATGATCGCCTAGCAATGCATGCCAAGCCCCAGACGTCGTTCCGGTCGCGGCGCCCGTCGCCGACCCCGACGCCGCAATCCCGATCGATCGGCTGGCGCCTCTCGGTCGACAGCCCCACGAAGCTGCCGCCACGGCTTGCGGGTGCTCGATGCTGAGTCGTTCGGTAACCGGTCTCGCCCCCGCCAGAACCAATGGCTTCGACTCGCTCCTCCTGCCGGGAGTCGATGTCCTGACATTCTTCGCCTGCTTCTCGATCGGCGGCCTGGTCAATCTCTCCTATTCCAACATGACCGAGCAGCGCGGCATCATCCTGCTGCTGCTGACCGCAGGCTGCGTGACCTTCTTCCAGCAGATGGGCCATTACAGCCGGCGCCGCCAGTTCTGGCAGGAAACCGGCGACGTGGTGGCGGCGGCGGCCATAGCGCTCGTCATCGATGCGGCCCTGCTCTATCTGTTCAAGCTCAATTTCTCCCGGGCCTGGGTCCTGGCGAGCTGGCTTCTGGTCGCCCTCGCCGTGCCGTTCGCCCGCCTCGCCGTCAAGCGGCTGAGCCTCAGGCTCGGCGGCTGGAAGAAGCCGACGGTGATCGTCGGCATCGGCCCGATCGCCATGGAGACGGCCGAAGCCTATCTGCGCGACGCGCATCTCGGCTTCGACGTGATCGCCTTCATCGACCCGGAAGCCAAGCCCTCGAGCTGGCGCGAGCTGACCGTCGGCACGAAGCAGGTGTCGGTCCAGCCCCTCGATCCCGATTCGCTGCTGCTGCCGTCCTGGCTCGGCCGTCCGCACATCGTGGTTGCCCTCGAGCTCAGCGAGCTGCCGGCCCGCGAGGAGCTGATCGAGAAGCTATCCCTCTATCACGGCGATCTCGATATCATCTCGCCGGTCCGCGGGCTGCCCATCAACAACGCCCGGGCGTCCCATTTCTTCACCCACGACATCCTGTCGCTGCGCATCTCGAACAACCTGGCGCGCCCCTACTCGCAGCTGATGAAGCGCTGGTTCGACATCCTGGCGGCGAGCGCCATCCTCGCGTTCCTCGCCCCGCTGATGGTGCTGATCGCCCTTATGGTGCGCCTGCAGGGCAAGCCGGTCTTCTTCGCCCACACCCGGATCGGGCGCCACGGCCAGCTCTTCAAGTGCCTGAAGTTCCGCACCATGGTGCCGAACGCGCCCCAGGTCCTGGCCGAGCTGATCGAGCGGGACCCCGAGGCCCGGCGCGAATGGGAGCGGAGCTTCAAGCTCAAGAACGACCCCCGGATCACCCGGCTCGGGCACTTCCTGCGCAAGAGCAGCCTCGACGAGCTCCCCCAGTTGCTCAATGTCATCCGGGGCGAGATGAGCCTCGTCGGGCCGCGCCCGGTCGTGCCCCACGAGCTCGAGCGCTACGGCGATGCCAAGCGCTACTATCTCGAGGTGCGCCCCGGGATTACCGGGCTCTGGCAGATCAGCGGGCGCAGCGACCTCGACTACGAGCGGCGGGTCAGCCTCGATACCTGGTACGTCCGCAACTGGACGCTCTGGTACGACATCTTCATCCTGTTCAAGACCGCGATGACCGTCCCGGCCAAGGCCGGCGCCTACTGAGCCCGGCCGCCCCCGCTCTTCCCGCCAGTGGTGACAAGGGTTCGATAGAGATCGGCATAGCGCTCGGCGGAGGCCTGCCAGCCGACCGGCTGGCGCATCGCGAAGGCCTGCATCGCCCGCCACCGATCGGGTGACCTGAAGAGCTCCAGCGCCCGCCGCAGGGTGGCACCAAGCGCTTCGGCCGTGACCGGCGCGAACTGCAGCCCGTTGGCGACGCCGGCGGCCAGGGCAGCATGGCTGGCGTCGATCACGGTGTCGGCGAGGCCGCCCGTGCGGGCCACGATCGGCAGGGTGCCGTAGCGCAGGCCGTAGAGCTGGGTGAGCCCGCACGGCTCGAACCGGGAGGGCACCAGAATGGCGTCGGCGCCGCCCTGTAGGAGGTGGGAGAGCGGCTCGTCATAGCCGAGCACGCAGGCAACCCGTCCGGGGTGACGTTCGGCCGCCGCCTGGAACGCCGCCTCGAGGCCGGCATCGCCGCTGCCCAGCAGCGCCAGCTGGCCACCGCCGGCAAGCAGCACCGGCAGGGCCTCGAGCAGGAGGTCCATGCCCTTCTGGTGGCTCAGCCGGCTGACCACGCTGCAGAGGAAGGCGGTATCATCGGCCACGAGGCCGAGCCGCTCCTGCAAAGCACGCTTGTTGCCCGCCTTGCGCTCGAGCCTGGCCGCATCGTAGGTGACCGGCAGGAACCGGTCGGTCGCCGGATTCCACACCTCCTCGTCGATGCCGTTGACGATGCCGATGAGATCGGCGGACCGGGCACGCAGCAGCCCGTCGAGCCCCATGCCCTGGCCCGCTGTCTGGATCTCGAGCGCGTAGGTCGGGCTGACGGTGGTCAGCTTGTCGGCGTAGTAGAGCCCGGCCTTCAGGAAGCCGAGGCTGCCATAGTACTCGAGACCGTCTGTCCTGAAGGCCGTGCCCGGCAGGTCCAACTCGGCCAGCAGGGCAGAGGGAAACTGCCCCTGGAACGCGAGGTTATGGATCGTCATGACAGTCATGGGTGAGGGATCGGCACCCGCGTGGCCGAGCCGCAGATAGGCCGGGGCGAGGCCGGCCTGCCAGTCGTGGCAATGCACGATGGCCGGCCGCCACCCGGGATCGCCGCCCTGCCCGATCCGGGCCGCGGCCCAGGCGAGGGCGGCGAAGCGCAGCCCGTTGTCCGGCCAGTCGGTGCCGGTCGCATCGACATAGGGGTTGCCCGGCCGGTCGAAGAGCTGTGGCGCATCGAGCAGATAGAGGACGCGGCCATCGTGCTCGACGGCGCGCAGCCGGCCGGGACCGCCCGGCAGGGCCGCCAGTTCCGCCACCTCGCGGCCGGCACCGACCGCCGCCAGCACCGCGGGGTAGGCCGGCAGGAGCGGGCGCATGTCGACCCCGAAGGGGGCGAGGGCCCCCGGCAAGGCACCGGCGACATCGGCGAGCCCGCCGGTCTTGAGCAGGGGGAAAAGCTCGGAGGCGACGGAGAGGACCCGCATCAGGCCGTCACCTTCGAACCGCTCTCGACGAGGCGGCAGTCCAGGAGGCGCGCGGCGCAATGCGTCTCGAGCAGGGCCCGGGCGCGCTCGAGATGGGCAGGCTCGACCGGCACGGGGGCGAAGCCGAAGATCACCATGAGGATGGCCGTCGTCGCGGTCGTGACCATGGTCCGCATGCTGTCCGAGGTGGGGCTGCCGAAGGCTCCTTCGGCATCGACCAGAACCGGCAGGCCATCGAGGTTGAGCGGTCCCCGGCCGATGCCGGCGTAGCTCTCGCCCGCCCGCCCGGGGCGGCAGGCGAGGGGTGGTGTCAGCCGGGCCCGATCATAAATGCCGATCGAGAAGCCGGTCTCCAGGGAGAGCAGATTGTTGCAGTCGACGGCCGTGTTGATGGCGGCGAGGCCCTTGCCCTGCTGCACGCGCCGGGCGAGCGCTTCCGCTGCCGGGCGGTAGCGGGCCGGATCCTTGCCCAGGACCCGGTAGGCGGCCCGGGTGGCGGCGATCGCCGGCCGGTCCTGCGGCCGCCCGACGGGCCTTGCCGCCAGCGCCGCATCGAGCTTGCGGGCGAGGCCGGCATCGGCATCGGCGACCCTGACCTCGGCAACGATGCAGCCGAGCGTGACGGCAATCCCGAGCGCCGGGTCGACCTGGATCATGGCCGGGTCATCGCCACTCGGTCACCCGTCGATCGCGTCGAGCATCGCCTGGGTGACCAGGCAGATGCCCTTCTCGCTGCGCCGGAAGCGGCGGGCGTCGAGCTCGGGGTCCTCGCCGACGACGAGGCCCGCGGGAATCCGCACGCCGCGATCGACCACCACGTTCCTGAGCCTGGCGTCGCGGCCGATATCGACATCCGGCAGGATCACCGCCCCCTCGAGAACACTGTACGAGTGCACATGTACACGCGTAAACAGCAGGGAGTTGTGCACGGTGGCCCCGGAGACGATGCAGCCACCGGCGACGAGCGAGCTCACCGCCTCGCCGCGACGGCCCTTGGCGTCGTGCACGAACTTGGCCGGCGGGGTGATCTCCGCGAAGGTCCAGATCGGCCAGTCCTGATCGTAGAGATCGAGGGCCGGGATCACCCGGGTCAGATCGATATTGCCCTCCCAGTAGGCATCGATCGTGCCGACGTCGCGCCAGTAGGCCTCGCGCTCGCCCTCGCTCTTGACGCAGGAATCGGTGAACCGGTGCGCCACCGCTTTGCCGTGGCTCACCAGGTGGGGAATGATGTTCTTGCCGAAATCGTGCTGCGAGTGCGCATCGGCCGCGTCGCGCCGCAGCTCGTCAAAGAGCAGGGCGGTCGAGAAGACGTAGATACCCATGCTCGCCAGCGCCATGTCCGGCTTGTCGGGCATGGCCGGCGGATCGGCCGGCTTCTCGAGGAAGGAGAGGATCCGCCCGGCATCGTCCACGTGCATGACGCCGAAGCCGGTCGCCTCCATGCGCGGCACCTCGAGGCAGCCGACGGTGACATCGGCGCCCGATGCCACGTGCTGCTGCAGCATCACCTCGTAGTCCATCTTGTAGATGTGGTCGCCGGCCAGGATGATGATGTGCTCGACGCCATAGGCCTCGATGATGTCGATGTTCTGATACACCGCATCCGCCGTGCCTTCGTACCACTGGGTCTCCGATACGCGCTGGCTCGCCGGCAGGATGTCGAAGCTCTCATTGCGCTCCGGCCGGAAGAAGTTCCAGCCGCGCTGCAGATGGCGGATCAGCGAATGCGCCTTGTACTGCGTCGCCACGCCGATCCGGCGAATGCCGGAGTTCACCGCGTTGGACAGGGCGAAATCGATGATCCGGCTCTTGCCACCGAAGAACACCGCCGGCTTGGCGCGACGATCGGTCAGCTCCTTGAGCCGCGAGCCACGCCCCCCGGCTAGCACATAGGCCATTGCATTACGCGCGAGGTTGCGCGGCACCTGATCCGCCATGGCGTCCTCCCCGGGAACCGAGATCAGTCCTGCCACCAGCAATAGCCGTGAATGGCGATTCCGCAAATGCCGGTTATATGCTCCACCCATGACGAACGCCTCCCCGACGCGGCAGGAAGCGACACGGCCCGGATCGACCTGGTATGCGGCGAGCTGCCTCGAGCCGCCGCTCGGAACGATGCCGCTCGAGGGCCGGGCGAGGGCCGGAATCGGCATCGTCGGCGGCGGGCTCGCCGGCCTGACGCTCGCCCTCGGCCTCGCCGAGAGGGGGGCTGCGCCGGTCGTGCTCGAGGCCGGGGAGGTCGGTGACGGGGCCTCCGGACGCAATGGCGGCCTGCTCTCGGCCGGCTTCACCCGCGGCTTCACGAGCCTCCGCCGGAGCCTCGGCGCCGAGGCCGCCACCCGCCTCTTCCGGCTGAGCGTCGATGCCGTCGGCCTCGTGGAGCGGCGCATTGACCTCGGCGCCATCGCCTGCCGGCCGCAATACGGCGTCCTCGAGGCCTCGTGGTTCGACCAGCCGCGCGAGCTGCAAGCCGCCATTGCCCTGGAGAACGAGCTCTTCGACCGCGATCTTCGCTTCTGGCCGAGGGAACAGCTTCGCCAGCTCTATCGCTCGAAGCGCTATTTCGACGGCATCTTCGATCCGAAAGCCCGTCACCTCGATCCTCTGGCCCTGACCCGGGGCCATGCCCGGCTGGCCCTGGCGGCAGGTGCGAGGCTTTTCGAGCGAAGCCCGGTCACGGGCATCGCCCGACACGGCGGCGGCTGGCGTGTCACCACCACCGGCGGCCGGCTCGATGTCGACCGCCTCGTGCTCGCCACCAGCGCCTATGACCGGAAACTGCATCCGGCACTCGGCCGGGGGCTCCTGCCGATCCACACCTACATCATCGTCAGCCAGCCCCTGACCGAGGCCGAGCGCGGCAGCATCCGGGCACCCTACGCCGTCTTCGACGACCGGTTCGCCACCGGCTACTACCGCCTGGTCGGCGCTGACCGGGAGGCCGGCCCGCGCCTGCTCTGGGGTGGCCAGATCGGCCTCGCCGAAGCGCCGGAGGGGCTGGCCGGCCGGATGCTGGCCGACCTGGCGCTGGTTTATCCGGATCTCGGCCGAATCCGCGTCGCCCATGCCTGGTCCGGCCGGATGGGTTTCGCCCGCCACCGGATGCCGGTGATCCGGGAGCTCGAGCCGGGTCTCTGGGCCACTACCGGGTTTGCCGGCCACGGGCTGAACACCACCACCATGGCCGGCGAGATGCTCGCCGCGGCGCTGCTCGACCCGACCGGCCCGACCGGGGACGACTGGCGGCTGCTCGCCCCCTTCGCCCTCGCCTGGACCGGCGGGCCGCTCGGCCCGCTGGCTGCCCAGGCCCTCTACCGGAGCCGCGCCGCGCAGGACCGTGTGCGGGCCGCCTGGCACCAGCTCCGGCAGCGCTCGCCCTGAGCCATCGCCGGCTCTCAGTCCTCGACCTCCAACCCGGCCAGAATCTCCAGCTCGTCCGGCCGATGGATCCAGAGCCGGCGGCCCTGCCGCTCGGTGATCCGCGTCCGTGCCAGCTGGGCCAGCACCCGGGCGACGGTCTCGCGGGTCGTGCCGAGTCGTGCGGCCATCGCCTCCTGCGTCGGCAGGGCGTCGATGGCGAGCCGGTCGGTGCCCGGGACCGGGCCGGCGAGCCGGCGGAGCTCGCGATAGACCCGCTGCATGGCGCCGATCGTCGCAAGCTCGGTAATCTTCTCGTCGTTGTCACGGATGATCCGGGCGAGCCGGCGCAGGAGCGCCAGGGCGACGCCGCTCTCCGCCTCGACCAGTTCCATGAAGGCGGCAGCCGTGAGGCTCGCCACCCGGCACGGCTCGAGCGCCAGCACCGAGGCCGAGCGCGGCGCTCCGTCGATGGCGCCGAGCTCGCCGACATGGCCGCCAGCCTCGACCACCGCATAGGCCACCTCCCGGCCGCTGGCCGAAAAATTGACCACCCGGGCCCGGCCGCCAGCGATGAACAGCACCGCGTCGCCGGGATCGTCACGAGCCAGGATTTCCTCGCCCGTGCGGAAGTTCCGCCAGGCGCAGCGCTGCGCCAGGGCGGCCCGCCGCTCGGGCCGCAGGCCTTCCAGCAGGGCTATGTCATCGAGCTCGGTCGTCTCCGCCATCGTCTTCCCATCTCCGTCGCGCGAAGCCGAGGCTGGCGCGGGCCGGCTCTGGCCATTACTCGGACAGGCCTAGACAGCGGCCCGCGTGGCCCGCTATCGGCACACCGGCGATGCGGCTCACCCGCCGCCCCGCGACGATGCTATCCACCTCGGCCAGCCGCAACCGATTTGCACGACCGCAACCTACCGGGCCTGTTCCCGCCACGATGACCCGCATCTCATGACCTTCGACCTCTCGATCATCGTTCCCCTCTACAACGAGGAGGAAAGCATCGGGCCGATGCACGAGGCGATCCGGGCCGCCGTGCAGGACCTCCCTGGCAATGTCGAAATCGTCTTCGTCGACGACGGCAGCCGGGACCGAACCTTCGCTCTCGCCAACGCCCTGCCGCGCCACAGCGGCAACGTCCATCTCCGGCTCGTCAAGTTCCGCCGCAATTTCGGCCAGACCGCCGCCATGGCCGCCGGCATCGAATTCGCCCGCGGCCGCATCCTGATCACCATGGACGGCGACCTGCAGAACGACCCGGCGGACATCCCCCTCTTCCTCGCCAAGATCGACGAGGGCTACGACCTCGTCGTCGGCTGGCGTCACGATCGCCAGGACCACTGGTCGCGCGTCATCCCCTCGAAGATCGCCAACTGGCTGATCGGCAAGGCGACCGGCGTGCCGATCAAGGACAATGGCTGCTCGCTCAAGGCCTATCGCGCCGAGCTCATCAAGGAGATCCCGCTCTATGCGGAGATGCATCGCTTCATCCCGGCCATGAGCTCGCTCGCCGGCGCCAGGATCGCCGAGATCAAGGTGCGCCACCACGCCCGTCGCTTCGGCCAGTCGAAATACGGCTTCTCACGGATCTACAAGGTGTTCCTCGACCTTCTCGCGATCAGCACGATCCTGGGATTCCATCGCCAGCCGATGCTCGCCTTCGCCGGGCTCGCCGCGGTCGCCACTGGGCTCGGCCTCGTCAGCCTCGGCTCCGCCCTCGTCTACGGGCTGACGCCATACGACCAGCCGGGCATCGTGTTCAGCGGGCTCACCGTGTTGTTCGGGGCACTCGCCATCTTCCTCATGGTGCTCGGCCTGCTCAGCCAGCTCATCTACGGCACCATGGCCCGCCGCTTCGATCCGTTCCGCCGCCTCGCGGCTCGCCTGATTGCCACCGAGGAGCGCACGGCATGAGCAAAGAGAACCTGCTTTCGGTGGTCGTGCCGATCCGTCGCGATCACGCCAGCCTCGACCGGCTGCACGACACCTATCGCACGGCGCTCGCGGCCGACGAACGCCAGCTGCAGTTCGTCTATGTCGTCGACGGCCCGCTCCAGGCCAGCCTCGACTCCCTGCGCCACCTGAAGCAGGCCGGCGAGCCGATCGAGATCATCCACCACGCCCACAGCTTCGGCGAGGCGGCAGCACTGACCTCCGGGCTGCGCCATGCCAAAGGCGAGATCGTCATGACCCTGACCGAGGATGTCGAGGTCAAGCCGGGCGAGCTGGAAAAGCTGCTCGCCGCCGTCCGGGAGCACGACCTCGTCGTCGCCAGGCGGATGCCGCCGGACGGGCGCGCCCCGGGCAAGCAGCGCAAGTTCGAGCTCGCCACCAACCTCCTGTTTGGCGGTCGCTTCCACGACCTGCGCTCGGGGGTCAGGGTGATGCGGCGGGCCGTGGGCGAGGAGATCACGCTCTACGGCCACCAGCATCACTTCCTGCCGCTGATCGCCGAGACCCACGGCTTCACCGTCAGCGAGGTCGAGGTCGACGCCGACCGCTCGGCGAAACGGCCGACCGCCGGCCCCAACCTTGCCCTCGTGCTCGATCTCCTGACCGCGTTCTTCCTGATCCGCTTCATCAGGAAGCCCTTTCGCTTCTTTGGCGGCTTCGGCTTCGCCGTGCTCGCCATCGGCGGCCTCGCCACCCTCTATCTCGTCTTCGCCCGCCTGTTCTGGGGCGAGGCCCTGGTCGACCGCCCGGCCCTGATCCTCTCGTCCCTGATGATCGTGCTCGGCATCCAGATCATTTCGGTCGGGCTGATCGGCGAGATCATCACCTTCTCCTTCACCAAGGAGCACAAGGACTACAAGGTCGAGCGGATCGTCGACTGAGCAGGGTGCCTCCGGGGCCCCCTCGAACGAGGCTCGATAAGGTAACTTATGACAAATTTAGAGCCTCGACGCCCGGTATCATGCCACGCCGGGTGAAAAACACGCGCCCGACACGACTGGCCGATTCCGTGAGCTGGCCCCCTCGGCTATCACCCTGTCACCAGACTTCACGCAACCGTGACGAGCCCAGCGCCGATGTCCGATCTCACCGCCGCCCAGACCGCACTTCAGGACCGGGCAAGGAAGCTCGCCCGGGACGTGGTCGCCCCCAAAGCCGCCGAAACCGACCGGACCGAGGCCTACCCCTGGGCGACCGTCGAGGCGCTGACGGCGGCCGGCTTCATGGGCATGACCATTCCAAAAGCGCTGGGCGGCCAGGGTCTGGGCGTGCTCGAGGCCGTCCTCGTCGTCGAGGAGCTGGCCCGGGTCTGCGGGGTCTCGGCGCGGATCGCCGTCGAGGGCAATCTCGGCGCCCTCGGGGCCATCATGGCCTATGGCACGGAGGCGCAGAAGCGGCTCGCTGCCGGGTTCGTGCTCGCCGGCGACAAGCCCGCGATCTGCATCACCGAGCCCGAAGCCGGCAGCGCCGCGACCGAGATGCGCACCACCGCCCGCCGCCAGGGTGACACCTATGTGCTCGACGGCAGCAAGACCTGGATCACCGGCGGCGGGATCTCGAAGCTCTATCTGATCTTCGCCCGGGTGCTCGACGCGACCGGGCGCGAGCAGGGCATCGGCGGCTTCATCGCCGTGGCCGGCGAGCATCCGGGCCTCGAAGTCGGCCGTCGCCTGCCGGCCATGGGGCTGCGCGGCCTGCCCGAGACCGAGATCCGCTTCGCCCGCCTGACACTGCCCGCCGATCGCCTGCTCATGCCGCCGGACGGCCTTCAGAACGGGTTCCGGGCGCTGATGCGCGCCTATAACAGCCAGCGGACCGGAGCTGCCGCGGTCGCCCTCGGCATCGCCCAGGGCGCCTTCGACCTGGCGCTTACCCATGTGGCCGAGCGCCGGCAGTTCGGCCGGCCGCTTGCCGAGTTCCAGGGCCTGCAGTGGATGCTCGCCGACATGTCGGTCCAGCTCGAGGCGGCCCGCCTCCTGGTCCACCAGGCGGCGGCCAGTGCCACGGCCGATCGCCATGGTTTCCCCGACATGGCCGCCGCTGCCCGGGCCAAGCTCTTTGCCGCCGAAATGGCGCAGAAGGTCACCAACGACGCGCTGCAGCTGTTCGGCGCCAGCGGCTACGGTCGCGACCTGCCGCTCGAGCGCATGGTCCGCGACGCACGCATGTTCACCATCGGCGGCGGCACGGCGCAGATCCTGCGCAACCAACTCGCCGGCCGGCTTCTGAAAGTCGAGCCATTGCCGACCGGAATGCCCCGGGCAGTTGCCTGACGAACAATCAGAATTCCCCTATTAAGTTAATAAATTTGCTGATATTCGCGTTTTAGACTATTCCTGCGGCCGGATGCCCCAGCCCAGGAACCGGTCATGTCTCCCGTCGCGCGTCGCCAGCTGCTCACTCTGCTCGCCGCCGCCCCCGCCGCGAGCTTCGGGATCGGCCGGCCGGTCGATGCGGCGATCTGGACCCGGCTCTTCCATGATCTGGAAAGCGCCCGCCTGATCGGTCGCACCGTGCTCGAGAGCCATCCCGATCTCGGTCCGGGCGAGGCGATCCGGAGCCGGTTGCGGCAACGGCATGCCGTGTTCCGGGAGCTGCTCGCCGATACGGCCGAACGGCCGGCTTCTGCTGTCCTGGCCCCCGCCATGGCCGAGGCCATCGCCGCCGATTTCGCCGCGCACCACACCCTGACGGTCGCCGGTTGGGTGCTGAGCCGGAGCGAGGCCGAACTCTGCGCGCTGGTATATCTCGCCTGACCACCCGCCCCGGGGTGACTGATCGATGCTGATCGACTCCCGTACCCTGCCCGAAGCGACCCGCCTCGAGACCGACATCGCCATCGTCGGTGGCGGTGCCGCCGGCATCGCCATCGCCCGTGAGTTCATCGGCAGCGGTCTGCAGGTGGCGCTGCTCGAGTCGGGCGGCCTCGACTACGACAACGATACGCAGGATCTCTACGCCGGCGAGGTCACGGGCAACCCGAGCATCGCCCTCGATGCCTCGCGGCTTCGCTATCTGGGCGGCACAAGCAACCACTGGGCCGGCTATTGCCGCCCCCTCGACGAGGTCGATTTCGCCCCGCGGCCCTGGGTGCCGCACAGCGGCTGGCCGATCACCCTAGCGAGCCTCGCGCCCTATTACCGGCGGGCGCATTCGGTCCTGCAGCTGGTCAGCGACGACTACCTGCCGGCTACCTGGACCGCGCACATGCCGCCCGTCTTCACCTCGCCGCTGATGCAGGGCGGGCTGCGGCCGGTGATCTTCCAGCAGAGTCCGCCGACCCGCCTCGGCTCGACCTACCGGGCGGAGCTCGAGCAGGCCCGGGATCTCGCCGTCTATCTCTGGGCCAACCTCGTCGAGATCGTCACCGACACGACGACGGCCGTGGTCGAGCACCTCGCCATGGCCTGCCTCGACGGCCGGCGCTTCACCGTCCGGGCCCGCCACGTGGTGCTGGCGACCGGCGGCGTCGAGAATGCCCGCCTGCTCCTCTGTGCCAACCGCCAGGCTCCGGCGGGGCTGGGCAACGGTCACGATCTCGTCGGCCGCTACTTCATGGACCATCCGGCCTCCGAGGCCGCGACCGTGCTGCTCAACGAGCCCTCGGCCATCGCCCGGGCACCGGCCGGACAGGTGGTCGACGTGCTCTGCGGCATCACCCCCGAGGTCGAGGAGCAGGAAGGCCTCCTGCGCTTCGTCACCTCGATCCAGCCACTGCCGCCGCCGGATGGCGAGGAGGCGGGCTACGTGGCCCTGCGTGACCTCACCCGCAACCTTCGCCGGGGCATCTGGCCGGACGATTTCATGAGCCGGCTGGGCACGGTGCTGACCGATCTCGACGGCACGACGAGCGGCGTCTACCAGCGCTTCTTCGCCCGCCCCGAGCTCCTGCGGCTGCGTGTCCATGTCGAGGTGGCACCCAACCCGGAGAGCCGGGTTACCCTGATCGACGAACGCGATGCGCTCGGCCTCAACCGTGTCCGGCTGCATTGGCAGCTTACCGAGCTCGACAGGTTGAGCCTGCGCCGCAGTCTCGAGATCGTCGCCGCGGCCTTCGGTGCCAGGAACCTCGGCCGGCTGCGGCTCGCAGACTGGCTGGCCGAGGAAGATTTTGCCATCCCCGGCAACGGCTCCTACCACCATGTCGGCACGACGCGGATGAGCGACGATCCCCGAACCGGCGTGGTCGACCCGAGCTGCCGCGTGCACGGCATGCACAATCTCTTCATTGCCGGCAGCTCGGTCTTCCCGACCGAAGGGTTCGCCAACCCCACCCTCACCATCGTCGCCCTCGGCCTCAGGCTCGCCGACCATCTGAAAAGCCTGCACGTCTGAGCGGCACCGCCCCCTCCCCGGCCCTGCTGGCCGGCGGCATGCGTCAGCCGCGCGGCCCGGGCTCCGTGGCAGCCAGGCGTTCCGGCAAGGGAGCCGGCAGCAGGGCCTGGCTCATCGCTTCGGCATCACCGCACACCAGCCCGGCATAGGTCCGCTCGAGCTGGTTGAGCTCGCGCAGATAGGCGCCGAGCGAGATGTCGCAGAGGGCTGCCATGGTGGCCCTCGCCTGCATGTCGTTCATCACCCGCCGCTGCTCGGCCGCCGTCGCTCCCAGGGTCTGCAGGTCGCTGCATGCACCGAGAAGCGGCAGGCCGGCCACCAGCACCAGAAGCCCGCGCCACATCGCCCTACTCCCGAAGATGATCTATCGGAAATAGGTTTTTAATCCTTTTTTGTTCAAAGCGCAACCCGTGCTTCAGCCGTCGCGCAGCGCCTTGAAATGATTGATCAGCCCGCCGGTCGAGCCGTCGAGCCCGGTGACCGGGTCGGAGCCCGCCAGCTTCGGCAGGATGCGGCCCGCCAGCTGCTTGCCGAGCTCGACGCCCCACTGGTCGAAGCTGTTGACGTCCCAGATAACCCCTTGCGTGAAGATCTTGTGCTCGTAGAGCGCGATCAGCGAGCCGAGCCGCCAGGGTGTCAGGCGGCGGTAGAGGAGCGAGGTCGAGGGCCGGTTGCCGGTGAAGACCTTGTGCGGCACGAGCCGCTCGACCAGCGCCGGAGCGGCCCCCTGCCCCTCGAGCTCGGCACGCACCTCGGCCGCCGTCTTGCCGAACGCCAGGGCCTCGCTCTGGGCGAAGAAGTTGGCCAGCAGCTTCGCGTGGTGGTCGCCCAAGGGCGTCTGGCTCTCGGCCGCCGCCAGGAAGTCGCACGGCACCAGCCGGGTCCCCTGGTGGATCAGCTGGTAGAAGGCATGCTGGCCGTTGGTGCCGGGCTCGCCCCAGATGATCGGCCCCGTCGGATAGCCGACGGGCCGGCCGTCGAGCGTCACCGACTTGCCGTTGCTCTCCATGTCGCCCTGCTGGAGATAGGCCGGAAAGCGGGCGAGATGCTGGTCATAGGGCAGGATCGCCAGGCTCTCGGCGCCGAGGAAATTGCTGTTCCAGATGCCGATGAGCGCCAGGATCGCCGGCAGGTTCGTCTCGAGCGGGGCCGTCGCGAAGTGCCGGTCCATGGCGTGGGCACCGTCGAGCAGCTGGCCGAACCGTTCGAAGCCCAGATGGACCGCGATCGAGAGCCCGATCGCCGACCACAGCGAGTAGCGCCCGCCGACCCAGTCCCAGAACACGAACATGTTGGCGGGATCGATACCGAAGGCGGTGACCGCCTCGCGATTGGTCGAGACGGCGACGCAGTGCCGGCCGACCGCCGCCGTGTCGCCGAACGCGGCGAGCAGCCAGTCGCGCGCCGAATGGGCGTTGGTCATGGTCTCCTGGGTGGTGAACGTCTTGGAGGCCACGATCAGCAGCGTGCGGGCCGGATCGAGCCCGGCCAGCACCTGCCGCAGGTGGGCGCCGTCGACATTCGAGACGAAATGCGCGCGCAGGTCGGCGCGGGCATAGGGCTCGAGCGCCTGGCAGACCATGAGCGGGCCGAGATCGGAGCCGCCGATGCCGATATTGACGACATCGGTGATCGTCTCCCCGGTATGGCCGCGCCAGCTGCCGTCGCGGACGGCGTCGCTGAACCGCCGCATCTGGTCGAGGACGGCATTGACCTCCGGCATGACGTCGACACCGTCGACCAGGACCGGCGTGCCGCTCCGGTTGCGCAGGGCGGTATGCAGCACCGCCCGGTCCTCGGTCACGTTGATCCGCTCGCCACGCAGCATGGCGTCGCGCCGCGCCTCGAGCCCCGCGGTACGGGCGAGGTCGACCAGAAGCGCCATGGTCTCCTCGGTCACCCGTTGCTTCGACCAGTCGACGAGGAGATCGTCGAGCCGGCCCGAGAACCGTTCGAACCGCCCGGCATCCGCGGCGAAGAGCTCGCGCAGATGCACACCGCGCAGGGCTTTCGCATGCGCCGCCAAGGCCTGCCAGGCCGCCAGCTCGTCGCGTCCGCTCATCGCTCCTCTCCCCTTCCCCATTGCCTCACCGTCTCTTGCGGCGGATGGCGGCGGAGATCAACGCGCGATGCGGCTCGCGCCGTCACGGCCGCTTGCATCCCGGCCGGCATCGGGGAACAAGGTTCGTCACCATGCGCGACTTCCTGATGTGGAGCGGCCAACCGCCATGATCGACACGAACGGCCTGATCACCGGCGAGGACGGCCGGGCCCGCTGCTGGTGGCATGGCGGCGATCCGCTCTACCTCGCCTATCACGACAGCGAATGGGGCCGGCCGCAGGCCGACGACCGGCGGCTCTTCGAGAAGCTCTGCCTCGAGGGCTTCCAGTCCGGCCTCTCCTGGCTCACCATCCTGCGCAAGCGCGAGAACTTCCGCCGCGCCTTCGAGGGTTTCGACCCCGCGGCGGTCGCCCGCTTCGGCGAGGCCGACATCCAGCGGCTCCTGCAGGACGCCGGCATCGTCCGCCATCGCGGCAAGATCACCTCGGCGATCAACAACGCCGCCCGGGCGCTCGAGCTCCAGGCCGAGGCCGGCTCGCTCGCCGCCTTCTTCTGGCGCTTCGAGCCGGCGCCCGCGAGCCGCCCGTCGCGGCTCGACCGGGCGACCCTTGGGAGCCTCGCCCAGACGGCCGAATCGAAGGCGCTCGCCAAGGCGCTCAAGGGGCGCGGCTGGTCCTTCGTCGGCCCCACCACCCTCTACGCCTTCATGCAGGCGACCGGCATGGTCAACGACCACCTCGAAGGCTGCTGCGTCCGGGCGGAGGTCGAGGCCGCGCGTGCCGCCTTTGCGCGGCCGGCCGGTCCCGCCGAAGTGAATTGAACAACCCGAGGCAAGCCTTAGCTTGGAGGAGACTTCGAGCACTCCGGACTGCCGCCTTGCCGTTGCGCCTTCTCGCTCTCGCCCTCTTCCTGCTCGCCACCGTCCCCGGCCCCGCCATGGCGGCGGCCCAGAGCGGCCCCTCGTCCGCCGGCGATCTCCTCGCGACCATCGGCCGGCTGCAGGCCGACGGGACCGCTCTCGGCTCCCCTGCCGACAGCGAGGTGCGCACCGACAACATGACGACCCGCCTCGTGGCCGACCTCGCCGCCGCCACGCCGGGCGAAACCGTCACCCTCGCCTTCGTCCAGGACATCCGCGAGGGCTGGCACACCTACTGGCGCAACCCGGGCGATTCCGGGGCCCCGGCCACCCTCACCTGGGACCTCCCGTCGGACGTCGCCATCGGCCCGATCCAGTGGCCGGCGCCGGAGGCGATCCCCTATTTCGGCCTCATGACCTTTGGCCACGAGGGCCGGCTGGTCCTGCTGAACGAGCTCCGAGTCCCCGACGACTGGCCGGCCGGCACGCCGCTGCCGATCCGCCTCGAGGCCGACTGGCTGGTCTGCGCCGAGATCTGCATCCCCGAGCACGGCAGCCTCGCCCTCGACATCCCGGTCGGGACCATGTCCGTGCCGGCAGATGCCCCGACCCTCCAGCTCATCGAGGCCGCCCGGGCCGCCCTGCCCCGTGCCAGCCCCTGGGCGGTCGGCTTCAACGCCGACGCCGCCACGCTGCGCCTCGCCACCGACACGGCACTCGCCCCCGATGGGATGGGCGAGCGGGTGAGCGATATCCGCTTCTTTCCGGACCAGCCCGGGCACATCGAGAATGTCGCCGAGCCGGTCCGGCACGCCGGGCCGGAGGGCCTGACGCTCGATCTGGCACGACCGGCCGAGGCAGCCGCCCTCCCCGACCCGCTCACCGGCGTCCTCGTGCTGACCGAAACGCTGCCGGACGGCCCCGTGCGACAGGCCTTCCTCGTGGAAGCCGCCTTCGACCCCTCGCTCGCCCTCGTAACCGAGGCCGGCATGCTGGGCCTCGCCCGGGCCGCCCTCCTGGCGCTTCTGGGCGGCATCCTGCTCAACCTCATGCCTTGCGTCTTTCCGGTGCTGTCGATCAAGGCGCTGGCGCTGGTCCACCATGCCGGCGGCCCGCGCGCCCTGGCGCAGGGCCTCGCCTACACGCTGGGCGTGCTCACGACCTTCCTCGCTCTGGCCGGCCTGCTCATCGCCCTGCAGGCGGGCGGCGCCCTCGTCGGCTGGGGCTTCCAGCTGCAGCAGCCGCTGGTCGTGGCGCTGCTCGCCTACCTCGTCTTCGCCATCGGCCTCTGGCTGATCGGTGCCTTCGAGCTTGCCCCGGCGGTGTTCGGCCGGGTCATGGGACTCGGCCAGGATCGCCTGCCGCGCCACGACCTCGGCGGCAGCTTCGCCACCGGGGTGCTCGCCGTCCTCGTCGCCAGCCCCTGCACGGCCCCCTTCATGGCCGCCGCCATCGGCTTCGCCCTGACCCAGGGCCCGGCCACGGCGCTCACTATCTTCGCCGCCCTCGGGCTCGGGCTCGCCCTGCCCTATCTGGCGCTCAGCGCCAGCCCCTGGCTGCAGCGCCGGCTGCCGCGCCCCGGCCACTGGATGATACGCTTTCGCCAGCTCATGGCCTTTCCGATGTTCGCCACGGCCGCCTGGCTCACCTGGGTGCTGGCGCGGCAGGCCGGCGACCAGGCCCTCCTGCTCGTGCTCCTGGGCTTCGTCGCCCTCGGCCTTGCCATCTGGGTGCTCCATCTCGGCGGGCGGCTGGCGCGGGTCGCGGGCGCGGCCGCCCTGGCCCTGGCTCTCCTCCTCGCCGCCCTGCCCGGCCGGCTGCCGGCCGCCGACCCGGCCCCTCGGGAAGACGGCCTGGCCGTGCCATTCACTGCCGAGCTGCTCGCCGAGCTGCGCCGGGAGCGTCAGCCCGTCTTCGTCAACATGACCGCCGCCTGGTGCCTCACCTGCCTCGTCAACGAGCAGGCAGCCCTCAGCGGGCCGGCGTTCGAGGCAGCCCTGGAGCGTCACGACGTCGCCTATCTCGTGGGCGACTGGACCCGTCAGGACCCGGCGATCACCAGCTTCCTGCAACGCTTCGAGCGGTCGGGCGTGCCCCTCTACGTGGTCTTTCCGGCAGCAGGTGAGCCGGTCATCCTGCCGCAGATCCTGACCAGGGGCCTCGTGCTCGACGCGCTCGCCGGCGTCACGGCCGGCATCGGCGCGTAACCCCGTGCCCGTATCCGGGGAAACGGCTCCGCCCGCCTGATTGTGAACGATGTACCGAGTTTCAGGCCGACACCATCTCGTCGTAGCAGGCCAGGGCCTGGGCGCCATAGATCGACGAAGGGCCGCCGCCCATCTCGACCGCAACCCCGAGCAGCTCGAGCAGCTCGGCCCGGCTCACGCCAAGCTTGAGGCAGGCCCGGGTGTGGAAGACGATGCAGCCCTCGCAGCGTATCGCCACGGAAATGGCGAGAGCGGTCAGCTCCTTGGTCTTGTGGTCGAGGGCACCATCGGTGCCCGCCGCCTTGACCAGGCTGCGAAACGCCGCCAACGGCTCGCCGCCATCCTTGTGCAGTGCCTTGCTGTATGCCTGGTAGCGCTTTTCCAGATCCAGATATGATCCGCCCATCCTCATCCCTCCATGCATTGCTCGTTGCCCCGCAACCGCCTCGGCCTCCGCGGTCGTCCTGTTCGTCACCCGCTGATCACAACGACCGGGGCAATACCTTGATCCCGATCACTTTCGGGCAAACATCGACCGCCCGGTGATTGACACGGAACCCCAACAACGCAATCTAAGCCCATGTGGTGCCTTGCGCTGTGGGTGAGAGCTACCCGGTATGTCGAGCTGGGCGCCGGTGTTGCCCCGCGGCGATTTGCCATGGCAAGTACCTGACTGCCCGGACACCGTTGCTTTAGTCGGTGGTGAGAGTGGGCTAGGTTGCCACGCGGCAAGCAACACCCAGTTATGGGCCGATGGTTCCCGGCAATCACCGGCAGGTCGGATAGTCGATGAGCAAGACTCGGACAACGCGTCACGGCACGAAGGATCCCGCCAAGGGGCTTTTCGCCGACAGCGAGATGATCGACCTCGTCGGCATTTTCGGCGTTCTGCGTCGGCGAAAGTGGTCGATCGCTGCCATCACCATCGCCGGCACGGTCGCGGCCTATCTCTACGGCAGCTCGGTGGTCCCGATCTACAATGCCGAGGCGACCCTCCTCGTCGAGCCGAGCGACAGCAGCGTCGCCGAGCTCGATCCGGTCAACGCCGACGTGAGCGCCGATTTCAACGACATCGCCACCCAGATCCGCCTGCTCCAGTCGCACAACTACCAGGCCCGGGTCATGGAGGATCTCGGCCTCTTCGACGATCCGGAGTTCAACAGCGCGCTCGTGGATCCCGACGCGCCGCCCAAGAGCGCTCTCACCAAGTTCATCGAGCAGCCGCTCGACACCGTGCTCGCCTGGCTGCCGAGCGAATGGCTGATCACCAGCGGCACGGCACAGGAGCCGGCGCTGGAAAGCGTGGCGTCCTACCGAACCCGCGAGAGGGCGCTCGACAAGTTTCGTGACAGCGTCGAGTTCCTGAGCGATCCGGTCGCCTACATCATCACCATCGGCTTCAACTCGCCCGATCCGGAGAAGGCGGCACGCATCGCCAACCGGATCGCCGAGATCTACGTCGACGACCAGCTCAACAACAAGATCTTCGCCACGGACCGGACGTCGGCCTGGCTCGAGGATCGCCTGGCCGAGCTAGAGGTCGAGCTGCGCGAAGCCGAGGAGAAGGTGGGCGAGTTCCGCTCGCGCAATCTCGTCGGTGAGGGTGAGGGCATGACCCTGACCCAGCAGGAATTGTCCGATCTCAACCGCGATCTCATCGTTACCCGCGGTGAGCTGGCCGAGAAGCAGGCGAAGCTGCGGCTCGTGCGCGACCTGCGCAGCTCCGGCCGCAGCCTCGATTCGATCGCCGACGTCACCAGCTCGCCCCTGATCGTCAGTCTCCGGCAGGAAGAGACCCAGCTCCTGCGTGAGGAAGCCGAGCTCGCGTCGCTCTATGGCGAGCGTCACCCGCGCATGGTCTGGCTCCGCAACGAGAAGCAGAACCTCGAGGCGAAGATCGCCGCCGAGGTCGAGCGGATCATCCTCACGCTGGAGAACGATCTGAGGGTGACCGCAACGCGCATCGCCTCGATCGAGAGCCAGCTCGGCGAGGTCAAGACGCAGAACGTCACGGACCAGGCGGCCGAGGTCCAGCTCGCCCAGTACGAGCGACAGGCCGAGTCGACCCGCGCCCTCTACGAAGCCTTCCTCAATCGCTTCAAGGAGACCCGCGAGCAGCTCGAGATCGTGCAGCCGGATGTGCGCATTGTCTCGATGGCCAGCCCGCCAGCCCTGCCCACCACTCCCGGCAAGAAGATCTTCGCCGTCGCCGGCCTGGTCGTTTCGTTCGGCCTGGGCACCCTCCTCGCCATCGTTCTCGACCGCTTCGACCGGGGCATTCGCAGCGGCCGGCAGATCGAGCAGAAGCTCGGCCTTCATACGCTCGCCTTGGTCCCCCGCCTCGACCGGCTCAAGAAGAACCAGAAACCCTATCAGTACCTGATGGAGAAGCCGCTCTCGGCCTATGCCGAGGCGATCCGCAGCATCTACATGGCGGTCAAGCTCTCCAATGTCGATCGCGAGCCCAAGGTGGTGCTGACCACCTCCTCCCTGCCCCAGGAAGGCAAGACGACGTTCGCCGTCAGTCTCGCCACCTTCGCCGCCCGCTCGCACAAGCGCGTCCTCCTGATCGATCTCGACCTGCGTCATCCGAGCGTGCATCGCGAGCTGGGCTGGCAGGTGTCCGGGGGGCTGGTCGAGTACATGGCCAACGAGCGCAGCCTCGAGGAGGTCATCCACCACGACCTCGAGACCGGCCTGCACTTCCTGCCGATCAAGGGCCAGACGACCAACCCCACCGATCTTCTGGACAGCCAGAAGATGCGGCTGCTGATCGAATCCCTGCGCGACTCGTACGATTACATCGTGCTCGATTCCGCCCCCCTCGCCAGCGTCACCGATACCCGGGTCGCCGCCCTGCTCGCCGACAAGGTGCTGTTCTGCCTGCGCTGGGGCCAGACCATGATCGGTGCCGCCGAGGACAGCGTCCACGCCCTTTCCGAGGTCGGCATCGAGCCGGCCGGCGCCGTGCTGACCATGGTCGATATGAAGAGGCACGCACGCTACGGCTATGGCGACGTCGGTCAGTATTATACCCAGAGCCAGAAATACTACGTGAACTGAACGATCTTTCAGATCATGATCGTCGGCGAGGAAGGCAAGGTGAACGGCGCGCAGCGTGGTCGAGCTAGCTGAGCACCGATCGTGCGCAGCCTGACGAAGCATGCGGTCACCGTGACAATACTCTAGGAGTCGGGCGATTCGCCTGCTCATCGTCTGCTACGAGTACCCGCCCTTCGCCGGTGGCGGCGGGGTTGCCGTTCAGGGCATCGCCCGTGAGCTGGCACGTCGCCACACCGTTCATGTCCTGACCGGTGCCGCCCGGGGGGAGCCGGCCGAAAGCCGGGACGGCGCCATTCGTATCTTCCGGGCACCGGGCTGGCCACGGCAGCAGGCCAGCCACAGCTCGTTCGCGTCGATGGTCGGCTTCTGGCCATTCGGAACATTATACGGGTATACGCTTCTCACGCGATACACGTATGACTTGGTCAATACTTGGTTCGCCGTGCCGAGCGGGCCGACCGGGGTGCATCTCGCTGCCGCATCCGGTGTGCCGCACGTCCTCACCCTTGCCGGCGGCGACGTCTACGATCCGGCCAAGCGCTACACACCGGACAAGAGCCGTCTCCTCGCCGCCGTCGTGCGGCGCGTGCTCAGGGCCGCCGACATGCGGGTCGCCGTCTCGAGCGACCTGGCGCGGCGCGCCGTTGCGCTCTACGGCTGCCCGCCACCGCTCGAGGTCATTTCCCTCGGCCTGGCGTCCGCCGTGCCGTCTGCCGCCTCTTCCGGTCCGTATCGACCGGCCGGCGAGCCGCCGGATCGTCGCGCACTGGGCCTCGATCCGGACGCCGTCTATGTCGTCAGCCTCGCCCGGCTCGTCCGTCGCAAGAACCTGACGGCACTGGTCGAAGCCTGTGCTGCCGTCCGAGTCGGCAATGTACGGTTGCTGCTGCTCGGGGATGGTCCCGAGCGGCTGCCTCTCGAGCAGCTGGCCAGGGAGCGTGGCTTCACCAACCGCATCCAGTTCAAGGGTTTCGTCGACGAGACCGAGAAGCAGGCCCTCCTGCGGGCCGCGGACATCTTCGCCCTGCCTTCCCTGCACGAGGCGTTCGGACTGGTCTATCTCGAGGCGATGCAGGCCGGGCTGCCCGTCATCGCCACCCGAACGGGCGGACAGGAGGATTTCCTCGACGAGGGATTGACCGCTCATCTGGTCGAGCCCGGTGATCCGGTGGGGCTCGTGGAGGCCCTGGACCGTCTGGCCGGTGACCCGGCGGCCCGGCGCCGGATGGGAACGGCCGCCAGGGCCGCTGCTGCCGCCTTCACGGCCGAAGCCACGGCCGCCCGCTACGAGGTGATGTTCGACCGTCTGGTGCGGCTACGCACCGCCTGAGGGCGCTCAGGACGCGACAGTCGGGCTCGGGTTGTCGCATATAATGCGACACTTGCGCTCGGGTTGTCGCGTTATACGCGACAGTTGGCCTTGGGGTGTTGCGCTATACGCGACAGTTTGGGGTGGTTGTCGCGCTATATGCGACAGTTTCGAGCGATCGAACCTGCGGAATCGACGAAGGAACCCACGGATTCGACGATCGAACCCGGGGAATCGACGATCAAACCCAAGGCAATGACGAACGAACCCTGTCTGGTCTGATTGTGGCATAGGTGAGTGGCGCCAGGGGCGTGCA
>CAZGUW010000031.1:0-7980 GCA_964528705.1 uncultured Geminicoccaceae bacterium
AACGCATCGGCACGCGCCTGCTCGCGCTCGATGTCCGCGAGATACGCCTTCTCACGGGCGCGCCAGCGCGAACGCTCCAGGCAGGCGTCGATCCTCGCCTTGAGGAGGATCTGGTCGCAGGGCTTGGGGAGATAGTCGACGGCACCCAGCTGAATCGCCCGCACCGTGCTGGGCAGGTCGCTCAAGGCCGAGATCACGATGACCGGAACCTCACGGAGATCGGGATCGAGACGCATCCGGCGCAGCACCTCGAACCCGTCGACGCCCGGCATCATGATATCCAGCAGCACGACGTCGATCGATGCCGACCGGGCGGCAAGCGCCTCGAGCGCCGCCTTGCCTTCGGCCGCCAGGAGACAGGTGTGGCCGAGAGCGTCGAGCTCCTGCTCGAGCAGATCGCGGTTGAAGGCATCGTCGTCGACGACGAGGATGCGCGCCGGGGTGGTGATCTCCGTCATCGGTCCCGTGCTGCCAGGTTCTTGAGGACGGCATAAAGCTCGGTCTCGTCGACCGGCTTGCTCAGATAGGCGTCGCAGCCGGCCGCCAGCGCATTCTCACGATCGCCCCGCATGGCATGGGCGGTCAAGGCGACGACCCGCATGTCCTGCAGCTCGGGATCACGGCGGATGGCACGGGCGACCGACCAGCCGTCGAGCTTCGGCAGCGACAGGTCCAGAAGGACGATGTCCGGACGCCAGGCGTCGACGGCGGCGAGCCCGCTCTCTCCGTCCACCTCGGAGCGCACCTCGTAGTCGTCCTCCAGCAATTGCTGGAGCAGGTCGCGATTGATCTCGATGTCCTCGATCACCAGGACCCGCGGCCGGTCGGCCGGGCCGCCTTCGTCAACCGTCATGCCGGGCTCCGCTTGTCGCTGCGGTATCTTCGAGCTGCCGGCGCGTCGGTTCCGGGGCCGGCTCGAAGGGCAGATCCAGGATGAACGTCGAGCCGACGCCGACCTCGCTCTCGAGCACGACATCGCCGCCCATCAGCCGGGCAAGCCGCCGACTGATGGTGAGACCGAGACCGGTGCCGCCGACCACCTCGCCCTGCTGGTTTCGCGCCTGGCCGAACTCCTCGAAGACCAGCTCCCGGAACGCCGGCGGAATGCCGGGCCCGGTATCCTCGACGCGATACTGCAGACGGCTGTCGCGGCGCTCGACGGAGATCCGGATCCGGCCGCTGGTGGTGTGCCGCGCGCCGTTGCTCAGGAGATTGGTCAGGATCTGTCTGACCTTGGCCGCATCGCCCAGACAGCCGACGCTCATGTCGAACGCCTGTGTGTCGACCGTGACGCCCTGGGCGAGCATCGGCTCGATGATCCGGGCACACTCGACCACCAGCAGGGCGGGCGAATATGGCGCCTCGGCGACATCCTCCCGGCCCGCCTCGATCTTCGAGATGTCCAGGATGTCGTTGATGAGCCGCAGCAACTGCTCGGCACTGATCTGGATCTTCTTGAGGTTGTCGCTCTGCTTGGGGTCGATCTGCCCTTCGGTCTTGCGCGCGACGATGCGGGTGAAGCCGATGATGGCATTGAGCGGCGTGCGCAGCTCGTGGCTCATGCTGGCGAGAAAGCGCGACTTGGCGGCGTTCGACTCCTCGGCCTGGCGGACGGCGCGATCGATGGCGCGCTCGCGCTTCTTGCGCTCGGTGATGTCGCGCACGACGCAGACGAGCCCCCCGGTCTCGGTGACCGCCAGCGAGAGCTCTTGCGGAAAGCTCGCGCCGGTCATGCGCTTGCCGACGGCTTCGCCACGCCAGCGCCCTTCCCGCTGCAGGGCCGGCATGACCGAGTTCTCGAACTGCTCGAGCTCCGATTCGTCATAGAGCTCGCGCCAGCTTCGGCCGATCATCTTCTCGCGCTCGATCGCGTAGACCTCCGCGTGCGCGCGATTGACATAGAAATAGTGGCCGGTGGGATCGAGCAGGGCCATCCCGTCCATGGACGCCTCCATGCCCTGCAGATGCGTGCGCAGCTCGAGCTCGACGCGCTTCATCTCGGTGATGTCGAAATAGGTCAGCATGCGCCCGCCGTCCGGCAGCACCGTGCACTGGTAGCTCAGGATCCGACCGTCGCTGAGCGCAATCTCCTCCGGCCCCGCCGAACCATCCCGAATGGCGGCGATCCGCCGCTCGCGATAGGCGGGCCAGTGTTCGTCCTCGACCTCGTAGAGCCCCATCCGCCGGCTCTCCTCCATGTCCTCGCGGAGGTTCCGCGACGTGGCATAGAAGTCGGGCGTGAACTTCCACATCCGGAGATAGGCCTGGTTCGCCAGTCGGGAGTTCAGGTCGCGATCGAGGAAGAGCACCCCGTAGTCGATCGCGTTCATGAGCGCGTTCAGCTCGCGGTGCCGCTCGAGCTCGCGCTCCGCCTGCTGGCGCTGGACCAGCTGCTGCTGCAGGGTCCGGTTGAGGCCGCTGAGCTCGGCATGGCGCTCCCTGAGCTGGCCCACCATGCCCTGGAACGCCCGCGCCAGCCGGCCGAGCTCGTCGCGGCGGGCAAGAACCGCCGCGTCCATCTTGAAGTCGCCTTCGGGATCCTGCCCGAACCGGTCGACGGCTTGCGCCAGCGCCTGCAGGGGCGTGCCGACGAGCCGACGGAGCACGCCCAGCAGCATGGCGAGCTCGATCACCAGGGCAATGAAGCCGATGGCGAGGATGAGCCAGGCGACGCGGTTCGCCTGCGAGGCGATGAGCGACCTCGGGAACACCGTCATCAGGTGCCAGCCCGGGCCGGCGAGCTGGGTGGCGGCGACGAAGACCTGCTGATCCGCGAGGTCGACGATCTCGCCTGCCGGGTCCGCCGTCCGGGCGACCCGCTGCAGCTCGGCGAGCAGGGGATCGACCGCCGGGTCGATGGCGATGGCACCGCCATGCGCCTGGATCGCCGGCATCAAATCCGGGTGGGCGATCAGCATGCCTTTCTGATCGATCAGCACGTTGTAGGCGCCGTCGATGTCGCCCCGCACGACACGATCGATCAGATCCTGGACATAGAGGTCGTGGCCCAGCGAGCCGATCCAGCTGCCCCCCTCGACCACGGGCCGCGTGACCGATACCACCCACTGGTTCACGCCATAGTCGAAATACAAGGGCGACCAGACCGGCTGGTCGTTCTCCGTCATGTCGATCGAGCCGGTGACCAGCACGTCGTCGTTGCCGTTTGCCTGCAGGAGGGACAGCTTGCCGAAGATCTCCCAGTCGGCGCTGTCGAGGGCCCAGGGTTCGTCCGGCCAGTACATCAGCACGGCATTGTCCGGCGCGACGAGATAGGCGTTGCGGAAGCGATCACGGAGCGCCGGTCCCAGTCGCTCGAACAGTTCGTACCCGGCGACGAGCGTGCGCCGGTCTTCCGGGCTCAGCCGCGCATACTTGCCGACGAAGCCGCTGATGCCGGTGCGGTCGAGCAGCTCGCGCGAAGTCCGGAGCGTGCCATCGGCAGCCTCATCGAACAGCGACTCGAAGCGCCCGTCGTCCGCCGAGGCGGTCGAGCGCTCGGCCAGGAAGGTACCGGCGAGGCTGGCGAGGCTCGCCTCCGCCGCGTCGAGCGCCTGGCTCTCCCTGGCCCGCCGCTCGTCGACGTAGCGCGAGAGACTCTGCAGCGCCTGCGTCTCCATCCCGTTGCGCACGTACTGGTGGGCGATCAGGCTCGCCACCACGACCACGAGACCGATGCGGAGCGCCGCACGCAGGAGCGTGCGCTGCACCAGAGACATGCCGGAAAACGCCTGGTCCGCTCGCTGCCGGGAGATCGTCGTCAGGCGCCCGATCATTCACTCCACCAGCTGCGCCAGGGGTGGCGAGGCACCGATGCCCAGTTGCCTCGCAATCCGCGGGTTGAACAGGAGCTCGCCCTGCGTGTTGTGGGTGACCGGAATGCTCGATGGCGGCACCCCGTCCATGATCTTGAGCGCCGCATTGGCAACCCAGCGGCCCTGTTCCTCCGGCAGTTTGCCGATGCCGAGCAGCGCGTAGGGCATCAGCCAGGCGAAGTCGGTTCCGGTGGGAATGGCGGTCGCCCGCTCGGCCATGGCGCGGGCTTCCGCATCGTCCCAGTCGCCCAGGGCACCCACGCCCAGCAACAGCAGGATCCCGACCTCCTCCTGCGCCCGCAGGAAAGCCTCCTGCCATTCGGCAAAGGTCGAAACGAAGTAGGCCTTTTCGTAGACGAGCCCGAAGAGCTTCTCGTGGTAGGCCTTTTCCTTGTGCTTGGTCGGCGTATCCTCCGCCAGATAGCCGAGCCGCCGGTCGTCGGTATAGGCCTCGAGCAGGGTCACGAGCTGCGGAATGGGCGACACCTCGACCATGCCGGTCGCGTTCCGGTAGGGGAGCCCGTAGACGCCGGCATCCCAGTTCAGGCCGCAGAAGACGAACGGCAGCTCGGCATCCTGGAAATGCGGCATCAGCAGATATTCGACCGCGTTGTCGTCGCTCACCGTGACCACGTCCGGTCGATAGTCCTCGATCACCGCCAGGGCCTCGGCGACCGAGGCCTCGATCTCCGCCGCCGAGGGGCGTCGCTTGCTGTCCATGTGAAAGATCCGGACCTCGACGCCGGTGCCGGCAAGCGTCTCGACCACGGCCGCGGCGATCCGGTCGTTCCACTCGTTGCCCTGATGATAGGAGTCGATATGGAGCAGCCGTCTGGCGCCCGGTGCGGCACGCGCCAGGGCGCCCGACAGCGTCATGAGGCCGAGCGACCCCAGCCCCAGCACCGAACGTCGGCCGAGTGGCAGCTTCAACAAACGATCGCCGGCACGCGACGCGGTCATCGGCCCCTCCCGGATGCTGAAAGCATGATCTCGACGGGTGACCGAAGTTTACCAACAGATCAGCGGATCGACCATTTGTTTCCCCGAACGCCGGTCGATCAGCGCTACATGCGCATTATTGGATGCTTCTCTCAGCGCTCGGCGACGACCGGGTTCTCGAGCACGCCGACACCCTCCACCTCGATCTCCACCACGTCGCCAGGCTTGACCGGGCCGACGCCGGCGGGTGTGCCGGTCAGGATCACGTCGCCCGGCAGGAGGGTGAGCGCCGTGCTGATATAGGCGATGAGGTCGGCGACGGAGAAGAGCAGGTCCGAGGTCGAGCTCGATTGCCGCTGCTCGCCGTTGACCCGTGCCCCGATCCCGAGATCGCGGGGATCCAGCCCCGTCGCGATGGTGGGGCCGAGCGGGCAGAAGCTGTCGAAGCCCTTGCAGAGCACGAGGGCACCCTGCTGCATCTCGGCCTTCTGGATCACCCGCTCGCTGACGTCGTTGGCACAAGTGTAGCCGAGCACGTGGTCCAGCGCGTCGACCCGCTCGATGCGCCGGCCGCGCCGGCCGATGACGACGGCGAGCTCGGCCTCGAAATGCACCTCCTGGCCCTCGATCGGGTAGACGATCGGCTCGCCCGGGCCGATGGCCGCCGTCGACGGCTTCATGAAGACGAGCGGAATCTCGGGCGTGCTGCTGCCCGATTCCTTGATGTGATCGACGTAGTTGAGGCCGATGCCGAAGAGCCGGGGCGCCTCGATCGGGCAGAGCAGCCGGGACGCCTGCAGGGCGTCGACGATACCGGTGCGTTCGATGCCGACGAAGGGGCTGCCGGCGAGCCGGTGCAGCCCGTCCTCCTCCATGAGGCCGTAGCGGGGCTCGCCGTCGTGCAGGTAGCGGGCGATGTGCATGGTCCTCGTTCCTCCCTTTCTCTCAGTTCCCGGCGAGCCGGGCGATGCCGGCTTCTTGCGCGTCACCATCGTGGACGATGACGGCGTAGTGTGCGGTGAAGCTCTCGTCCGGCTCCAGGTGAAGCGCTGCCGTGCGGAAGGGGCCGACCGTCATCACCCCCCAGTCGGCGACGAACCACGAGGGTGCCCGGTCGCCGATGGGTGAAGCGATCACCGTCACCCCTGCCCGGTGCCCGCCACCGACGGGTCCGGAGAAGTCGACCCAGCTGGCGCCGTCGCCACTGATCAGGGCGCCGCCCTCACGGCCCCGGTCGTCCTGCACCCGGCCGCCATTGGCGACCGCAAGCCCGTCCGCGACCCGCACGTTGAAGAAGGCATGGCGTGTCGGCCCGAGACGGACCGCCCGCTCACCGGCGGTGAGGGTCGAGGTGACGTCGAGCCGGTAGTGGCCATCCCCGGGGGCCACCCGCATCACCCGCCGCTCCCGGGCGACCAGTCGCCCCGCCGCCGCGGCCCATTCCGCCGGACCCTGCCAGTCGATCGCCTGGTCGATGACGAAGGCCTCGCCGTCCGCCGCACCGTCGCAGCGGCGCTCGATCAGCCGGCCTGGGGCGCGGCCCTGGAAGGTCTCTTCGGTGTAGAAATTATAGGTGTATTCCTCGACCGCCCCCTGTGCCGTCGGCATCAGGGCATGCACATGGTCGGCGCCGATCCAGAGCGAGGCGTGGTGCGGGTGGTCGGCCGGCGCCTCGGCGGTCACGGCGAAGCCTGCCGGTGTCACCAGCGGGAAGACATAGGGCCGGAACGCGCCCTGGGTCAGGGCGAGGACCGTGCGTCCGTCATGCCGCAGCCGCCGCCTGTGGGTCCTGGCCCAGGCCCCCGGCGGCAGGGCGAGACTGTCGGAGGTGAGCTCAAACCCGGTCATGGCCGATCGATAGCCCCGGCACCCGTCGGCGACAAGCAAGCGTCTCTTGCCCGCCACACGATTGCGGCATACCGTCCGGCCACTCGAACAAGCGATCAGGGAGCACAACAAGATGACAACGGAAACCGCGCGCCGGACGACGCTCGGCCGTCGCCGCTTCGTCGTCACCGGCGCCGCCGCGGGCTCGGCGGCGATCGCCATGCCGGCCATCATCCGCCCGGCCCATGCGGCGGAGTTCACCTGCCGCATCGCCCATTCCGAAGCGATCGGCTCGCCGCTGACCAACGCCTTCGAGGCCTGGAAGGACACGCTGAACGTCGAGAGCGACGGGCGCATCGACGCCCAGCACTTCCCGGCGAGCCAGCTGGGCGGCCTCGCCCAGCTGCTCGAGGGCAGCCGCATCGGCACCATCCAGGTGACCACGGCCGGCCCCGACAGCGAGGAGGCCATCGCCCCCGAGATAGCGGCCTTCGGCGGTGCCCCCGGCTTCATCTACAAGGACGAGGCGCATGTCGACGCCGTCCTGCAGGGCCCGCTCGGCCAGGAGGTCTCGGACATCGCCCGGGCCAAGACCGGCGTCGAGTTCGTGGCCTATGGCGAGACCGGTTTCCGCCATCTGCTCACCAAGAGCCCGGTCACCTCGCTGGAGACGCTGAACGGGGTCAAGCTGCGCGTGCCGGAGCTGCGCATATGGGTCGATTTCTGGACCAAGCTCGGCGCCAACCCGACGCCGCTGCCGTATAGCGAGCAGTATGCCGCGCTCTCGACGGGCATCATCGACGGGCTCGATTCCGACTTTTTCTCGATCCTCGGCTTCAAGTGGCACGAGCAGGCGACCAACCTCACCCTCACCTATCACTGGTTCCTGCCGAAGGCCGTTCGCGTCAACGCCGCCTGGCTCGATTCGCTGCCGCCGGAGCTGCAGGAGCTGGTCCGCACCTCCGCCAAGGAGGCCTTCGCCGCCCAGCGCGCAGAAAACCGCGCCAAGGCCGACCAGGCGCTGGTCGATCTCGAGGAGGTGGGCGTGACCGTCTACCGGATCGATGACGCCGAGCGGGCGAAGTGGGCGGAGCTCACCGCCCCGCTCTTCGACGAGTTCGGCTCGAAGAGCCCCGAGACGCAGGCGATGATCGACAAGATCCGCGCGCTCGGGTGAGCGACGCGGCTCTTCCGGCAGGCACGGCCGCCGCATCGCAGGGTGCGGCGGCCCGCTTCCGGCGCGTGCTCGACCTCGCCCTCGAGGCCGTGACCGCGCTTTTGATGCTGGCCGCCGCCGGCATCGCCTGCCTGCAGGTCTTCTTCCGCTACGTCATGAACGCCTCCCTCGCCTGGCCCGAGGAGGTCGCACTCTGGTGCTTCGGCTGGGCGGTCTTCATCGGCA
>CAZGUW010000031.1:7990-26909 GCA_964528705.1 uncultured Geminicoccaceae bacterium
CTCCCGCCTCATCCCTGTCGCCTGGCGCCCGGCGCACCGCTTCTTCGTCGCGACCATGGTCGCCGCCGCCAGTGTCATGCTGATCGTCCACGGCATCGACTTCCTCAGCCGGGCGATGCAGGTCTCGCCGGCCATGCAGTGGCCGCTCAAGTATCTCTTCCTCGCCGTGCCCGTCGGCGGCGCCCTCAATCTCTGCTACCTCGCCCGGCCGGAGCCTGCCGGCCGCCCCTGGGCCGGCCTCGCCGCCATCCTGGCAGGCGCACTCGTCTATCTCGCGGTCCGCTACGGCGCCGGCTACCTCTACGGCGAGGCGGGCAGTGCCGCCGTCCTCATGATCGTCGGCCTCGCGCTCATCATGCTCGAGGTGCCGATCGCCTTCGCTCTCGCCTTCGGCGCCTTTGCCGCCTTCGCGCCGCTCGGCAACATGATGCTGGTGATCGTCACGCAGAGCATGTCGTCCTCGCTCAACTCGTTCACGCTCCTCGCCATCCCCTTCTTCATCATGGCGGCAGCGCTCATGAACGCCGGCGGCATCACCACGAAGCTGGTCGATCTCGCCACCCACCTCGTGGGCCACCTTAGGGGCGGGCTCGGCCAGGCCAATGTCGTCACCAACACGCTCCTGGGTGGCGTCTCCGGCTCCTCCTCGGCCGACGCCTCGGCGATCACCAAGCTCCTCGTGCCCGAGATGGAGCGGCGCGGCTACGCCCGGGCCTTCAGCTGTGCGCTGACCAGCGCCGCCTCGACCCTTGCCAACCTGATCCCGCCGGGCCTCGGCCTCATCATCTACGCCGCCCTCGCCTCGGTCTCGGTCGGCGCCCTCTTCGTCGCCACCATCGTCCCCGGCCTCATGGCGGCCACGGCCCTCGCGGTCGTCGTCTTCCTCGTGTCGCGGGCGCGCGGCTACGGCGCCGACGTCCCCCGCTCGACCGGCCGCCAGCGGCTGATCGCATTGCGCAACGCCGTGCCGGCGCTGCTCCTGCCGCTGGTGATCGTCGGCGGGGTCCGCTTCGGCGTCTTCACCGCCACCGAGGCCGGGGCCATCGCCTTCGTCTTCGCCATCTTCTGCGGCAGCCTGATCTACCGCCGACTGACCGTTGCGAACTTCACGGCGTCGATCCGCGAGGCCGTCTTCGACACGGTCGCCATCGCGGTCATCATCGCCGCCGCGGCCCCCTTCGCCTGGGTGCTCGCCGCCGAGCAGGTGCCGCAGCGCCTGGCGGCCGCCATGGGCTCGCTCGACGCCGGCCTCGTCGTCCTCCTGCTGCTAATCAACCTCTTCCTGCTCTTCGTCGGCCTCTTCATCGAGATGATCGCGGCGCTGGTGATCCTGGTCCCGATCCTGGTGCCGATGGTGACGGCCGCCGGCTACGATCCGATCCAGTTCGGCATCGTGCTCGTCCTCAACCTGGTCATCGGCGCTTTGACCCCACCGCTCGGCATGCTGGTCTTCATCACGGCAAGAGTGGGCAAGGCCGACGTGAGCGCCGTCTTCCACGCCGTCCTGCCCTTCATCCTCGCCCTCCTCGTGGTCCTGATGCTCGTCACCTTCGTGCCGGTCTTCACCCTCGGCCCGCTCTGGCTCTTCGGCCCTTAGGGAAAGCGCCGGGTTGAACCTCTGGGTAGCGGCCCTAGCTCCGCCTGCATGGTGGCGAGATTCCGACGAGGTGCGACCTGATGAAGACCACGATCCTGGTCATCGGCATCCTCCTGATCCTCGCGAGCCTGGCGCCTCTGCTCCGCAGCGATCACTGGTGGATCCGCGTCTTCGACTTCCCCCGGCTGCAGCTCGCCGTCGCCCTGGCGGTGCTACTCGTCGTCGCCCTCTTCTTCTTCAGCCCCGCGAGCCTTGCCGGCGCGGCCTTTCTCCTCGCCCTTGCCGCCACCATGGCCTACCAGGCCTGGCGCGTCTTTCCCTACACGCCGCTCGCCACGCCTGAGGTCATGGTGAGCCGCGACTGCGATAAGGGTTCGCGGGTCCGGTTGATGATCGCCAACGTGCTGATGGAGAATCGCGGCGCCGAGGGCTTCCTCAGAATCGTCCGCGAGGCCGATCCGGACCTGATCTTCGCGGTCGAGACCGACGACTGGTGGGACGGGCAGCTCGAGGTGCTGCGGGAGAGCCATCCCTTCGGCGTCGCCCGGCCGCTCGACAACACCTACGGCCTGCACCTCTTCTCCAGGCTCGAGCTCGGCTCGCCCGAGGTCCGGTTCCTCGTCGAGGATAACGTTCCCTCGGTCCGCACGGCCGTGCAGCTTCCCTCGGGCCAGTCGATCGACTTCATCGGCCTGCATCCGCGCCCGCCGCGGCCGGGCGAGGATACCGAGCAGCGTGATGCGGAGATCCTGATCGTCGGCCGGGAGATGGAAGAGAGCGAGAAGCCGACGATCGTCGCCGGCGACCTCAACGACGTCGCCTGGTCGCACACCACCCGCCTCTTCCGCCGCACCAGCAGTGCGCTCGACCCGCGCATCGGCCGCGGCCGGTTCAGCACGTTTCACGCCAAATACCCGATCCTGCGCTGGCCGCTCGACCACGTCTTCCACACCGACGGCTTCACCCTCGTCGAGATGCAGCGCCTCGGCTATTACGGCTCGGATCATTTCCCGGTCCTGATCGAGCTCTGCCTCGAGCCCCGAGCGGAACAAGTTCAGGAAGCGCCGGCGCCCGAGGGTGACGACCGCGAGGAGGCCGCGGAGAAGATTGAAAAAGGCAAGGAGGCCGGCGACTGATACTGCCGCCGGCCTTCAGCCTCAGCCGTCTTCCGGGTAGCCGTCCACCGGCGCATAGCCGAGCACCCGCCGCGTCTCGTCGAGCGACCAGCGCATACCCGGGTTCTCGGACATGAGGTTGAGCACGGCGAAGCGCACGCCCTCGGCCAGGATCGAGCGCTCGAAGCCCTGGCAGAGGTCCCGGTCGCTGAGCCACATCTGCCGGCCCCAGAGCCCCATCTTGAGCTCGGTCGCGGGCCGCCCCTCGCCGCTGACGCTGTAGCCGATGCGCAGACCGATGAACGAGATGCCGCGATCCGCGAGGCTCCGCCCTGCCCGCTCGCCGACCAGCTTGCTGACGCCATAGGGATTGACCGGCGAAGGCGCCATGTCCGGCGTCAGGGGACCGCTCCGGTCCCGGTAGCCGGCCATGACCCAGTTCGAGCTGGCGAAGACCACGCGCTTCACCCGGTGCTTCTCCGCCGCGTGGAGGACGTTGAAGGTGAGATCGAGATTGAGCCGCTGCGCCGTCGCCCAGTCGATCTCGGGGCTCGGGTGGGCCGCCAGGTGCAGGACCGTGTCGACACCGTCGAACGCCAGGGCCCAGCCCTCGTCCCACTCGGCGAGGTCCGCCTCGACCACGTCCGGCCCGTCGGCCCGCACGTCGAGCCGCCGGAGATCGTAGCCGCCCCGCGCCTCGAGATGCGCCCCGACCTTCCGCCCGATCCGTCCGGCCGCCCCCGTGATCAGCACCGTCCGCGTCATCGCCCCCGTCTCCCCCGCTAAGGGATCCTGACCTCGATCCCCGCCTCCTTCTCGCGCACCCGGAGCACGCTGGCAAAGTCGTCCGTCTCGTAGCCGGCAGCGCAGGCCTGCTCGAGGGCCTGGAAGACACCCTGCCCGACGGGCGTGCCGACACCCATGTCGGCGGCGAGCTGCAGGGCCAGGCGCTGGTCCTTGCGCGACAGGCGGGTGAAGAAGCCGGGGCTGAAATCGCCCTTGAGCGGCTTCGACGGCAAATACTCGCCGAGCTGGCGGCTGCCGGCGAGCGTGCTCATCACCAGCTGCTGCATGGTCTCGAAGGTGAGCCCGGCCTTGGCGCCGAAGACCAGCGCCTCGCAGTGCAGGGCCATGATGCCGGCCGAGATGTAGTTGTTGACCAGCTTCATCGCATGCCCGTTCCCGCCCGGGCCGCAATAGGTGAAGGTGTCGCCCATGCAGCGGAGGATCGGCATCACCGCTTCGACATCCTCCGGCGCCCCCCCGGTCATGATGGCGAGCGTGCCGGCCTTCGCGTGGTCGACCGTGCGGGCCACCGGGGCGTCGACCATGCGCACGCCGCGCTCGGCAAGCGCCGCACCGACCTTGCGGCTGGTGCCGGGATCGATGGTGCTCATGTCGATATAGACGCTGCCCGGCCGCAGCCCCTCGATGACCCCGCCCTCGCCCAGAACCGCCTTCTCGACGTCAGGCGCGTCCGGCAGCATGGTGATCAGGGCGTCGCTCTCGGCGGCGACCGCGGCCGCCGTCGCCCGGCCCTCGGCGCCTAGGGCCACGAGATCGGCCACTGCCGACTGGTTGAGGTCGAAGACCCGAAGCTTGTAGCCCTTCTTCGCGAGATTGCTCGCCATCGGCTTGCCGATGGTGCCAAGGCCGACGAAGCCGATGGTTTCGAGGTCGCGTCTGTCCGTCATGTCCGTCCACATCTTTGCAAGAAAAGGGGGCCGCCCGCCACGGACGGCCCCGCCCGGTCAGGTGATCAGCGGCGCAGCAGCCGCTCGGCCTCGCGCTGGGCGCGGTTGAGCTCGGTCGCCGGATCGGCGCCCTGGATGACCTTCTGCATGTTCACCGCGATGAGGTCGGCGATCGCGTCCCATTTCGGGTGCTTGAGCGGCACCGCGTTGGACACCGGCATCCATTCGACGAAGACCTGGACCATCGGATCGTCGGCGAAGACCGGCGAGTTCTCGAGGATCGGCGAGTAGCCGGTGACCACCTGGTCCGAGGTCTCGGCGTAGTAGGCGACGGTCGGCTCGTTGGTCAGCACGAAGTCGATGAAGGTGGCGGCCGCCTCCTTGGCCTCGGACGCCTCGGTCAGCACGAGGACGTTGTCGTTCGCCATCTGCCGGACCTCGCCGTCCGGCATGGCCGGCATCGGGTAGACCCAGACATCGCCGTCGGCCGCGACCTTCAGCTTGTCGCCCGAGAGGCTGTTGACGAAGCCCCGGCCCCAGGGCCCCTCGAAGATCACCCCGACATTGCCCTGCGAGAAGAGGTTGCGGGTGTCGTTGTGGGTGGCGCCCTCGGGACTGCAGCCCGACGTCACCATGTCCTGATAGAACTGGTAGGCGTCGATGACCCCCTGGTTGGTGAGGTCGATCTTGCCCTCGGCGTCGACGAGATCGCCGCCATAGCCGTAGATCACCGGCACCATCCACTGGCCGGAGTTCGCCGTGCGCGAGCTCCTGAGCCCGATGCCGTAGGTCTTGTTGCCGTTGCGGTCCGGCAGGGCGCAGATCTTCTTCAGGACCTCGGCGAAGTCGTTCCAGTCGCCCGACCAGCTGTCGGGATCGACGCCCGCCTCGTTCCAGAGGTTGCGGTTGACGTACATCATGATCGGGCCGGGCAGCCAGACGAGGCCCAGGAGCTTGTCGTCATAGGTGGCGGCCGTGCGCTGCACCTCGGGGAAGCCCTCGATCGTCTCGGCGTCGATGAGGCCGGAGAGATCGGCGAGCCCGCCACCCTGCAGCGCGTTCCACTGCGGGATCCAGCTCATCACGCCGTGGATGACGTCCGGCGCGTTGCCGCCCAGGATCTGCACGGTCGACTGGTTGACGATCTCGGCATAGGGCACGGCCACGACATCGACCTCGATGTCGGGATGCGCCTTGGCGAACTCCTCGAGGATCCGGTTCCAGCCCTCCTTCTGGTAGTCGACGATGCCAGCGAAGGTCATCACCTTGATGGTCTCGGCCTGGGCCGGCGCCTGGGTCGCGACGGCACCCATGGCGGCGATCGCCGCCGCGGTCGCGAGCAGCTTGTTGTTCATTCGCTTTCCTCCCTGAGGTTGCTGAGTTGGCCGTTCTTTCGGGTTATCCCTTGACGGCGCCGCCCGTGACGCCGGCGACGAAGTAGCGCTGGAAGAAGAGGAACATCGCCAGGATCGGCAGGGTGACGACGATGATGATGCCCATCAGCTCCGGCCAGTTGTAGTCGAACTCCTGCAGGTAAAGCATGGCGATGCCGGCCGGCAGCGGCCGCATGTCGACCGAGCTGACGAAGGTCAGGCCGAAGACGAACTCGTTCCAGGACGTGACGAAGACGAAGATGGCGGCCGCCGCGAGCGATGGCTTGAGCAGCGGCAGGAGGATGCGGAAGAGCGTGTAGAAGGGCCCCGCCCCGTCGACCACCGCCGCCTCCTCGAGCTCGATCGGCAGGGTGTCGAAGAAGTCCTTCATCAGCCAGACGACGATCGGCAGCGTCAGGATCGTGTGGCCGAGGATCAGTGCGAGGTAGGTGTCGAGCAGCCCGGCCGCGGTGAACATCCCGTACATCGTGATCATCATCATCGGCAGCGGGAAAGCGAGCGAAGCCAGGAAGAAGAGCAGCACGAGATTGCGGCCGCGAAAGCGCAGGCGCGAGATGCCGTAGGCCGTGAGCGCCCCCGCGAACGTGGCGAGCGCCGCCGAGCCGGCGCCGACGATCACGCTGTTGGTGAAGAAATGGAAGATGTCGATGTTGAAGGCGCCGACGATGCCCTCGAACGAGATCTCGGGCGGGATCAGCATCGGCGGCACGACGAAGACGTGCTCCGGCTTCTTGATCGCGGTCGAGACGATCCAGAGCACCGGCGAGAGCAGGATGACGAGGGAAACGGCTGCCGAAAGATAGAGCAGCAGGCGCACCGGCCAGGGCTGGCCGAGCGTGCGCCGGCGAAACCCGTCAGCGACGTAGCGGCGCGCGGCCGTGGCGGCGCTCACGAGGCCGCTCCCGCTGTGCTGCCGCTCATCGCTGCCGCACCATGAGCCGGATATAGGCGACCGAGAAGGTCACGAGGATCAGCAGCCAGAGCGTGCCGGCAGCCGAGGCGAGGCCGAAATCCCATTGCTGGAACGCAATCTTGTAGGTGAAGAGGCTGAGCGTGGTGGTGGCGTTGATCGGCCCGCCCTCGGTGAGGATCCAGGGCAGGGTGATCTCCTGGAAGAGGCGAAAGCCCCAGAGCAGGCCGGCGACGACCAGGACGTTGCTGACCAGCGGCAGGGTGATGAAGCGGAGCCGGTGCCAGGCGCCCGCACCATCGACCGAGGCCGCGTCGTGCAGGTCCTTCGGGATGGTCTGGATGGCGGCGAGCGAGACCACCATCATGAAGGGGATCAGCCGCCAGGTGAAGCCGACGACCAGCGAGAACTGCGCGAGGTGCGGCCGGTTCAGCCACTGCAGCGGCTCGTCGATCAGCCCGGCGCTCAGCATCAGGTAGTTCAGGACACCGTAGTCGGAATTGAAGATCCAGCCCCAGAGGATGGCGACCGCCACCCAGGGCACGATCCAGACCTGGAAGACGCCCGTGCGCATCAGGTTGGCGCCGCGAATGCCCGAGTTGAGCAGGAGCGCCAGGAGGAAGCCGATCACGGTGGCGGCGAAGATCGTGGCCCCGATCATCACCGCACTGTTCCACCAGACCTCCCAGAAGAGCGGGTCGGTGACGAGGAAGACGTAGTTCTCGAAGCCGATCCAGTTCGTGTCCGGATAGATCGGCGAGGCGTCGGTGAAGCTGTACCAGACGCCGTTGAGCAGCGGGTAGATGACGAGCAGCCCGACCAGCAGGAGCGACGGCAGGAAGAGGAGCAGCACCGCGAACGGGTGGCCGCGCAGCGTCGCCGACATCAGCGTCGCGCCGCCCGCGCAGTCGTCGTATCCCGTCTCGTCATCGTCGCGCTTGCCTCCCTCTTGGCCATGGCCATAGCAAATTGGGGTGCTAGGATACCAGTGGCAATTTCGCCATGACCCACCAGGCGCGAGGCGCCGTGCCCGAGATCACGCCCGTCGAATCCGATACCACCCCCGCCGCCAGCCTGGCCGAGGCCCTGCCGCGCATCGACCGCCGCGGCCCGGTCCGCCAGCAGGTCCACGACGCGCTGCGCGAGGCGATCATCTGGAACGTGCTGCGTCCGGGCCAGGCGCTCTCGGAGAACGACATCGCCGAGGCCCTCGAGGTCAGCCGCACCCCTGTGCGCGACGCCTTGCGGAGCCTCAGCGAGGCAGGCTTCATCGACGTCTTCCCGCAGAGCGGCACGCTGGTCACCAAGCTCGACGCCGCCGCCATCGCCGACAGCCTCTTCGCGCGCACGGCCGTCGAATGCGCCCTGGTGCGCGAGGTCGCGGGCACCATCCGCCCCGCCGCGATCCGCGAGCTTCGGGCCATCTGCACCCGCCAGGAGCGGGCGCTGCGCCGGCGCCGGATGGCCGAGGTGGTGCGCGCCGACGAGGAGCTGCACCGGCGGCTGACCGAGCTTTCCGGCCATGCCGGCCTCTGGCGTCTCGTCGCCAGCCTGCGCGGCCCGTGGGAGCGGGCGCGCAACCTCGCAATTCGCGAGTTCCACAGCGGCACCACGGCGCTCGAGGCACACGCGGCCATCGTCGATGCCTTGGCCGCCGGCGACGCCGACGCGGCCGAGCGCGCCATGCGCGCCCATATCAGCCACAACGCCGACTTCACGGCGCAGCTCCGTCAGCGCCATCCGGACTATTTCGTGTCGGAAGACCGCCCGCCTGCCCGGCGTCCCTGAGCCTGCCTCAGGCACTGGCCCGCACCTGCAGCTCGAAGCCCAGGTCGACGACCGGCTCGGCCACCACTTCGCCGGCGAGGCGCTGCAGGATCAGCCCGGCCGCGACCTCCCCCATGCGCCGGCGCGGAATGCGCACCGTTGTCAGTGCCGGCACGATCTCGGCGGCGATCGGCAGATCGTCGAAGCCGGCGACGGCCAGCTCGCCCGGCACCGCAATGCCCCGACGGAGACATTCCAGCAGAACGCCGACGGCGAGCACGTCGGTCGAGCAGAACACCGCGTCCAGTTCCGGCGCCTGCTCCCTCAGCCGGGCCAGGGCCCGGGCACCGCCCGCGAGGCCGAGTTCGCTCTCGAAGCGCCAGTGCGGTGGCGTCTCGAGGCCGGCGGCGGCGAGTGTCTCGAGATAGGCGCGATGGCGTTCGGCCAGCCGGTCGTTCACGCCGATCGGCGAGTGCACGTAGCCGATCCGCCGGTAGCCCCGCTCGATCAGGTGGCGGAGCACCTTGGCGGCCGCATCGTAGCTGGAGTAGCCCGCGACCATGTCGATCGGCGCCTCGGGCAGGCTCGCCACCTCGACCACCGGCACCCGCGACGCCTTCAGCATGGTGCGCGTCGCCGGGCTGTGGTTGCTGCCGGTGAGGTAGACCGCCTCCGGCTGGCGCGAGAGGAAGGCGCGCAGCATCCGCTCCTCCACCTCGAGCGAGAAGGCCGTGCAGCCGATCAGGAGATGCAGGCCGGCCGCGGCGCAGCGCTCGTCCATGCCCTGGACCATCTCGGAATGGAGCGAGTTGTCGATGGTCGGGATGAGCGCCGCCACCATCCCGGTGCGCGCCGCGACCAGCGAGCGGGCGACGAGGTTCGGCAGGTACCCGAGCTCGGCGATAGCCGCCTCGACCCGAGCCCGTGTCGCGGGCGCCACCTTCTCGGCCTCGTGCAGGACGCGCGACACGGTCACCGTGGCGACGCCGGCGCGCCGCGCCACGTCGATCATCCGCACCGGCCCCTGATTTCCGTCCATGCCCCCTCCGTCCGCAAATTCCGCCGACGGGCGGTTGCGGTGATGCGCAAAACCTATTAGAGCGACGATGGAAACGCTACCATAAAGCCAGAACGACGACAGGGAGGGTGATTTGGCGCAAACGGCCGAGATCGGCGCACCGCCCGGAGGGCAGTGGCGTCAGTCGACCGTCTTCCTCTATCTGCGGTCGCTGCTGGCGCTGGCGGTCGTCTGGGCGCTGGTGGCCCTCTGGGTCGGCAACCATGTGATCCTGCCGCAGCCGACGAGCGTCGCCTACGAGCTCTTCCGGCTGACCATCAGCGGCGAGATGCTCGTGCACGCCGCTGTCAGCCTCTGGCGCCTGGCGCTGAGCTACGCGCTCGCCGCCCTGATCGGCATCCCGCTCGGCCTCCTCATGGGGCTCTGGCCCTGGGCCAGCGACCTGCTCGACCCGGTGGTCGAGATCCTCCGGCCGATCTCCGGCATCGCCTGGATCCCGCTCGCCCTCTTCATCTTCGGCGTCGGCAACGAGCTGCCGATCTTCATCATCACCTATGTCGCCCTCTTCCCCTTCCTTTTGAACACCATGGCCGGGGTGCGCACCACCGACCGCACGCTGATCCGGGCCGCCCGCACCATGGGCGTCGACCAGCGCACCATCATCCGCCACGTCATGATCCCCTCGGCCCTGCCGCAGATCCTGACCGGTGCCCGGATCGCCGGCGGTGCGGCCTGGATGTCGCTGGTCGCGGCCGAGCTGATCGGCGCGCCCAGCGGCCTCGGCTTCGCCATCGAGTGGTACCGCCAGCTCCTGATGACGCCCAAGGTGATCGCCGTGATCGTCGTCATCAGCCTGCTCGGCTACCTCACCGACCGGGCGCTGCGCTGGCTGCAGCGGCGGCTCACGCCCTGGAGCACCGGCATCGGAGAGGCGCGGTGAGCACGCTGCGCTGGCCCCGCTACTTCATCCTGCCGATGGGCCTCATCGTCCTCTGGCAGCTCTGGGGCATGACCCTGCCGGCCCGCAGCCGCGCACCCGTGCCGGTCGACGTCATGGCCGCGGCGGTCGAGCTCATCGCCAGCGGCCGCCTGCCGATGGCCATCCTGCAAAGCCTCGCCCGGGTCGGTCTCGGCTTCCTGGTCGCCGGCGGCATCGCACTTCTGCTCGGCCTGCTCATGGGCTTCTTCCGCCCGGTCGAACGCAATGTCGACCCGATCATCGAGAGCTTCCGCCCGGTGGCGCCGATCGCTCTCCTGCCGCTCGCCATCCTCTGGCTCGGCACCGGCACGCCGGCGGCGGTCTTCATCGTCGCCTACGCCGCCTTCTTCCCGATGATCGTCAACACCATCGCCGGGGTGAAGGGCGTCGAGCGCCGCCTCGTCCAGGCCGCCCAGACGCTGGGCGTGCCGCAGCTCACCATCCTGCGCACCGTCGTCCTGCCGGCGGCCCTGCCCTCGATCTTCGTGGGCGTCAGGGTCGCCATGGGCCTCGCCTGGATGTCGATCATCGCCGCCGAGCTCGCCGTTGGCTCGAAGGGCGGCGGTGGTGGCAGCGGCGGGGTCGGGGAAATGATGTTCGTCTTCTATGCCTACTATATCGAGCTCGACAGCATCGTCGTCTGCATGATCGCCGTGGGCCTCGTCGCCCTCGCCATCGATCACGGCCTGCGATGGCTGCAGCGCTGGCTGATGCCCTGGGCGGAGCAGTACCGATGACCCAACCCGCCACGACCGGAACCAAGCTGCGCCTCGACGCCGTGCGCAAGACCTTCACCGTGCCGCGCACCGGTGCCAACGTGGTCGCCGTCGAGACCGCCGACCTCGCCATCGAGGCAGGCGAGTTCCTGACCATCGTCGGTCCCTCCGGCTGCGGCAAGAGCACCATCCTCAACATGCTGGCGGGGCTCGAGCTGCCGACCGAGGGCACCGTCGCCATGGACGGCCGGCCGATCACCGGCCCCGGCGCCGAGCGCGGCATGGTCTTCCAGGACTACGCCCTCTTCCCCTGGAAGACGGTCTTCGAGAACGTCGAGTTCGGCCTGCGCTACGGGCCGCACGGCAAGGGGCTGAGCACCGCCGAGCGGCGCAGTCGCGTCGCCCGCTGCGTCGAGCTCGTCGGCCTCGGCGGCTCCGAGCAGAAGTTCCCGCACGAACTCTCCGGCGGCATGCGCCAGCGCTGCGGCATCGCCCGCCTGGTCGCCAACGAGCCCGACGTGCTGCTGATGGACGAGCCCTTCGCCGCCCTCGACGCCCAGACCCGGATCATTCTCCAGGAGGAGCTCCTGCGCATCTGGGGCGAGACCCGCGACCGGGCCGAGCGCCGCACCGTCGTCTTCATCACCCACGCCATCGACGAGGCGGTCTTCCTCTCCGACCGCGTGGTGGTGATGAGCGCCCACCCCGGCCGCATCATCGAGACGCTGGATGTCGACCTGCCGCGCCCGCGCACCGACGCGACGCGCACCCGGCCGGAGTTCCAGGAGCTCTCGCAGACCATCTGGAACCTCATTCGCGACGAGGTCTATCGCGCCGCCACCGCCGCCGGAACGGCGGGCGGGGCGGGCGACTGACGGACGACCAGCTCACTGCCAAAGAACCAGAAAGGGAGAACCGACGATGACTAGGGAGACGAGACGCGGCGCCATCGGGCTCACCGGAGCCCTGACCGTCATGGCGCTGACCCTGGCACAAGCGCCGCTGCCCGCCTTCGCCCAGGACCTCCAGGAGCTCGAGGTCTCGGTCGGCCGCCAGCCCTGGGCCGCCGGCAACTCGCCGATCACCCAGTACATGATCGACAACGGCCTGTTCGAGGCGAAGGCGAAGGAGCTCGGCTACGACCTCACGGTCGATTACCGCGACTACCCCTCGGCCATGCCGCAGGTCGAAGCCTTCGTCGGCGGCAATCTCGACTTCGGCATGTGGGGCAACACCCCGATCGTCCGCGGCATCGCCCAGGGCCAGCCCTGGACCGTGCTCAATGTCGGCGAGGGCCATCTCCGCTTCATCATCGTCACCCACCCCGACAGCGGCATCAAGAGCGTGCAGGACCTGAAGGGCAAGACGGTGGGTGCGCTGCTCGGCGGCGACCCCTACAACGCGCTCTCGCAGATCCTCCACGGCGAGCTCGGCTCGGGCGACCCGGCAGCCAACGACATCAGCATCGTCAACACCCCGACCCAGGCCCAGGCGGCGACCGTGCCGGCGGGCATGGATGCCGCCGTGATCATCTCGCCCTTCTACCTCAAGGCGCAGGACGAGCTCGGCATCGTCGGCATCGTCAACTCCTTCGGCTACACCGAGCCCGGCTACAGCGGCCCGGCCGGCGAGGGTGCGGGGCACCTCCTGCCCTCGGCCGAGCAGTCGCAGTTCTGGCCGGACGGCTACTACCTGCACCGCTCCTTCTGGGTCGTGCAGAACAGCGTTCTCGACGAGCATCCGGATGTCGTCACCGCCTTCATCGCCGCCCAGCAGCAGGCGGTCGAGGAGCTCTCGGCGATGGATCCGGCGGATGTCTCGCAGATCTCGGAGGAGTACTGGAACCTGCCGCCCGAGATGGGTGCCGAGGTGGTCGAGGACGAGGTGCTCTTCATCCGCGGCTGGGTCTGGCCGACCGAGGGCGACGCCGGCGCGCTCCTTGCCATCTCCGAGTTCATGGTCGAGGGCGGGCTGATCGAGGAGCCGCTCACCTGGGAGCAGGTCAAGGACGCCATGCGCCCGGCCGCCGGCCTGATGCAGAAGGCCTGGGAGATGACCGGCAAGGTGCCCGAGGAGGCCGCCTTCACGGCGACCGACACGCAGGACCTGCGCGGCCTGCCGGTCTGGGAGATGGACAAGTGGCAGGCGCGTGACTGACCGCCCGCGACACTGACCGAAGAACGGTGGCGCGGGGCCCGCCCCGCGCCACCCCTCTCTGCTCGAACAAGGAAGAAGGAATGACCGCGACCACCGTGGGCTTCATCGGGCTCGGCTTCATGGGCCGGCCGATGGCGCTGAACATCATGAAGAAGGGCCACCGGCTGGTCGTCCACGACGTCAACCAGGGCGCCGTCGAGGCTCTGGTGGCCGAGGGTGCCACCGCCGCCGCCACGCCGCGCGAGGTGGCGGCGGCCGCGGAGGTCGTCATCACCATGCTGCCGGACGGGCCGGACGTGGAGAAGGTGGCGCTCGGCCCGGACGGCATCGCCGAGGGGCTCGGCAAGGATGCGCTCCACGTCGACATGAGCACCATCGCCCCCTCCACCACCCGGCGGATCGGCGAGGCTTACGCCGAGCGTGGCCTGCAGCTCATCGACTGCCCGGTCGGCAAGACCCAGGACCACGCCGTCGCCGGCACGCTGACGCTCATGGCCGGCGGCGACGCGGCCCTGGTCGAGCGCGCCCGGCCCATCCTCATGTGCATGGGCGACACCCTCTTCCACTGCGGCGGGCTCGGCGCCGGCGAGACCACCAAGCTCGTCAACAACCGCCTCGCGGCGACCATCATCGGCGCCGTGTCGGAGGCATTGGTCACCGGCACCAAGGCCGGCCTCTCCCTCGACCTGATGCGCGAGGTCATGGGCACGACCATGGCCGCCAACGCCCACCTCTCCGTCAACATGCCGAAGAAGTCGCTCGTCGGCGACTTCACCCCGGGCTTCATGGTGGATCTCGCGAAGAAGGACGTCCGCCTCGCCCAGGCGCTGGCCGCCGAGCTCGGTGTGGATTCGCCCGTGGGCACGGTGACCCTCGACCTGCTCGGTCGGGCGAGCGAGTCCGGCATGGCGCGGGAGGACGTCGGCGCCATCCTCAAGGTCTTCGAGGCGCAGGCCGGCGTCGAGGTGCGGCTGCCCGCCGCCGCTGCGTCGTGACGGCCGCGAAGGGGCGCCTCGCGGCGGCGGGGCTCGAGCTCAGCCGCCTCGGCCTCGGCGGCACGCCCTTCGGCGGGCTGCACGAGGCGAACACGGACGCCAACGTCGCCGCGACCGTCACCGCCGCCCTCGACCAGGGTGTCCGCTACCTCGACACCGCCCCCTTCTACGGCTTCGGCCTCGCCGAGCATCGTCTCGGCCGGGCGCTCCACGGCGTGCCGCACGAGCGCTACGTGCTCTCGACCAAGGTCGGCCGCCTGCTCCGGCCACGCCACGGACCGGCGCCCGACATCGCCCCCTTCGCCGAGTCCCTGCCGTTCGACGCGGCCTTCGACTATTCCTATGACGGCACGATGCGCTCGCTCGAGGACAGCCTGCAGCGGCTCGGGCTCGCCGCGATCGACATCGCGCTGATCCACGACCTCAGCCCCCGCTGGCACGGCGCCGACCTGCCCCGCCGCCTCGACGAGGCCATGGAGGGCGCCTACCGCGCCCTCGATGAGCTGCGCAGCTCGGGCGACATCAAGGCCATCGGCGTCGGCGTCAACGACAGCCGGGCCTGCCTCGACCTCGCCGCACGCGGCCGCTTCGACTGCTTCATGCTGGCCGGCCGCTACACCCTCCTCGACCACACCGCCCTCGACGAGTTCCTCCCCTACTGCGCCGCCGAAGGCATCGGCGTGCTCCTCGCCGGCCCCTTCAACTCCGGCATCCTCGCCACCGGTGCGCAGGCCGGCGCCACCTTCTTCTACGCCCCGGCCGATGCCGAAATCGTCGAGCGCACACGCAGGATCGAAGCCGTCTGCACCACCCACGACGTGCCGCTCGCCGCCGCAGCACTACAGTTCTCGGCCTCGCACCCGGCCATCACGAGCGTCGTCACCGGCTGCCGCTCCGCCGTGGAGGTCAGCCGCAACCTCGAGCTGATGGCCCGGCCGATCCCGCCCGCCTTCTGGCAGGAACTCGCCGCCCAGGGCCTGATCTCGGGGGAAGTGCCGCTCGTCCGTCAGCCGGCGGGCCCGGCATCCTCGGCCAGGTAGCGCCCGGCCGACCAGCCCTCGAGATCGCCGAGGCGAACGCGGCACCAGCGCTCGGCGGCAGCGGCCTCCCGCTGTGCCGGCGTCATCTCCTGCCATTCCGCGAAGGGAGTCTCGCCGACGCAGCCGAGATTCTCGATCCGCCGCGCATCGTGCGGCAGCAGGCCGACACGCCTGGACTGCACGCCCGGCGCCGCGCGCACGACGAGGCCGCTGCCATCGCGCACGCCGACCACCATCCAGTGGTCCGGACCGTCCGCCTCGGCCCCGGCCGGCCCGGCGCAGGCCAGGACCAGCAGACTGGCCAGCGCCACGCGGCGCAACCGCCCGCAATCGTCGATCATGTGCCCGCCAGGACCACTTCGTCCTCCTCGATTTCCTCCCGCTCGATCGGCAGCTTCAGGACGTAGGCCTGCCAGTCGGCACGGGCATCGAAGCAGGGGCAGGCCTTGTTCGCGAATTCGTTGTGACCATGCACCGTGGCACCCGGGAAACGCTGGCGCAGCGCCGCCGTCAGCTCGTGGAGGGACTTCTTCTGCGCGGTCGTCCGCGTGTCCTTCGGCTTGCCCTTCTTGTCGAGCCCGCCGACATAGCAGATGCCGATGCTGCCGGTATTCTGGCCGCGGACATGAGCACCGGTCACGGCCAATGGCCGCCCCGTCCTCACCGTGCCATCGAGCTCGATGACATAGTGATAGCCGATGTCGGACCAGCCCCGGTCACGGTGCCAGCGACGAATCTCCTCGACGCTCACCTCCTGACCTTCCCTGGTCGCGGCGCAATGCCAGATGATCTTGTCGATGGCGCGCATCTTCGTTTCTTCCCGTTGTTGCAGCTTTAGCCTCTCCTGGGGAAACGCCGGGAGAATACTACGGTAGGTCGCGGTCACGAAGACGAACCAGGCCGCATGACGCGCTTCTCCGACGCTCGCCACGCGGGCGATCACCCTATGATTGAATTGATCCTGCAGTTTCTCTATTATAGAGGAATCCCGGATGGCCCGGCCCGATCAGCGAGCCGTCAGAAGGACAACGATAACATGATGCCCTCACATGCCGTTCTTCGCTCGATGGTACGCACACCGGCCTATCCGCATTGTGAACGCGCCGGCGCAATACAATCTTCGGACTCGAACTATCTTGCCGGGTCCAAAGAACCCGCGGGCGGTACCAACGTGGTCGAAAAACGCAGAAGCGATAGCCCTCTGCCGGCGCTGCTCTGGTGGTGCGCCCTGATGCTCGCCGTCTACGCCCTCGTCGCCTGGCTCGTCTGGTGAGGGGCTAGCGGACGATCAGCACCGAAACCGGCGTGTGCTGCAGCACCTGCTGGGCGTTCGGCGCGATCAGGCGGTCCTGCGCCGTCGGCTTGTGCGAGGCCATGACGATGAGGTCGGCCCCGACCTCCTCGGCGACCCGGCAGACCTCCTTGTAGATCCGCCCGTGCGCCACCACGAGCTGGTGCGGCAGGTCCGCCGGCACGTGGCTCGAGATCAGCTTCTGCAGCGCCTTCTCCGCCTGGGCCAGCGCCTTCTTCTCGAAGTCGGCCGGGAAGAACCCGGCGACCCAGCTCGAGCCGAAATCCGGCACCACGGTCAGGACGTGCAGCGTGGCGCCGTGCGCCCGGGCGAGCCCGACCGCCTGCGGCAGGGCCTCGCTGTAGGAGTTGGCGGTGTCGGGATCGACGGCAACCAGGATGTGCGTGTACACGGCCGGCCTCCTTCCGTCAGCCGGCGGACGCGCCGAGGCGCCGCCGCTGCAGGGCCACGAGCCCGGCCAGGACCAGGAGCGTGGGAATGAAGATCCAGTACTTGCTCGGCTGCGGCAGCGGCTCGCGGAAGAAGAGCAGCTCCTGATCCCAGTCGAGACCCGCCTTCTGCGCCGCGCTGTCGAAGGCCACGTTGTCGATGATCGCCTTGCCGTCCCGCTCGATGAGGGTGATGCCCATCGTCTGGACACGCTCCTCGCCCGAGGCCCCTTCCGGCACCTCGAGCAGCGTGGCGAACTGGGTGGGCGCGCCGAACTGGTCGAGCCCGGCGATGCGCGTCTGCAGCAGCGTGCCCGGCGGCACCTCGCCCACCACCTCGGTGAAGGCCGCGGGCTCCCGCACCTCGTAGGGCGGGTAGATCATGTCCATCCAGAAGCCCGGGCGGAAGAACGAGAAGGCGATCAGCAGCAGGAGGGCACTCTCCCAGATACGGCTCTTCGCGACGAACCAGCCCTGCAGGGCGGCGGCGAAGGCCAGCATGGCGACCACCGCGACGACGAAGACGAGAATGCCCTCGGCCCAGCCGACGTCGATCAGCAGAAGCTGCGGGTTGAAGATGAAGAGGAAGGGCAGCGCTGCCGTCCGCATGCTGTACCAGAAGGCCACGACGCCCGTCCGGATCGGATCGCCGCCCGAGACCGCGGCGGCGGCGAAGGAGGCGAGGCCCACGGGCGGGGTCACGTCGGCCATGATGCCGAAGTAGAAGACGAAGAGATGCACGGCGATGAGCGGCACGAGCAGGCCGTTCTGCTGGCCGAGCGTGACGATCACCGGGGCGAGCAGGGCCGAGACGACGATGTAGTTGGCGGTCGTCGGCAGGCCCATGCCGAGGATCAGCGAGAGCACGGCGGTGAGCAGCAGGATGGCGATGATGCTGCCGCCGGAGAGGAACGCCACCACCTCGGCGAGCGCCGAGCCGACGCCCGTCTGGCTGACCACGCCGACGATGATGCCCGCGGCAGCCGTGGCGATGCCGATGCCGATCATGTTGCGGGCACCCGCGACGAGCCCCTGCACCAGGTCGTCGAAGCCCCGCCGCATGGCACCGCCGATGTCGCCCTGCCGGCGGAAGAACGCGAAGAGCGGGCGCTGGGTCACCAGGATGAAGATCATGAAGACCGTGCCGTAGAAGGCCGAGAGGCCGGGCGACAGCCGCTCGACCATGAGCGCCCAGACGAGCACGACCGCCGGCAGGAGGAAGTGCAGGCCCGATTTGACGGTCGGCCCCGGCTTCGGCAGCGTCAAAGCGGGGGCGTTGGGGTCGTCCGGCTGGAGCTCCGGGTAGCGCGCCCCGAAGGCGACGAGCGCCACGTAGACGACGAGCACACCGATGGCGACGATCCAGTTGGCCGTCGGGCCGAAGGCCGGGCGGAGCCAGCCGATGCCGTAATAGACACCGAGCGAAATGGCGCAGACGACGGCGATGCCGAAGGCGAGACCGATCAGCCGGCGCAGCAGGGGCGGCGGCTCGTAGGAGCGCGGCAGGCCCTCCATGCCGGCCTTCAGCGCCTCGAGATGAACGATGTAGACCAGCGCGATATAAGAGATCGTGGCCGGCAGGAAGGCGTGCTTGACCACGTCGAAATAGGGAATGCCGACATACTCGACCATGAGGAAGGCGGCGGCCCCCATGACCGGCGGCATGATCTGGCCGTTGACCGAGGAGGCGACCTCGACGGCACCCGCCTTCTCCGACGAGAAGCCCACCTTCTTCATCAGCGGGATGGTGAAGGTGCCGGTGGTCACCACGTTGGCGATGGACGAGCCGGAGATCAG
>CAZGUW010000032.1:0-26817 GCA_964528705.1 uncultured Geminicoccaceae bacterium
GAAATGGCGCGGCGCATGGCGGCCGAGCCCCGGCTCGGGCTGCTGCAGACGGTGCCCATCCTGGCGGGCGGCGACACGCTCTACGCCCGGCTGCAGCAGTTCGCCGGCCGGCTGCACGGCCCGGCGATCGCCCGCGGCACGGCGGCCTGGCAGGGCGAGGACGGCAATTACTGGGGCCACAACGCCATGCTGCGCACGGCGGCCTTCGCCGAGAGCGCGGGCCTGCCCGAATTGCGGGGGCGCGCTCCCTTCGGCGGCCATGTGCTCAGCCACGACTTCGTCGAGGCGGCGCTGCTCCGTCGCGCCGGCTGGATCGTCCGCATGGACCCCGACCTCGAGGGCAGCTTCGAGGGGGCCCCGCCGTCGCTCTCGGCCGCTGCGGCCCGCGACCGCCGCTGGGCGCAGGGCAATCTCCAGCATCTCAACGTCATCGGCGCCCGCGGCCTGCGCTGGCCGAGCCGGGTGCATTTCCTCATCGGCGTCGGCTCCTACCTCGCCTCGCCGCTCTGGCTCGCCATGATCCTGGTCGGCCTCGTGCTCACCGCGCAGGCGCTCTTCATCAAGCCCGAGTATTTCCCGAACACCTACCAGCTCTTCCCGGACTGGCCGCGCTTCGACGCCCTGCGCATGCGCTGGCTCTTCATCCTTTCCATCACGCTCCTGCTGCTGCCGAAGCTGGTCGGCCTCGTCCGGGCCCTCGTCCATGCGCCGACGCGCGAACGGTTCGGCGGCGCCCGGCGGCTGGTCCCGGGGGCCTTCACGGAGATCGTGCTCTCGGCGCTCTACGCGCCGGTCATGATGCTGATGCAGACGCGCCAGCTCTTCGAGATCCTCGCCGGCCGTGACAGCGGCTGGTCGACCCAGGCGCGGAACGGCAGCCTGATCTCCTGGGGTGACGCGCTGGCGCGCCACTGGCGGCACGCGCTGGCCGGGCTCATCGTCACCGCCGGGCTCGTCTATGCGGCGCCGACGCTCCTGCCCTGGCTCGCCCCGGTCCTCGCCGGGCTCGTGCTCGCCCCCTGGCTCTGCCGGGTCAGCGGCGATCCGGCGCTCGGCTCCCGCCTCGCCCGGCTCGGCCTCCTGACGACGCCCGAGGAGACCCGCCCCGATCCGATCTTCGCGGCGGCCCAAGCAGAAGCCATGCATCTGGCGCCGGCCGCTGCCGTGGGGTTCGGCGAGTTCATCGGCCAGGGCGGTGTTCGCGCGGTGCACGCCGCCTCGCTGACCGAGGCCGACCGGGCCGGTGCCGATCTCCTCGCCATCGTGACGGCGCGCGCCAAGCTCGAGGCGGCCGAGACCCCCGACCAGGCTCTCGACTGGCTCACCGAGGTCGAGCGACAGGCACTGGCGGCAATTCCGGACCTGCTCGACGGTCTGGCAGGGCCATCGGCGCGGCTGGCGGCATGAGAGCGGCCGGCGCCGTCGCCGAGATCAGCGCGAAGATGTGGACGGGCTCGGCGAACCCCTTGAGGGTGGTGCTGCCGGCGTGCTCGAAGGCGAACCGGTCGCGCACGCGCTCGGCGACGTCGGCACTGACGAGGATCTCGGTGCCGAGCTGACGGTTGAGCTGCTCGAGCCGGGAGGCGAGGTTCACCGTGGCGCCGAGGGCGGTGTAGTTCATCCGGTCGGAGCTGCCGACATTGCCGACGATGGCGGGGCCTGAATGGATGCCGATGCGGGTGCGCACCGGGGCCATGCCTTCGGTCGTCCAGCTCGCCGTCTCCTCGCGCACCGCCTCGACCACGGCGAGTGCCGCCGCGCAGGCTTTGGCGGGGTGGTCGGCCGTGTCGAGCGGGGCGTTCCAGAAAGCCATCACCGCGTCGCCGATATATTTGTCGATGGTCGCATCGTGGGCGAGCAGGATGCGGGTCACCGTCTCGAAGTAGCGCGACATGCGCTCCATCACCTCTTCGGGCGGCAGCTCGGCCGCCATGCTGGTGAAATTCTCGAGGTCCATGAAGAGCACGGTGAGATCGCGGCGCTCGCCGCCGATGACCGGCGCCTCGTCCTGCTCGATGAGCTGCTTGACCAGCGCTTTCGGCACGTAGAGCGCGAAGGTCCGCAGGCTCGCGCGCATCTGCGCCATGGCCCGCTCGAGCTGGCGGATCTCGCCGACCCGGGAAGCCGCGACCGCGGGCAGCTCGAGATCGAAGCGGCGGACGGACTCGGCCTCGGCGGCGAGGCGGATCAGCGGCCGGGAGAGGAGGCGGGCGACCAGCCAGAGCAGCGGCAGGCCGGCGGCGAGGATCAGGAGCGAGACCAGCGCCGTGCCCCGTGCCGCCTCGGTGAGCGGGGCGACGATCTCGGCCACCGGCATGGCCGCGACCACGCGCTGCTGGCGCTCGGCGCCGAGATCGATGCTCGCCTCGCGGGCGATCCAGGCCTCGTCGTTGATGTCGATCGGCTCGTCGACGAGCGGCGTGCCGTCCAGCGCGTCGGCGACGAGCGCCGTCAGCACGGCCTCGCGCCGGTCCTCGGCGATTTCTGCGGGCAGCGAGCGGGCGACGATCTCGCCGTCGTCCTCGAAGATCACGAGCACCCCGTCCTCGGCCTCGGGCATTTCGTGGAGGTGTCGATCGAGCACCTCCAGCGTCACGTCGATGCCGGCAACGCCCGAACCAAGGCGACGGCTCAGCGTCAGGCCGGGCCGGCCGGAGCCGGCGAAGCTGTAGACATCGGTGGCAGCCACGCCGTCGTTCGCCAGGGCGGCCTCGAACCAGGGCCGGCTGCGCGGGTCATAGTCGTCGCCGACGGTCGTCCGGGTGCTCAGCACAGAGAGCGCCGGGTCGAGGAAGCGCTCGACATAAACCTCGGTCGGGCGATCCTCCCTCAGGATGTACCATTCGAGGAAAGCGGCACCTTCGGGGGCGCCCAGCCGCTCGAGCTGCTCGGCGGGCCGGGTGCGGGTGGCGCTGAGCAGGTAGACGTCGCCCGTGTCGTAGGCGAGCAGGATGGACGAGATCTGCGGCAGGGAATCGATGAGTGCTGCGAGGAACTGACCGGCCTGATGACCGTCGACCGTCGGCGGTCGATCGACGTCGGGCCACTCCGGCGCCATGCCGACCGCCGTCTCGATCGGGGCGATGAACGCTTCGGCACGCAGGCTGACGATCTCGATCGAGCGGTCCATGAGCTCGGCCGCCGCCGCCATGGCCTCGGCCTTGCCGATCTGCCTGGAGTACAGGAGGAGCCCGGTGCCGAGCACGAGGGCCACCAGAAGGGTCGCTGCAAGGACGGCCTGGGCGATGCTCAGGCGGACGCGACGCTCCATCATCGCCGACCGGGCATCAGCCCTTGTCGTCCTCGACCGGCACCGGGCGGAACTTCTGGTCCCTGGGGAAGCCGGAAGGCGCATTGCGCCCGGCCTGGCCGCGCTTGCCGAGCCAGGGGGCGAGATCCTTCTCGTGACGGATGCGGTTGCCCGATGCCATCGGCCAGGCGAGGCCGTCCGCCACGTCGAGGGTCACGAGATCCGAGAGCTTGCCGTCCTTGTAGCGCTGCAGCAGCACGCCACGGCCGCGGGTCATCTCGGGCAGCTCGGCGACCGGGAAGACCAGGAGCTTGTTGTTGGTGCCGATGACCGCGACATGGTCACCGACGACTGGTGCGGCGATGACGAGCCGGTCGTCGGTCTCCAGGTTGACCACCTGCTTGCCGCCCCGGGTCTGGGCCGCGATCTCGCTCTCGCGGGCGACGAAGCCGCGGCCGTTGCGGGTCGCGAGCGCGATGCGGCCGTCCGGCCGGTGGACGAGGAGGGTGAGGAGATCCACCCCCTTGGCGAGGTCGATCAGGAGGGAGAGGGGCTCGCCCTGGCCGCGGCCGGAAGGCAGCTTCTCGACCGGGACGAGGTAGCAGCGGCCGTCCGTGGCGAGGGCGAGCAGCTTGTCGCTGCTCTGGGCCGGGATGACGAAGCGCTCGGCGTCGCCGTCCTTGTACTTCGCCTCGCTCGTGTCGCCCTGGTGGCCGCGCACGGTCCTGACCCAGCCCTTGGCGGAGCAGAAGACGGTGACCGGGTAACGCTCGACCGGCAGCTCCATCAACGCCGGGTCGAGCACCGGGGCGGTCCCGAGCTCGGTCCGCCGCGCGCCGAGCGGCCCCTGCCCCCAGGTCTCGGCACCCTCGCGCATGTCGGCGGCGAGCTTCGCCCGGCGCTTCTCCGGATCGGCGAGCAGGGCGTTGAGCTCCCGGCGCTCCTTCGTGAGCGCCTTGCGCTCCTTCTCGAGCGCCATCTCCTCGAGCCGGCGGAGGTTGCGCAGGCGGAGGTTCAGGACGGCTTCGGCCTGGCGCTCGTTGAGCTCGAAAGTGGCCATGAGCACCGGCTTCGGCTCGTCCTCCTCGCGGATGATGCGGATCACCGTGTCGATATCGAGGAAGATCTTGAGATAGGCTTCGAGGATCTCGAGCCGGTCGTCGATCTTGCCGAGGCGAAAGCGCGAGCGGCGGACCAGCACGTCGAGGCGATGCGCGATGAAGGCCTCGAGCAGCTCGAGCAGCCCCATGACGCGCGGCACGCCCTGGGCGTCGAGCACGTTCATGTTGAGCGAGAGCCGCGATTCGAGCTCGGACTGGCGGAAGAGCTGCTCCATGACGAGCTCCGCCGGCACGCCGCGCGAGCGGGGCACCAGGACGAGGCGGATGTCCTCCGAGGATTCGTCCCTGAGGTCGGCGAGGAGCGGCAGCTTCTTCGCGGCCAGCAGCTCGGCCAGCCGCTCGATCAGCCGGGCCTTCTGCACCTGGTAGGGGATCTCGGTGACGATGATCTGGTACTGGCCGTGGGCCAGCTTCTCCACCGTCCAGCGGGCGCGCACCCGAAGGGCGCCGCGGCCGGAAGCGTAGGCCTCGGCGATGACCGGGGCCGGCTCGATCAGCACGCCGCCGGTCGGCAGGTCCGGGCCCTTCACGAAGGCCATGAGCTCCTCGATGGAGGCGGGCGGTGCGTCGGCCGGCCGCTCCAAGAGGAAGGCCAGCGCGGCAAAGAGCTCGGCCGCGTTGTGCGGCGGGATGCTCGTCGCCATGCCGACGGCGATGCCGGCCGAGCCGTTGGCGAGGAGATTGGGAAAGGCCGCCGGCAGGACGACGGGCTCGTCCTCGCTGCCGTCATAGGTGGCGCGGAAATCGACCGTGTCCTCGTCGATGCCGTCGAGCAGGGCGGCAGCCACGGCGGTCAGCCGGCTCTCGGTGTAACGCATGGCGGCGGCGTTATCGCCGTCGAGATTGCCGACATTGCCCTGGCCGTCGACGAGCGGGTCGCGTTGCGAGAAGCCCTGGGCGAGGCGGACGAGGGTGTCGTAGACGGCGACGTCGCCATGCGGGTGGTACTTGCCGATCACGTCGCCGACGACGCGGGCGCATTTCTTGTAGGCCGAGGCCGGATCGAGGCGGAGCTGCAGCATGGCGTAGAGCAGGCGCCGCTGGACCGGCTTCAGCCCGTCGCGGACATCGGGCAGCGAGCGCGAGGTGATGGTCGAGAGCGCGTAGGCGAGGTAGCGCTCGGAGAGCGCCGTCTTGAGCTCGATCGGAACCACCGATCCGCCGGCTGGTGCGGCAACTGCCATCAGCCATCGTCCTTTGTCGTTCGGGTCAGTCTCAGGACCAGGCGCTCGCGCGCGGTCGGCATCGCCTTGTCCATCGGCTGGAGGATATGCCGGTTCAGGAAATGCCCGGCAAGCCGCAACCCCTGAGCGATCGATTCCTCGTCTGCTTCACCCTGGCCCACGAGGAAGCCCGGCAGCGGCAAAAGCCGTGCCGCGAGCTCGCCGGCGGCAGCCGCACTGACCGCCCGGCCGGTGCGCGGCGAGACATAGGCGAGACCCTCGGTCACGCCGGTGACCGCGCATTGCTCGAAGTCGACGGCGAAGCCGAGCTCGGCCAGCAGCACGAGTTCGAAGCGGACATAGGTCTCCTGCCAGTCCACGCCGGCGTGGAGCGTCTCGACCAGCCTGAGCAGGGCGGCGTAGAGGGCGGGGTGCGGGTCGCGCTCGCCGCAGCCGAGCTCGACGAGCGCCGTTGCCGCACCCAGCGCCAGCAGCGCCTCGCCGTCGCCCAGGATGCCCGCCGCGTGCAGTCGCACCGGCTCGAGCGTGAAGGCGCCGAGGTGCTGCTCCAGCCGGGCGGACCAGGTCAGCGCCAGGCGATTGCCCGGCTGCAGCAGGGCGCCCTGCCGCTTGCCGGCGCCGCCCCTGACGAGGCCGGCATGGCGGCCATGCTCGAAGGTGAGGAAGGCGGCGACAGCGTCGCGCTCGCCCAGCGGCCGGGCGCTCAGCAGGATCCCCTCGTCGCGCCATTCGATCATTGCCGTGAACCGTCAGTCGGGGAAATCGAGCCCCATCTCGCCATAGCGCTCGGCGTCCTCCTGCCAGCGTTCGCGCACCTTGACGAAGAGAAAGAGATGGACGCGGGCTTCGAGGATCTCCTCGAGCTCGAGCCTTGCCGCCTCGCCGATCGCCTTGATCTGGCGGCCACCCTTGCCGAGCACGATACCCTTCTGGCTCGGCCGCTGCACGTAGATCACCTGGTCGATGCGGATCTCGGCACCGTCCGGCGACTCGGCCCAGGCCTCGGTCTCGACCGTTGTGCTGTAGGGCAGCTCCTGATGGAGCTGGAGGAAGAGCTTCTCGCGGGTGATCTCGGCGGCGAGCGCCCGGTTGGAAAGATCGGAGAGCTGGTCCTCGGGGAAGAGCCAGGGGCCGGCGGGCAGGCGCTCGGCGGCGGCCTCGAGCAGGGCCGGGCAGCCGTCGCCGGTCTCGGCCGAGACGAGGAAGGTGGCGTTGAAGGCGAGCATGTCGTTGAGCGACTTGACGAGCGGCAGGAGCTTTTCGTGCGGGACGAGGTCGATCTTGTTGACGACGAGGACGGGCGGCCGGCGGCTGGTCTCCAGGCCCTCGAGCACGGTCCGGCTGTCGGCATCGAGGCCGCGCCGGGCGTCGATCAGGAAGAGGCAGAGGTCGGCATCCGCCGCCGCTGCCCACGCCGCCTGCACCATGGCGCGCTCGAGGCGCTTCTTCGCCGTGAAGATGCCGGGCGTGTCGACGAAGAGGACCTGCGCCGTGTCCTGGATCGAAATGCCGATGATGCGCCGGCGGGTCGTCTGCACCTTGGGTGAGACGATGGAGACCTTGGTGCCGACGAGACGGTTCAGGAGGGTCGACTTGCCGACATTGGGGGCGCCGAGGATGGCGACGAAGCCGGCCCTGGTCTCGGAAGCGGTCGGTTCAGGCGTCACCCGCATCCCCTTCGAGCCGTTCGAGGAGAAGGGCGGCGGCGGCCTGCTCGGCCGCGCGCTTCGAGCCCGCCTCGGCCGTCGCGGCGCCGAGCTCGCCGAGGCTCGCCTCGACGGTGAAGACCGGCGCATGGGCCGGCCCCTCGCTGTCGAGCACGGTGTAGCTCGGCAGCTCGCGCGTGCGGGCCAGCGCCCAGACCTGCAGCATGGTCTTGGCATCGCGCGGCGAGCGGGTGAGATCGGCGACCCGGCCTTCCCAGTAGCGGCGCACGAGCGCCGCCGCGGCGGCGTAGCCGCCATCGATGAAGACGGCGCCCACGAGGGCCTCGCAGGCGTCGGCGAGAATGGTCGGGTTCGCGAGCCCGCCGCTGCCGCGCCCGCCATGCGCCACGAGGAGGAAGCGACCGAGCTCGATCTCCTCGGCGACCTCGGCCAGGGTCTCGCGGCAGACCAGCATGGACTGGCGGTGGGTCAGCCCGCCCTCGGCCTCGTCCGGGTAGGCCTCGATCAGCAGGTGCGCCACCGCGAGGCCGAGCACCCGGTCGCCGAGGAACTCGAGCCGCTCGTAGCTGCGCCGGGGCGAGCCGCCGCCACGCCGCCGCCCCAGGGCCATGGCGCTGGCGTGGGTCAGGGCCTCGCCCAGCACCAGCCGGTCACGGAAGCGGTAGCCGATGGCCGCCTCGAGCTCGGCGAGATCGCCCGGGCGCTCGTTGGCGGAACGCGATTTCATGGCGAAACGATCAGGTGATGGGCCGGAAGAGGCGATTGTAGCGAATCGCCCAGGGCCATTTCCACGGCTCCCAGATGCGGGCCGAGCCGTCGACCGAGAACATCAGGAGATCGGCCCGGCCGATCAGGTTCTCGATCGGGACGAAGCCGACATTGGTGGTCCGGCTGTCGAGCGAATTGTCGCGATTGTCGCCCATGGCGAACACATGGCCTTCCGGCACCACGAAGACGTCCGTGTTGTCGAGCCGGCCGCGCTCGGTGAGGTCGAGGATCAGGTGCGGTTCGTCGCTGCCGGGCAGGGTCTCGGCATACATCGGGATCTCGACCTCGCGACCGTCCATGTCGTCGACGAAGTGCGCCAGGGCCTCGAGCTTCACCGGCTCGCCGTTGATCTGCAGGACGCCGTTGATCACCTGGATCCGGTCGCCCGGCAGGCCGACGATCCGCTTGATGTAGTCGGTGCTGTTGTCGGAGGGCAGCTTGAACACGGCGACATCGCCGCGCTCCGGCAGCGAGCCGAAAATCCGCCCGGAGAAGAGCGGCAGGCCGAGCGGCAGGGAGTACTGGCTGTAGCCGTAGGCGAACTTGGAGACGAAGAGGTAGTCGCCCACCAGAAGGGTCGGCTTCATCGACCCCGAGGGGATGTTGAACGGCTCGTACGCGAACGTGCGCACGAACAGCGCAATCGCGATCGCGTAGACGAGCGTCTTCAACGTGTCCTTGATACCACCAGACTTTTTCGAGGTCATGGCGATGGGATCACGCGAATGGCGGCTTGAGTGGGAGGAGACACGCTTGGCTATGACTCGACTCGCGCTGCTGACAGTTGGGTGACCGGGCGCCGCAGCGACAAGGAGAGCAGCGTTGACGGCCTGAACGTACTGTCAATAACCGACGGAGGACGGCGGGTAAAGCACCGGCGCATCGCCCGGCACGGCCGTCAGCATCACGAGGGCGTAGGCCAGGGGCGGCTCGTCGGTCAAGGTCAGCTCGACGGCGACGCTCATGCCGGGCGGCGTGAGGGCCCGGAGCCGGGCCGCCGCCCCGCCGGTCAGCGCCAGGGTCGGCTTGCCCGAGGGCAGGTTGACCACCCCGATATCCCGCCAGAATACGCCCTGGCTGAAGCCCGTGCCGAGCGCCTTGCTGCAGGCTTCCTTGGCGGCGTAGCGCTTGGCGTAGGTGTCGGCGCGGCGCAGCCGCCGGTCCGCCTTCGCCCGCTCGATCTCGGTGAAGCAGCGGCTGGTGAACCGTTCGCCGAACCGCTCGAGCGTCTTCTCGACCCGGCGGATGTCGATGAGGTCGCTGCCGATGCCGATGATCATGGATGCCCGCCTCGCCCGGAAGTGCCGGCACACGACACCAGCACCGCCGGCCGCGGTCAAGCCGCCTGGCGACCGGGCGGGCGGCGGCGGAAGGCGATGGCTTCGGCGATGTGCACCTTGCGGATGACGGGCGAGGCCTCGAGGTCGGCGAGGGTGCGGGCGACGCGCAGGATGCGGTGGTAGCCGCGGGCGGAGAAGCGCAGCCGTTCCATGGCCCGGGTCAGGAGCTCGGCTGCTGCCGGCTCGGCCTCGCAGACCTGCTCGAGCAGCTCGCCCTCGAGCTCGGCGTTGAGCGGCGGGCGGTCCGTCGCGTGGCCGAGCCCGGCCAGCCGCTCGGCCTGCAGCGTGCGGGCGGCAGCGACCCTGGCCGCCACCTCGGCGGAGCTCTCAGTCGGCACCGGCAGGGTGAGGTCCTGGACGCTGAGGGCGGCCACCTCGACATGCAGGTCGATGCGGTCGAAGAGCGGCCCCGAGATGCGCTTCTGGTAGTCCTCCGCACAGCGCGGTGCGCGGGCGCAGGCGAGGTTGGCGTCGTCGAGATAGCCGCAGCGGCAGGGGTTCATCGCCGCGACGAGCTGGAAGCGGGCGGGATAGGTGACGTGGTGGTTGGCCCGGGCCACGGTGACCGTGCCGGCCTCCATGGGCTGGCGCAGCGACTCGAGCACCTGGCGGCCGAACTCGGGCAGCTCGTCGAGGAAGAGCACGCCCCTGTGGGCGAGGCTGATCTCGCCCGGCCGGGCGTCGCGCCCGCCGCCGACCATGGCTGCCATGGAGGCGGCATGATGCGGGCTGCGGAACGGCCGGCCCTCGGGCAGCCGGCCGGCCTCGAGCCGGCCGCCGACGCTGCGGATCAGACCGAGCTCGAGTATCTCGGGCGCCGTCAGCGGCGGCAGGATGCCGACGAGGCGGGCCGCCAGCATCGATTTGCCGGCACCGGGCGGCCCCAGCATCAGGATGTTGTGGCCGCCGGCGGCCGCGACCTCGAGGGCGCGCTTGGCCGTCTCCTGGCCCTTGACGTCCTTGAGGTCGGGATAGGCCGGCGGACTCGTCGGGCCGACCGGGTCGGGCGGCGGCAGGACGTTCTTGCCGCGGAAGTGGCCGACCAGCGAGTAGAGGTCGGGTGCGGCGATCACCTCGACGGATTCGCCGAGCCAGGCCGCCTCGCCGCCCGAGGCCTGCGGGCAGACGAGGCCGAGCTGGCGCTCCGCGGCGGCGAGGGTCGCGGCCAGCACGCCGGCGACCGGGCGAAGCCCGCCGTCGAGGGCGAGCTCGCCGAGCGCCAGCCGGCCCCGCAGCGCCTCGCTGTCGAGGACGCCCATGACGGTCAGGAGGCCGAGGGCGATGGGCAGGTCGTAGTGGCTGCCCTCCTTGAGGAGGTCGCCGGGTGCGAGGTTCACCGTGATCCGCTTGGGCGGCAGTGCGAGGCTCATCGCGGCCAGCGCGGCACGCACCCGGTCACGGCTCTCGGCGACCGCCTTGTCGGCGAGGCCGACGATCGAGAAGGACGGCAGGCCGCTGCCGAGCTGCACCTCGACATCGACCGGGGCCGCCTCGAGGCCGACAAAGGCGACCGTCTCGACCCGGGCGATGGTGGTGGCTGATCTGGTCTGGACCAAGGCGACTCGCCCGGTTGCAAATGATTGGCCGAACTAACTCTATAGTTGATGAAACTGCAAGTGATCTGCACAACCGGTGTCGACAGCCGGTCGGCCGGGTCCTACCAGTGCTGCCGCAGCATCGTCGGCGACGGGAGGATGAAGATGGACTACACCCAGCTCGGCCGGACCGGCCTCAAGGTCAGCGTCGCCGGCCTCGGCTGCGGCGGCAGCAGCCGGCTCGGGCTCAGCCAGGGGAAGAGCGACCGCGAGGCCGCCGACATCGTGCGTGCCGCGTTCGACCTCGGCGTGAACTTCATCGACACCGCCATGGCCTACGGCACCGAGCCGGCCGTGGGCATGGCGCTCGCCGACCTGCCGCGCGACGAGGTGGTGCTCTGCACCAAGAGCCAGGTCGTGATCGACGGCGAGAGGCTCTCGCCCGAGGCGATCCGGGCCAATCTCGACGGGTCGCTCAAACGGCTCGGCGTCGACCATGTCGACGTCTTTCTGCTGCACGCGGTTAGGCCCGAGAACTACGCCCACGCCCTGATGCTGCGCGAGGCGCTGGCCAAGGAACGCGAGGCCGGCAAGTTCCGCCATATCGGCATCACCGAAGCGGGGCCGTTCGATCCGCAGCACCTGACCCTCCAAGAGGCGACGCGGGACCCCGCCTGGGAGGTGGTGATGCTGGCCTTCCACATGATGCACCAGAACGCGCGCGCGACCATCTTCCCGCAGACGCAGGCGAACGGCATCGGCACGCTCCTGATGTTCGCCGTCCGCACCATCTTCAGCCGGCCCGAGCGACTGCGCCAGGCGATGCGCGAGCTCGCCGCCGAGGGCAAGGTGCCGGAAGAGCTCGCCCGGCTCGACGAGCCCCTGGCCTGCCTCGTCGAGGAGCATGGCGCTGCGAGCCTCTTCGATGCGGCCTACCGCTACGTCCGCCACGAGCCCGGGGTGGACATCGTGCTCTTCGGCACAGGCGACCGCGCGCATCTCGAGAGCAACGTCGCCTCGATCCTCCGGCCGCCCTTGCCCGAGGCCGCGACGCGCTGGCTGCGCGAGCTCTTCGGCCACCTCGAGGGCGTTGGCCTGGACCTGCCGACCAAGAGATAGCCGGCGGGAACGCTCAGCTCTTCTTGGGCCCGACGTCGACGCCCTGCGCCTTGCCGAGGCCCCGTGCGACGGCCGGGACGTAGTTCTCGCCCTCGCCCTGCAGCGTCGCCAGCACGAAGGTCTGATGCACGGCCTGCCCCAGGAAGCTCGCCACGCCGACGGCCTCGGCGAGGTGGGTGTAGTAGCGCACGTCCTTGCGCGAGTTCTTCAGCTGGAACAGCATCCCGCCCTCGTTGTGGCCCAGCACCCAGGGCATCATGCGCTGGAAGACGCTGCTGTTGGCGGCACCCGCCTTGCCGACCTCGAAGAGCTTCTCGAGGTCGACCCCGGCCTTGGTGGCGGTGACGCAGGCCTCGGCGATGAGTGCTGCCATGCCCTGGGTCATGAAGTTGTTGATCAGCTTCATCTTGTGGGCGCTGCCGAGCGGCCCGATGTGGAAGACGTTCTCCGAGAAGGTCTCGAGCACCGGGCGGATGGCCGCGACGACACTGTCCTCGCCGCCGACCAGCGTGTTGAGCCGGCCGGCCTCGGCGTCGGGCGGCGAGCGGGTGAGCGGCGCGTCGGCGAAGCGCGCGCCGCGTCCGGCGAGCGCCGCCGCAACGCGCTCGGTCGAGGACGGCTCTGCCGTGGTCGAATCCACCACGATGAGGCCTTCATGGGCGCCGGCGAGCAGGCCCTCTTCGCCGAACACCACGGCCTCCACTTCGGCGGACGAGGGCAGGCAGAGCACGACGACGTCGCTGCCCCGGGCGAGCTCGGCGGCGCTTTTCGCCTCCACGGCGCCGAGGCCGACCAGCCGCTCCACGGTCTCGCGCTTGCGGTGGCCGAGAATGCCGAGCGGATAGCCCTTGGTGACGATGTTCTTCGCCATGCCGGCCCCCATCAGCCCCGCGCCGATGAACCCGATGCGCAATGTCATGTCGTCCCCCCTCTCTGCCGTGGCTTCCGTCGCCTGGGCGCCTCTCTTAGTCCGCCACGCCTGCGCCGGGCAAGCGGCCGGGGAATCCGGTCCTGGGAAGGCCGGATGCGCGGTTGACAGCTTCCGCCGCCACGACCAAACAGTCGGGCACGCGATAAAGAAAATTGATCAGTGGAGTAACCGATGCTCAAGCAAGCTTCCTGGCTCCTCGCCCTCGGCGTCGCCGCAGCGGCCCAGATCACCGCGGCGCCCGCGGCACTGGCCGAATACCCTGAGAAGCCGGTCAAGATCATCGTGCCCTACCCGCCGGGTGGCGCCACCGATGTCTTCACCCGCGTCGCTGCGCAGTATCTCGAGGCGGAACTCGGCCAGCCGATCGTCATCGTCAACATGAAGGGCGCCGGTGGTGCGGTCGGGATGCTGGAGGCCATGAACTCGCGGCCGGACGGCTACACGGTCGGCATGTACTTCACCAACACCGAGGTGACGCAGGCCGTCGGCGTGGCGGCCTTCACCAATGACGACTTCGATCCGGCCTGCCATTTCGGCGACATCTACCTCACCCTGACGGCGAAGGGCGACGGCCCCTACCAGACCTTCGAGGATTATCGCGAGGCAGCACTGGCCAATCCAGGCGAGGTCAGTGTTGCCATGGGCGTGGGCTCGCTCGCCCAGTTCGCCTCGGGCATGATGGCCGAAGAGATGGGCGTCGAGCTCAAGCAGGTGAATGCCGGCGGTGGCGCGGCGAAGAAGGCGGCGGTGCTGGGCGGCCACGTCGACGCGCTGATCGAGCCGACTCCCGGCGTGGTCGGGCCGCACAAGGATGGCTCGTTGCGCATTCTCGCGGTCTTCAGTCCCGAACGGTTGAGCTTTGCGCCCGACCTGCCGACCGGCAAGGAACTCGGCGTCGACCTCGTGCTCTCCCAGGCCAACGGGTTCTTCTTCCCGAACGGCACCCCGGCGGAGGCCGTCGACACGTTCTGCGGCGCGCTCGGCAGCCTCGGCCAGAACGCGGAGTTCCAGGCGAAGATGGACGAGATGAACCTCATCTGGAACTTCATGGAGGGCGAGGAATACGACGCGTTCGTGGCGCAGAACCACGAGGAGATCATGGCCGTCGGCAAGAAGCTGGGCTACTGAGCCGGGGCGGCGCACGGCATGGTCATGCAGCAGGACAGGATGGTCGGCATCGGCCTCCTGGCCGGCTGCGCCCTCCTCCTCTACGAGACCTTCTCGTTTCGCGTCCACGACTGGGAGCCGCTCGGCATGGCCTTCTGGCCGCGCGTGCTCCTGGCCGTGCTTGCCGCCTGCGCTCTCTTCCTCGTCATCAAGGGCCGCCTCGACGACGGCCCGTTCCTCAGCCTGCACGCCCGCTCCTTCCTGGCGCTCGGCATCGGCGTCGCCTACGTCGTGCTGCTGCCGCGCATCGGCTTCCTGCTGCTGACGCCCGTCTTCCTGTTCGCGGCCTCGCTCCTGATCGGCCGCGAGCTCCGCTGGCAGCGGCTCGTCGAGGCGGCGGCACTGGCGGGGGTGACGACGTTCGTCCTTCATTTCGTCTTCAAGCAGGTCCTGCTCGTGCAGTTGCCCGAAGGCCTCTTGTACTGAGAGCCTGCCGGCCAGACTGAGGGAAACGCCGCATGCTCGATCCGGCCCTGCTCGCCAACGCGCTGGCGATCGTCCTCGAACCCTGGAACGTCCTGATCCTGGTCCTCGGCGTGGTCTTCGGGATCGTCGTCGGCATCATTCCGGGGTTGAGCTCCACCATGGCCGTGGCGCTACTGATCCCCTTCACCTTCACCATGCAGGCCGAGGCGGCAATGAGCCTGCTGGTCGCCGTGTTCGTCGGCGGCATCTCGGGCGGGGCGGTGACCGCGATTCTCATCCGCATGCCGGGCACGCCGGCCTCGGTGGCGACGACGCTCGACGGTTTTCCCATGGCGCAGAAGGGGCTGGGCGGCCAGGCCATCGGCCATGCCGCGATAGCCTCGATGATCGGCACGGCGATCAGCGGCGTCTTCCTCGTCATCACCGCGCCATTGCTCGCCGCCTTCGCCCTCAAGTTCTATTTCGCCGACTATGTCGCGGTCTGCGTCTTCGCGCTCACCGCCGTGATCGCCGTCACCGGCGACCGGCTGATCCGGGGCGTGGTCACCGCCACGATCGGCCTGCTCGCCGCCACCTTCGGCATCTCCGCCGAGGACGGGATGCCGCGCTTCGACTTCGGCGTGCCCTCCATGATGAGCGGCGTCGACCTCATCCCGGCGCTGATCGGCTTCTTCGCCATCTCGCAGATCATGCACGAGGTGGCCGGATCCGACCGGCCGAGCTTCGACAACGATCTGCGCGGCTCCATCGGCCGGGTCCTGCCGCGTCTTGCCGAGGTGCGGCGCAACACCGTCAACTACATCCGCTCGGCGCTGATCGGCACGGTGGTCGGTGTCATCCCGGCCGTCGGCGGCGGCCCGGCCGGCCTCATCGCCTACGCCCAGGAGAAGAACAGCTCGAAGGACCCGAAGCGATACGGCTCAGGGATTCCGGAAGGCGTGATCGCCTCCGAGGCGGCCAACAACGCCACGGTCGGCGGGGCGCTGATCATCGCGCTGACGCTGGGCATTCCAGGCGACGCCGTGACCGCCGTCCTGCTCGGCGGCCTGATGATCCACGGCCTGCAGCCCGGCTCGCAGCTCTTCGTCAACAGCCCGACCGTCGTCTACTCCATCTACTTCTCCGTCTTCTTCGGCAGCATCGTCATGGCGGTCGTGCTGCTCCTCTCGGTGCGCTGGCTCGCGCGCGTCGTCGAGGTGCCGAAGCGCATCCTCATGCCGGTGCTCTTCATCCTCGCCTGCAGCGGCGTCTTCGCGCTCAACAACCGCATGTTCGACGTGCTGGTGATGTGCGCCTTCGGCCTCCTGGGCTACATCTTCGACCGCTTTCGCTATCCCCTGCCGCCCTTCGTCCTGGGCCTGCTGCTGGGTCCGCTCATCGAGGGCAATTTCCGCAAGATGGTCGGCGCGGACGGAAACGCCTGGGCGCTCTTCACGCGGCCGCTCGCCGTCACCTTCCTGCTGCTCGCGGCAGGATCGATCGTCTACTCGCTCGTCGTCCGCCACCGCCGCGCACGCGACCTCAAGGAGGAAGCCACGGGATGAAATGCGTCTTCGTGCTGTTCGACACGCTCAACCGCCGCTCGCTCAGGCCCTACAACCCCGATGCGCCGGCCATGCCGAACTTCGAGCGCCTGGCGGCCCGCTCGACGACGTTCGACAACCACTATGTCGGCAGCCTGCCCTGCATCCCCGCACGGCGCGAGCTGCACACCGGCCGCTACAACTTCATGCACCGCTCGTGGGGGCCCCTGGAGCCGTTCGACGAGTCGCTGACGCAGAATCTGGTGGAGCAGAACGTCTACTCGCACATGGTCACCGACCATTGTCACTACTTCATGGACGGCGGTGCGACCTACCACACCCGCTACGACAGCTACGAGTTCGTCCGCGGCCAGGAGAAGGACCCCTGGAAAGCCGAGGTGGCACCCGCCTGGGATGCCTTGCGGCCGCAATACCATCCCACCCAGTTCTCCGACCAGCCGCGCAACAAGTACCGGCAGCACATCATCAATCGCCAGTCCATCCAGGACGAGGCGGACTATCCCTCCGTCCGCTGCTTCGATGCGGCAATCGACTTCCTCGAGAAGAACGGCAAGGCCGACAACTGGCTGCTGCACCTCGAGACCTTCGATCCGCACGAGCCGTTCCAGGCACCCGAGCGCTTCCGCAGGTCGTTTCCCACCCCCTATGACGGCCCCATCCTGGACTGGCCACCACAGGGCAAGTTCGACGCCCTGCCGGAGGAGATCGCCGAGCTGCGCGCCAACTACCACGCCAACCTGGCGCTCTGCGACGAGCTGCTCGGCCGGCTGCTCGACCATTTCGACTCCCATGACCTCTGGCAGGATACCGCCCTCATCGTGACCACCGATCACGGCTTCCTGCTGGGCGAGCACGACTACTGGGCGAAGAACGCCATGCCGGTTTTCAACGAAGTGGCGCACATCCCGCTCTTCATCTGGCATCCCGACCATGCCGACGCGGCCGGTGCCAGGCGGCAGGCGCTGACCCAGACCATCGACCTGGCACCCACCATCGCCGACGTCTTCGGCGCCCCGCCGCCCCAGTTCGCGCAGGGCTTCTCCCTGCTGCCGGTTCTGGGCGACGACCGGGCGGTGCGGGAGGCGGCGCTCTTCGGGCTCTTCGGCTGCGCGGTCAACATTACCGACGGCCGCTACACCTATTTCCGCTATCCGCCGGACGTCCATGGCGGCGATCTCTTCCAGTACACGCTGATGCCGACGCACATCGCCGCGCGCTTCTCGAAGGAGGAGCTGCGCGACATGGAGCTGGCGGGGCCGTTCGCCTTCACCGACGGTGTGCGCACGCTACGCGTCGCCTCGACGCCCAAGTCACCCTTCTACAACCGCATGGGCCCGGGCCAGCTCACCGAGACGAAGAGCATGCAGTTCGACCTCGAGCGGGACCCGCTGCAGCTCGCCCCCGAGGACGATCCGGCCCAGATCGAGCGGCTGACCGCGCTGATGCTGGAGATGATGCGGGCGAGCGAGGCGCCGCCCGAGCTCTATGCCCGCCTCGGCCTGAAGGCGCCCTCCTGATCCAGGCGGGTCCTCAGCCCTTGACGGCGCCAGCCGTCAGGCCGTGGACCATGGAGCGCTGGACGATGGCGAAGAGGATGACCACCGGGATGATGCTCAGGACGCCGCCGGCGCTGAGCATGCCCCAGGGCAGCTGGAACTCGCCGATCATGAGCTGCAGCCCGACGGGCCAGGTGCGCGAGCCGGCGCTGGTGGTCAGCATCAGCGCGAAGAGGAACTCGTTCCAGGCGTTGATGGCGACGAAGACGGTGGTGGCGAGCAGGCCGTTCCTGACCAGCGGCAGGACGATGCGGCCGAGCGCACCCAGCCGGGTGCAGCCGTCGATCCGGGCGGCGTCCTCGAGATCGTCGGGCAGGTTGTCGAAGAAACCCTTGAGCAGCCAGATGAAGATCGGCAGCAGGAAGCTCGTATAGGCGATGGCGAGCCCGGCGCTGCTGTCGAGGAGGCCGAGGCCCCGCATGATGATGAAGAGCGGGATGATCATCATGACGGCGGGGAACATGCGCACGACCAGGAGCCCCAGGAGCAGGGTGTGGCGGCCCCGGAAGCGCTCGCGGGCGAAGGCGTAGGCGGCGAAGGTGCCGCTCACCATGCAAAGCACGATGGTGACGGAGCTGGTGACGGCGCTGTTCTTGAAGAGGGTCGGGAAGTCCGTCTGCGCCCAGATGGCGCGGTAATGCTCGAAGGTGATCGCCGACGGCCAGTAGCGCACGCCCTCGGAGGTGACGATGTCGCTCTCCAGCTTGACCGAGGTCAGCAGCAGCCAGACGAGCGGGCCGATGGCGAAGATGAGGAAGAAGGCGACGACGGCGTAGGTCAGCACGTCGGCGAGCTGGCGGCTGCGGCGCGAGCCGACGATCATGGCAGCGTTCCTCCAGGACCCGTCATTGCCGCGCCATCACGCCCGAGACCCTGACATAGGCCCAGGCGAAGACCATGAGCAGCAGCAGCATGATGACCGCCAGCGCTCCGGCATAGCCGAAGTCGAAGCCGCGATAGGCGGTCTCGAAGGCGTAGAGCGAGAGGACCATGGTGGCGTGGCCGGGGCCGCCCGAGGTCAGGATCAAGAGGAGATCGGGCGAGTTGACGAGGCCGATCACCCTGAGCACGACGGCGGCGACGATCACGACCTTCAGCATCGGCAGGGTGATGTGCCAGAAGCGCTGGATCGCCGTGGCGCCGTCGACGGCGGCAGCCTGGTGCATCTCGTCCGGGATGCCGCGGAGCGCGGCGATCAGGAGGAGCGTGAAGAACGGGAAGCTGTGCCAGCTCTCGACGACCACGGCGGTGATGAGCGCTGTCGACGGGTCGGCGAACCAGGCCTTGTACTGGTCGAGGAAGCCCAGACGGACGAGGATGTCGTTCAGCACGCCGAGCCTGGAATCGAGCATCAGCGCCCACATGTTGCCGGCGACGACCTTGGGCAGGAACCACGGCAGCAGGATGAGGATGGTGGCGGCCTTGAGCCCCGGCAGGGCGCGGTCCAGCGCCAGGGCGCTGGCGAGGCCGAGACCCAGCTCGAGGAGGCAGGCGAGGACGACCCAGATCACCGTATTCTTCAGCGAGAGCCAGAAGATCGGGTCGTTCAGCATGTCCTGGTAGTGGCGGAGGCCGACGAAGCCGCCGGCATTCGGCCTGAGCAGGCGCACGTCCTGGAACGAGAGCGCGATGCCGTAGATGGTCGGATAGACGACGATGAGAGTGAGCAGGACCATCGTCGGCAGCAGCAGGAACCAGGCCCAGCCGCGCGATTCCGAAAGCCGCCCGAGCCAGCTCAGCGGGTTGACCCGGTCGATCGCGAGCGCGAAGCGGTCCGCCTCGCTTGGTCCCGACGATCGATCCCAGGTCGCCATCGGCCCGGCTCCCGCGCCTAGGCCGAGGCGATCGCGTTGCGCTCGATCCAGGCCCAGTCGGGCTCGAGACCGAGGCCCGGCTTGTCGGGCACCTCCAGCCAGCCATCCACGATCGGCAGGTCGGCCATGGTGGCGAGACCCTGGATCTGGTCCGTGTTCATCACGAGCTGCTCGTAATAGTCGTTGTTGGGGATGGCGGCCGACAGATGCGCCTGGCCGTAGCCCATGCCGTGCATCTGCGCCTTCATGCCGTGCGATTCCGCGAGGTGCGCCACCTTGAGGGCGCCGGTCAGGCCGCCCTTGAAGTTCGGGTTGGTGCGCATCATGTCGAGCGCCCCCATCTGGATCCAGGTGGCGGCGTTCCAGTGGCAGCCGTCCGAGGTCTCGGCGCCGAGAATCGGGATGTCGAGCGCGTCGCAGAGCTTCTTGTAGCTCATGAGCTCGAACTCGCGCATCGGCTCCTCGAGCCAGAGGAAGCCCTCGCCCTCGAGGGCCCGTCCGACCTCCATCGACTGCGTCAGGTCCCAGCCCGCCGAGCCGTCGAACATCAGGACGGCATCGGGGCCGGTCCACTTGCGCAGGTTGCGCGAGAGCTGGATGTCGTCCTTCACGTCGCCCCAGGCATGCAGCTTGAAGGCGGTGAAGCCGACGTCCTTGCAGTGGGCGATGTGGCGCTCGTACTCGTCCATCGTGTCCCAGGTGACGGTCGAGGCGTAGACCGGCACGCGGCGGTCGTAGCCGCCGAGCAGCTGGTAGAGCGGCAGGCCGGCCTTCCGGCTCTTGATGTCCCAGGCCAGCATGTCGAGCAGGCCGAGGTGATGGACGTTCATCTCCTCGACGCGATCGATCTCCCAGACGAGATGCCAGAGCCGCTCGGTCATGAGCGGGTTCTCGCCAATCAGCTTCTTCAGCCGGCGCCGGGTCAGGCTCACCACCGCGTCGCCGCGGCCGATCTTGACGGCACCCGTTATCCCCTCGTCGGTCTCGAGCCGGAGATAGGCGAAGCGCTGGAGCTCGCCTGCCGGCGTGCCGTCACCTGAGCCGGCAAGGCCCTTGCGCCAGCGGTAGACAGGGCGGTCGGAGGGTTCCTCGACGAGAAAGCAGCGAATATCGGTGATCTGCATCGGATTCCTGTTTCGAAAGCGGGCGGTGGCGGCTCGGGTGCCTCGGCTCAGCGCAGCGTGCGCTCGAGGCCGAGGAGCATCTGGTCGACGGCGTCCTCCACCGTGCTGGTGCCGGTCAGGATCTTCTGGAACTCGGGTGTCACGACGGTCCGCTCCCAGCCATCGGCGCCGATGAAGCTCAAGGGTCCGACGCCGAACTCCATGGTCCGGGTCGCGGCGGCATAGATCGGATCGTCCGTGAGGCGCGGATCGGCGAGGACGTCGGTCGCGACCGGCACGTAGCCGGTGAGCTCGAGGAAGGCGAGGGAGGGCTCGGCCTCGCCCCAGAAGCTCACCCATTCCCAGGCCGCGTCGGCGTTCCGCTCCGACATGAGGCCATTGTAGAGGTAGGAGACCTGGGCGATCCGCGCCGCGGGCCCGGCGGGGCGGACCATGGTGCCGAAATTGCCGTCCGGGAAGGCCGTGCGGATCTCCTGCAGCGAGCCCGTATGGTGCCAGACCATGCCGGTCTGCCCGGTCTTGAAGCCCTCCATGATCTGCCGGTAGCTGTCGTTGGGAGCACTCGGCGGCACCACGTTGTGCTTGGTGTAGAGCTCCGCATAGAACCGCACCGCCTCGATCGCCGTCTGCCGGTCGAGGGCCACCTCGCCGTCCTCGACGATGGGCGAGCCCCAGGCGCGCATCATGTCGGTGATGTAGGGGGCGCCACCGTCGCCGCCGCGCATGCCGAAGCCGTAGCGGCCGCGCGCGGGGTCGGTGATCTTCAGCGCCGCGTCGAGGAAGTCCTCCATCGTCTCGGGCGGCTCTTCGATGCCGGCCTCCTCGAACCAGTCCTTGCGGTAGTAGACCCAGTTGACGAACGAGAACGCCGGCACGCCGTAGATGCGGCCGTCGGCGCTCACGGACTCGAACCGGTCGTCGGGGAAGGCGGAGCGACGCGGCCAGCTCTCGATCCGGTCGGTGAGATCGACGAGCCCGCCCATGGCGTGCATGTCGGGGAAGCGTTCGGCCGAGACCATGGTCGTGTCCGGCCGGCTGTCGGCGACCACCGCGGCCGTGAACTTCTGCATGAAGTCGGCGTTGGGGATCGTCTCGCTGGAGAGATCGATCTCCGGGTAGGCCTCGCCGAAGAGCTCGACGACCCGCTCGAAGCCGACGACCACGGCCTGGGCGGCGAAGTGGTGCCAGTAGACGACGTCGCCCGACTGTGCCGCCGCCGGTCCCGGCCGCAGGCCGAGCGCCAGCGCCGCAGCGGCCGTGCCGGCCAGGAGCCCCCGGCGATCGATTGCCGAACCCTTCATTCCTCGTTCCCCTCCCCCGTTGCTCATGCCGGGAATCCCCGCAAGCGCAGTTTCTCGTCAGCCGGCACCGACCAGCGGTGGGTGTCGGCGGGGCGCACCTTCTCGCCCCATTTCGCCCAGAGATTCTTGCGCGCCTCGCGCTCGGCGAGCGCCTGGCCGATCTCGGCCGGCGACCAGCCGGCGAGGGTCGCGGCGCGCATCGCCTGGCGCACGCCGGCCAGCCGCGGATCGGCGCTCAGGTCGTGCTGCTCCAGGGGATCCGCCTCGAGATCGAAGAGCTGGTCGGGAAAACCGTGGTAGTAGACGTACTTGTAGCGGCCGCGCAGCAGCATGCGCTGGATGGCGTATTCGCCGTGGGCGAAGCCGAAGCTCGTGTCGGTGCAGTATTCGCTGAAGGTCTCGTCGCACCAGGGCGTGGTGCCGTCCTTCGCCACCGCCAGCAGGCTGCGCCCGTCGATGTCGGGCAGCGCCTCGCCGCCGAGCGCCTCGGCGAAGGTCGGCGGCAGGTCGACGAGATTGGCGACCTGCTGCCGCCGCTCGCCCGCCGGCAACACGCCTGGCCAGGCCATGATGAGCGGTATGCGCGCCGACTCGTCGTAGAAGGTGTGCTTCCACCAGAGCCCGCGGTCGCCGGCATGGTCGCCGTGGTCGGAGGTGTAGACGACGAGCGTGTTGTCGCTGAGACCCGCCTCCTCCAGCCGGTCGAGGATCAGGCCGATCTGCCGATCCATCTTGCGCACCAGCCCGGCATAGGCGCGCCGCGCCCGCCGCCGGTCGGCGGTGGAGAGTCCGGCCGCTCCGCTCTTGTCGCGCCACCAGCGCAGCCATGGATGATCCGCCTCGGCGGGCACGCCTGCGATCTCGGGCTCCTCGATCGCCTCCGGCAGCGCATCGAAATCCTCGTCGTTCACGACATAGGGCGGGTGCGGCAGCATGAGCCCGATCGTGAGACAGAAAGGTGCCTCGTCGCCCGCCGCGCGCCCGGCCGCAATCTCGTCGAGCCGGCGGAGTGCCACCGCCGTCGTGTGCTCGTCCTTGATCTCGTAGGCGGCACGTCCGGCGCCGGAGCGGACGACGCTGACCGCATCCGGCCCGGCCGTGCCCTGAAAAATGCCGTGGCCGACGCCCGAGACCCCGAGCCAGTTCGAGTTGTGGTCGCCGATCGGCCGCGCGGCGAAGCCGTGCAGCTGGTCGGGACCGACGAAATGCATCCGCCCGATCAGCTCCGGGCGGTAGCCGGCGGCACCGAGCGCGTGGGCGTAGGTCGGCTCGTCGCTCGGCAGCGCATCGCTGTTGGTCCAGCAGCGATGGCGATGCGGATGCTTGCCGGTGAGCAGCGAGGCCCGGCTCGGCAGGCAGATCGGCGACGGGCAGTAGGCACGGTCGAAGACCACGCCCTGCGCCGCCAGCCGATCCAGGTTGGGGGTCAGACCGAACCCGTTGCCGTAGCAGCCAGCGAAGCGCTGGGCGTGCTGGTCCGACAGGATGAAGAGCAGATTCGGTCGCCCCACGGCCCGCCTCCGGCTCAGCGCAGCGTGCGCTCGAGGCCGCTCATCATCGTGTCGACGGCCTCCTCCGGCGTGGCGTCACCGGTCAGCACCTGCTGGAAGGCCGGGTGGGCGATGGTCCGCGCCCAACCTTCATAGCCGACGAAGCCGGGCGGCGGGCCGCCGAATTCCATGGTGGCGACCGCAGCCCCATAGATCGGGTTGTCGGCGATGCGCGGGTCGGCCGCAGCCTCGCTCGACGACGGGAAGTAGCCGGTCTCCTCGAGGAAGGCGATGGCGGGATCGGTCTCGCCCCAGAAGCTGACCCAGTCCCACGCGGGGTCGAGATCGGCCTCGTTCATGACGCCGTTGTAGAGATGATCGAGCTGGGCGATCCGGGCGGCCGGGCCGGCGGGCCGGATGGCGGTCATGAAGGTGCCCTCGGGCAGGGCTCCGGCGAGCTCGGTCAGGGAGCCCGTATGATGCCAGAGCATGGCGGTCTGCCCGGTCTTGAAGCCCTCCATGATCTGCCGGTAGCTGTCGTTGGGGGCGCTCGGCGGCACCACCTTGTGCTTGGTATAGAGCTCCGAATAGAAGCGCACCGCCTCGATCGCCTTCTCGCGGTCGATCGCCATCTGGCCATCGACGGCGATCGGCGAGCCCCAGGCCTGGAGCACGTCGATCAGGAAGTTGTGGCCGCCGTCCCCGCCCCGCATGCCGAAGCCGTAGCGGTTGTTGGCCGGATCGCTGAGCTTGATGCTGGCCTCGAGGAGTTCCTCGAACGAATCGGGCGGGCCGTCGATGCCCGCCTCCTCGAAATAGTCGGCGCGGTAGTACATCCAGTTGACGAAAGAGAAGGCCGGAACACCGTAGACGGCGCCGTCAATGGTCACCGGTTCGAAGGCGGCAGGCGGGAACGCATCCTTCAGCGGCCAGTCCGCCATCCTGGGCGACAGATCGACGAGGCCCCCCAAGGCGTGAATGTCGGCAAAGCGGTCCGACGTGACCATGCCGCACGACGGCCGGCTGCCGGCGACGAGCGTCGCCGTCAGCTTGGTCATGTACTCGGCGTTCGGGATGTTCTCGGGGGTAACCGTGATGTCGGGATAGACCTGATTGAAGAGCTCCGTGACTCGGGCGAGGCCGGCGGCTTCCGTCTGGCTCGTGAAGTGATGCCAGTAGGTGATGTCGGTGGCGGCCAGTGCGCGGCGGCCAAGCCCACCCGCGCCGAGCAATGGAAGAGTGGCGAGGCCGGTGCCGAGCAGGCGACGGCGGTTCATCGCGGCAAAGTCGGTCATCTGATTACCTCCCTGGGTCTTCGTGGTCGTTCAGGCGACTTCCGAGAGATCGATCGGCGGCGCCGGTCCCCGGTCATGCCGATCGCCGACGCGCGGACTGTGGAACCGGGCGCGCGCTTCGGCCGAGAGTGTCAGCCCGTGGCCCGGACGGTCGGGCGCATGGGCGATGCCGTCCTCGATCCTGACCGGCTCGGCCAGGAGGCCGGCATAGTTGTGGAAACTGTACTCGATCCAGCGGCATTCCGGCAGCGCTGCCGCCATATGCACGCCGAGCTCCATCGTCGAGTTGCCGAGCGAGACCTCAAGCCCCGCTACGGCCTCCAGCCAGCCGGCCTGCATCACCTGGCCGGGCCGGCCGTGGACGTTGAGGATATCGACGGCGCGGGCCTCGATCAGGCGGCGCTTGCCGGCGAGGTCGAGATACTCGCCGGTGTTCAGATGCGTCCAGGGCAGCGCCTCGGCGACCTGCCGCAGGCCCTCGAAATCGTTGCGCAGGCAGGGGTCCTCGAGCCAGTGGATGGCGTGGCCGGCATCCCGAAAGAGATGCAGCCGGCGGATCGCCTCCTTGGGCGTCCAGGCCTCGTTGGCATCGACCATGACGAGGTCGCCCTCGTCGATGACCTCGCGCAGCAGGTTCAGCCGGCGCAGGTCCCAGGCCGCGTCGGGATGACCGACCTTGATCTTGAAGGCGCGGTAGCCCCGGCCCTTGGCGGCCTTGAAAAACGCCTGGTACTGGCGGTCGCTCAGATGGAAGTCGAGGCCGCTCGCATAGGCGGGGACCTCGGGCGAGGTGGCGCCGAGGACCCGCCAGAGCGGCAGGCCGAGGCCCTTGCCGTAGAGGTCCCAGACCGCCTGCTCGACCGCCTCGGCGAAATTGAAGGGCGGCAGGCGGTTGTTGCCGCCGCGCGGCCGCGTGAGGCGATGGACGAGCGATGCCGGATGGACGCCCCGGATGCCGGGCAGGACGGTCTCGGCGAAGACGCGGTTGAGCTCGTCCTCGTCCGGCAGCGGATGGAAGAGGTCCTGGAAGAAGCCGGTGCCGACGAGGCCCTCGGCGGTCTCGAGCTCGAGCACGCCCAGATTGACGGCTGCCGAGCGCACCTGCGAATCGCCGATCACCCGGTCGCGGGCGAAGGAGAACCGGCTGACGCGGAAGCCGGCGATCGCGCCACCGACCCCGGCTGCTGCCTGATTTGTGCCAGCCAATTCAGCCTCCCTCGTCGATCAACCGATGCACTGTCGATGTCTCTATCGCTCAACTGATGCATCAGTTGCTCCGTTAACACCCGGGTGCTACGGTGGCAAGTGCCAATCGAAGAGACGGGAAGCGACGTGAAACTCAGCGATGTGGCCTATGAGCGGTTCAAGGAGTCGCTGTTCGCGCGACGCCTCTCGCTCGGCGCCGTGGTCTCGCAGGCCGAGCTGATCGAGCTGCTCGATGTGCCGCTGACCCCGCTACGGGATGCCGTGCAGCGGCTCCATGCCGAAGGGCTGGTCGAGGTGATGCCGCGCAGCGGCATTCGCATCGTCAAGCCGGACATGGAGCTGATCCGGCACACCTACCAGCTGCGGACGATGATCGAGCGCGAGGGCATTCGCCGCTATGCCGATGTCTGCGACGCAGAGCTGCTGGCGATGTGGCACGAGCGCCACGCAGCGGTCGAGCGGGCGCTCGATGAGGGCATGGACCAGCCGGAGATCGGCGCGCTGGCGCAAAAGGTCGACGACGATTTCCATCACGCCGTCGTCGGCTCGCTCAGGAACCCGATCATCGACGAGGTCTACCGGCAGACCCGCGACCGTGTCGCGCTGATCCGCCTCGACCAGTGCTACGTGCTCTCGCCGCCGCTGATCGGCGCGACGATGCAGGAGCACGGGCGCATCCTGGCGGCACTCGTCCGCCATGACCGCGACGACGCCGCCGCGGCCATGGACGACCACCTGACCCGCTCGATGCACCGGGCCATGGGAATCTAGGAGCCCGCCCGGTCCGCCGGGCGGGCCGGCTCAGACCAGGTTGGCCTCGATATAGGCGAAGTCGATGTCCGCGCCAAAGCCGAGATCTTTGAAGGTCAGCACCGCGGAGGCGATGGTATAACCGATGGCAGCGGCCACCAGCGTGACCAGCAACACCCCGATGGCGATGCGCGCCGCATCCTGAGTGACGAGTGGGACGACAAACCCA